>JAVBQW010000140.1:0-16388 GCA_031548665.1 Thermoguttaceae bacterium
GCCGCCGGGGGCCCCGGGCGGAGCACCACCGGCCGCCCTGTAGGGGCTGGCCAACCCCGGGGGTGCCCTGCCCTTACCGGGCGACCGCTCGTCCCCCAGGGCGACGCCTTCGGCTCTGCCCTGGGCTATGATGCAATGCCCCTTCGGGGCGAAATCGTCAAAACATCAACTTTTACGCTACTGTCTCAAAAACTTCGTGAAAACGTTCCGCTTTCACGGCCTATTGTTGTGCCGGTGGAGCAATGTACAGCGTTTCTTCGATCCATCGGAAATATTTTTCGTCCGTTTCGAAAGCGGGAAGCGGCGAGTTCGGCGGCAGCGTCGGATCAATCACGCCAGCCTTCTTGAGATTGTGAACGTATCCCTTGCCGGGAACGAAATGGGGCGACAGGTGCGGCGGACTCTGCGTGTCCAGATAATGTTGGCAGGCTCGAATGAACGTCAGCATTTTGACGTAATCCTTGTCGTCGACGTCGGCGAAGACGATCGGATGCGAACCTTCTCCGGCCAGTCCGCCCTTGGCTTTGGCCAAGGGAAAGCGCAACATCGCGGAACGCTCCGGCCGAGTGAAATTGTAGGCGTTCTGTGTATTGAACGGCGTCCATTTTGCGCCGCCGTCCGGTGTGGGAGCGGCAATCGGGGCGAATGCAACGCTTTTCGGTAAGGTGCTTTTCTCTTTATGACATTCGGCGCAACGGGTTCCGAGCACCTCGGTCAACCCCTTGTACTCGGGAAAGTCCAAGTCCGGTCGGAACTGGGGAACGTCGAAGAAATGTTGATTGATGAACGTCGTGCTGCCGGAGCCGTAGACCGAAACCATGAACGAACCGGTATCCAACCATAATCTCAGCGTTTCCAAGTCTTCGTCGCTGAATTTTTCGTTGTTGTGTTTCCCCAAGGCTTTTTGATAGATCGCGCTGCCTCCCGAGCCGAACGAGCGCGTCGGCATCATGCCCCAGGCGTTATTGCCGTCGATCATCTGGTTTTTCAACAACTTCAGATTGAAATACGACATGAACCATTGCGGCGCGACCGCATGGGACAACTCGAATCCGCCGGCGTACTTTTCGTCGTTGTGACACTTGACGCAATATTTGTCGAGCAGCGGTTGAATATCTCTCAAATAATCGACGACGAACGGTGATTTCCATTTGCCGAAATCCTTGAGCTTTTGCACGCCGGCCTTGTAGGAATTCGGCAAGCCCTTTTGAACCGGCGTCATCGTTCGATTTTCGTGACAACCGATACAGGAGGTCATCGTTCCGGGAGCGAACCCGGCGAAACTCTGCATTCGTTTGACGTTGACGCCGTTTTCGTCGAGAGCCGTGAACGCCAACGCCTTGCCGCTGGGAACTTCGAACAGCGCGGAACCGTCTTCCTGAACGTCGACGTAACCCCAAATCCGTTCGATCGCGAAGCCGCCGTTGAGCGACAAAGGCCAGGTTCCTCCGTGATAATGCGAAGGGGCCGGCGTCATCTCGGTGACCATCAACTTCTTGATCGAACCGCGTGGAACGCCCTGCATTTGCCGTCCGGTGTAGACATCCTGGAGCGAAACGACGGCTGTTTTTTGAGCGTAGTCGGCGGAGTCCGGAAGGATCGTTTCCCGGGGCCGCGGCGCTAGCGGTTGCACGTCGCGGATCAGCATGGGACATTTGATCTGGTCGCCTCTCAACGTTACGGTATAAACCTCCTCCGTCGAGGTCAGTAAATCGCCGGGCAACTTGAAGTCGCTGAACATTTGGCCCGATGAATTCATCACGACGATTCGGTTGTCGGACGACGTCAGGATCAGGCCGTTTTTCAGCGGATACGGATCGTGGAATCGCGGTCCCCAATCGCCGGAAACATATTCCATGGCGTAGAAGTCGCTGGGGTCGCAGGTCGTTCCGACCTTGGCGATGTGGCCGCCGCAATTCCAACTCTCCCCATGGTAGGGCGAGATCTTGAAGACGACCGCGTTTTCGTCGGGAACCGGTTTCGGCGCCAAAAAGACGCCGCCCGGTTTCGCGTTGCCGAAAAAGATCATGTCGCCGCTGCCGTCCGGATTCAACGTCCAAAGATGATGGTACGACAATTGACTCCGGTGGTTGTAATCCCATTTCATGTAAACGATTTTTCCGTCCTTCATCACGGCCGGATAATTATCCTGATCCGGATTGACGGCAAGTTCGCGAATCATGTTCTCGGCTTGAAAATACCGATTGAGATTCGCAACGGGCATGAGGCCGCACTGTACATATTTATGGTGTCGCCCCGAACAGTAAACGATGTCGTCGTTCGGCAGATAGCAGGGCTCGATGTCGTCCCAGTTCCCGGCCATGGGGAGCTTCCGGAGATTGGTTCCGTCGACGTCGATTTCGTAGAGATGGTGGAAGTCGGAAGTTCCCGGTCGGTACGAAAAAAGGATTTTCTTCCCGGAATAATGGACCCGGGCGTCGCGGATCGAGCCGAGCGGATCGTCGAGCAGATATCGGTATTTTCCTGTCCGTAAATTATAGACGACAAGTTTCCCGCCCATTCGGGAGAACATTTCCTTGTCGAAATTCTTGTCGATCTCGGGCTTCCCGGTCTCGACCAGGATTGTTTTGCCGAAAGTCGCGAACCAATGCGGATCTCGAGTCCCGGAACGAACGTTAAAGACGATTTCCTCGGTCCCCATCGCCTCAATGGTTTTGTCGAGAAATTCCCGGGTAGGATCCGCGATCTCCGGGAGTTCCGGTTTGTCGTCGCAGAGGATGTAATCGTAAACGAACCATTGCGGATAATTCGCTTTGTCGTCGCCGCGCACGCCGCGAATTTCCAGCGTGTTGAGTTCGCCGTTCGTTTTGAATTTTTTGAACGGAATTTTGACCGCGACGCCGTTCGGCTTGCCCCGGCTTTCCGGGTGGTAGGCCGCAGCGGCGCCGACCGACAAGGCATTGTAGTCGAATTTCATGACGTTTCTCGGCTTGGCGATTTCCTCGCCGTTCAAGAAAACGTCGAAATGCGAATTGTTGTGGATTCCACAGTCGATCAGCCCGATTTTCAGAAAAAACAGTTTCTCCGGATCCGAACACGGAAAGTCAACCTTGAAAGCGATCTTGAGCGTAACGGGCTTGTCGGCGACTCCGGCCCAAGGACAGTTGCCAACCGGATGGACGAAGGGCCAAGCCTTGTTTTGCGACGCGCCGACCGTAAACGCCAGATTTTTTTCGTCGGCGAAAAATTCCCTGCAATGGTCGACGTCGCGGAACGGTCGTTCCTTCTCGTCGTAATGCCGTGTGTGTTTGTGTAAAGAGTCGCCAAGATTCCGGAAGATCTTGAATTCCTTGGCGTAGGCGTCGGGCGTTCCGATTTTCAGGACAGTCTGCGCCGAAACGTTTTTCAAGGAGGCGAATCCAAGGAAACAGACGCTCAGCAACAACGAATAAAACAAAGATCGCGTCATATTCAGGACCTGGTTGAGAACAAAAATTCAAGACGATAGCGAGCTTCCGAGCCCGACGCGTCAGCGAGGGAATGTGCTCAAAACACTCGCTAACGCTTCGTGCTCTGTTACGTTGCCGAGAACAGCGACTACGATAACTCCGGCAGTTCGTATCCCTTGCGGCGCGGCCGGGACAGCATGTCATTGCCCTTGTCGTTGTTCGTGAAGCGTTCCTTGACGGGATCCCAACCGATCTTTTCGCCGACCGGAGCCGTCGCCCGAACGATGTTCACCAACTCGCAAAGCGTCGTCGAACGCTGACCGTATTCGATGTCGGCGTTGCACTTCTTGCCGGTCTTGATGCAGTCGACCCAGTTCTCGACGTGATAAATCGTTTCCGGACGTTTATTCTTCGCTTCTTCGGGAACGCTTGCGGCGAGTTCCTTCGGATTCGACGAAATTTTGTGACGATTGATCTCCATTTTGCCCTTTTCGCCGACCACGATGCAGCCCAAGCCGGGACCACGGTCGCCGTCGAGCGTCAAGCGGAGTTCGACGCCGTTGGCGAACCACATCTTCATCTTGCCTCGCGGTCCCTTGACTTTCGCCATACGGTAATACTCGGCGCCGGTTTCCTCGTCATCCGGTTTTCTCGCAACGAATTTCCCGGAATCCTGGATCGTACAGGGTTCTTCGAGCAGGATTTCGACCGGTCCCGTTTCGTTCATCCCGAGAGCCATGTTGACCTGGTCGTAAGAATGGGTTCCCCAACCGCTGACGCCGAAGCAGAGACCGCCGGCGTCGTAGTCCCACCAATTCGACCAACCGTAGTGCAGCGACGGATGATACGGCCGCAACACGGCCTGATTGGTCCAGAGATCCCAGATTTCGTCGTTCATGCCTTCCGGATAGGATTGGCCCGGTTGATCCGTCCATTGGTTCGGCCCGACGAAGTTCGGCGCTTCGACGACTTTGATCTTGCCGAGGGCTCCGTCCTGAACCTGTTTGCAGGCCCACAGGCAGAGCGGCAGCGAACGCTGTTGAGTTCCGACCTGCGTGACCCGATTGTATTTTTTCGCGGCGTTGACGAGATAGCGGCCTTCCTGAATCGTGAGGACCATTGGCTTTTCGATGTAAAGATGAGCACCCATCTGCATCGCAATCGCGGAGGTCCAAGCCCGTTGATGCGTCGTGGTTTCCGCCATGACGCCGTCCGGCTTTTCCTTTTCGATCATCTTGCGGAAGTCGGTGTATCCCTGTTCCGGTTTGAAGTCGCCATCGTATTTCTTCATAAAGGAAGATATTCGGGTCGGCCAAAAATCGCAGACCGCGACGACCTTGGCTCCGGCGACCGGCTTGACTTCGTTGGGATAAATTCCGGTGCAGCGACCACCGAGTCCGATCAGCGCGATCTTGACCGTGTCGTTGGCGCCGGGCTTGCCGTCCTGCGCCAAAACGCTACGGGGGATGACGAGCGGAGAGGCGACCGCCAAACCGGCGGCAGCGAGAAATTGTCGACGAGTCGATTTCATGATTTTTTTCCTCGAGTTAAAGGGTCGCTTGCGTTTTATCCGCGCAGCGTGTTTGGATTTGACTCGATTCTACCGCATCGAACAATCGATCGTCAAGACGCTTGACTCCGCCGGAGGACTCGGTAACAATGAAACGATGAAAAGTTCAATCTCGCCACGGACGTTGTTCGTTTGATGTCCGACGGCTTCCCAACGCCTTTGATCCGACCAACCGATGAAACGCTTCGCTTTCTTTTTTCTTGCATGTTCGATTTTTTTGACGCATCTTTTGACGATTTTCGCCGTTGCCGCCGATTGGCCGACGAATCTTGTCTGGAGCGGCGGCGGACTCTGGACGAAGCGGTTGCCGGTTTCCGTCGAAAATATTGCGAAGACGCCTTTTCTCGGCAAACCGGTCGCTGTCAAGATTCCGCCGTCGATTCAGCAAAATATTCAGCAAAACACTCAGCAAAATATTTCGGCGAAGGAACTTCGTGTTACGAAATCCGATGGCACGGAACTCGTTTACGGTCTCACGCCGGATGGAACGACGCTCTTGATTCCCGTCGAGGCCGATCCGGGCCGGAAAGCGGAGTTCTTCGTTTATTTCGGCAACGAAAAGGCTGAGACGGTTCCCGACATGCTGGACGCCAAGCCGGGGCTCCTCAACGGCGACGTCGAAACCGGCGAGGGCCGCTGTCCGGAAGGCTGGTTCATGGACGCCGACACGCCGACGTCCCAAAATTCCTGGGTCGAAGCCGTCCCGAATTCCGGGCCGAAATCCGGCAAAAAATGTTTGAAAACCGCTGTCGAAAAAGGAACGGCTTCCAGTTGGACGGCGACGCGGCAGGGCGGAATTCCCGTCGTCGGCGGCGCCAAATATCGATTCAAGGCTTGGGTGCGCGGCGAGAGCGTCGAGGGCCGCGCCGGATGGTTCTTGCATGTCGGCAACGAAAAGAATTCGCAGCTCGTCAATCAGGTGATCGGCGACGGCAAGGGAACCTTCGACTGGAAGGAAATCTCCAGCGAGTTCACGGCGCCGATAGAAGCCGAATCCATGATGATCGGAACCGTCCTGTACGGAACCGGCACGGCATGGTTCGACGCCGCTTCGGTGGAACGAATCGACACGGACAACACCGCAACGGCGGAACCGACAATCATCGTCGGCGACGTCGAAGACATTCCATTCAACATCATTCCGGCCGAAACCGCTTGGCCCGATTTCGAGAAGCCGGAGTCGGTGAAGCCGGAGTACCGGCTAAATAATGGGACGAATTATCTTTGCCGTAGCACGTTCCGGATCGTGAACGCTTCCGATAAGGCGATGGACGGCGTGCCCGTCTTGCTGACGCTGCGGGGAACGCAGGCTCACGGACTGCTCGGACCGCTGACCGACCTGAAACTCGACGACGGCTCGCCGGTCATAATGCTCGACGCCGAGAACTTTCGGGCAACCTGCAACATCAGCATTCCCGCCAAGACGGCCAAGTATTTCAACGTTTATTATCGTTTCAATGAAACAAAGATCCCGACCGGTTTGTCGCAACAACAAGCCGTTGCCGGGGAAAGCGACACGGCGCATCCCGAGTTGCAGAAAGCCGTCGACCCGTTCGTCGGGTTGGCAAGTCTCGTCAAGAACGGCGATTTCGAAACGGGTTTCAGCCTGCCGGACGACTGGAACCGCAACGACGTCAATCCACAGGAAGGCGTTCGATATTCGCTGGAAAAGGCGCCGGAAATCGTCCGTTTCGGCAAGCAGTGTTTGCGGCTGGACGTCGAAAAACACGCGCCGAACAGTTGGCGGGGTTGGACACAGCGAATCGAGATCGAGCCGAACCATACGTATCTCGTCCAGGGTTGGATGAAGGGAATCGACCTTGAAACGGCGCGGATCCATCTTCATTTCCACACGGCGGACGGCAAGCACTGCGTGAACGGCGGCATGTCGTCGATCAACCAGGACATTTCGGGAACGACCGACTGGACGCGCGTCGCCGAAGTCGTCACGACGCCGCCGGACGCCAAATTCATGACGTTGCATCTCACGATGAACGGTCACGGAACTTTGTTGCACGACAATATCATCGTCGTCGACGGTCTCTTCGCCGAGCAAGTCGATCGGGAGAGTTTTTTGAAATTTTCAAAAAACTCAAATCAAGAGCCGGGACCTGTGGTCCCGACGTTGAAAAATCGACAGATCAATTTGCTTCCCTCGGAGGCCGAACCTGTGATCCCAGTCCCCCCGACAACCCCGCTTGTTTGGCAGGTCCCCGCCGTGATGAAAGTCTTCCCGCAAACGATTTCGACGAAAATCCCGCCGACGCCGCAAGCAACACCGGACGAACCCGCCGGATTCGGTATCGAAGCGGCACGGAACGAAAAGGAACCGCTCCAACTCGCGATCCGAAGCGAAACGGCTCGAAAGCTCAAAATCAAAATCTCGCCGGCGCGTTTGGAGCGTGGCGATCCATCAACTCCTTCTTTAAATCGTTTCGAGATCAACACGGTCGGATATGTTCGAATCGATTATCCGTCGAATTACTACAACACAAAGACACCGAAATGGTACAGGAAGTCGCCGACGTCGGCGCCGGGCTGCGACGGTTGGGGTGGACTCTGGCCCGATCCCCTGCTACCGAACGATACACTGAATCTGAAACCGAATCAAACGGAATCGGCGTGGATTACGTGGTCGATTCCCAAGGACACTCCACCGGGTTCATATCTCGCGAACTTCGAATTATGGGAAGGCGACAACCGCGTTTATGATCGTCTTGTCGGCATCAAGGTCCGCGACTTCACGCTTCCCGACGAGAACCATGTTTCGGCGATTTACGACGTCCGTTTCGGACCTGGCGGCCGGAAATACTGGGGCGGCGACGAAAAATCGTTCGAAAAGGAAGTCATCGAATTCATGACGGCCAACCGGCTCGCGCCGGACAGCATCATGCCGAGTCCGCCCCTGTCGTTCAAGGACGGCAAACCGGTCTTCGACTGGACGGAATTCGACAAGACGGCCGACTGGTATTTCAACGAACGGAAAGTCCGGCAGGTTTACACGCCGATGTTCCTGTACAGTTTCGGTTGGGGGCATCCGCCGAAGGATTTCTTCGGCGAGAAACCGTATCCCGGCGACTGGCCGTTCAAGGGGGCCGATTTCTCGCAGATAAGACCGGAGTACCGGCTAAAATATCAGAGCGTGCTTCGAGAGTTCTGGAATCACGTCAAGGAAAAGGGTTGGGCGGAGAAGTTTATCCTTTATGTTTCCGACGAACCGAATTACTGGACGCCGGAAATCATCACGCAGATGAAAGCGGTTTGCGACATGATCCATGAAGTCGACCCGAAGATTCCGATCTATTCGAGCACTTGGCGTTACGTGCCGGAGTGGTCGCAGTCGCTCAACGTCTGGGGCATCGGACATTACGGCATCGTGCCGGTCGATACGATGAAGCAGATCAAGGCGGACGGCTCCCGGATCTGGTTCACGACGGACGGAATGCTCTGCCTCGACACGCCGTATAGCGCGATCGAGCGGCTGCTGCCTTATTACTGTTTCAGATACGGGGCCGACGCCTACGAATTCTGGGGCGTCGCGTGGTTGACGTACGATCCGTACGAATACGGTTCCCACGCCTATATTTACCAGACGTCGACGCCCGGCGAGTATTATTGGGTCCGTTATCCCAACGGCGACGGATATCTTTTATACCCCGGGACCTGCCGTCCAGGCGAACAGGAGCTTCCGCTCCGGCGGGAAAACCCGCTCCCGTTGGTCGCTGGCGCGAAAGAGCGGAATATTGTTTCTTCAGTTCGTTTTGAACAAGCCCGTGAAGGTGTTGAGGATTTCGAATATTTTTATCTGTTGACGCAACTCATCGACCAAGCCAAAAAAACCGGTAAGGATGTTTCGAAGGCCGAAGCCGCGTTGGAACAGGCACGAAACATGGTCGAATGTCCGTCTCCGATCGGACGATATTCGTCCAAAATCCTGCCGAATCCGTACCGAATTTATGAAGTTCGACGTCAGGTCGCCGAAGCGATCGAATCGCTGAACAAGGACCGCTGATTTTTTATTCCGTCCAGCGAATCGCTTGCGTTTTAGCCGCGAAGCGCGTTTGTTTTCCCTCAAACCGATACGGAGCCGAATCATGAAATCCGTCGTTTATTCTTTTTTGTTGTTTTTCATCGGGACAATCGCCGTTCAGGCCCAAATCGCGTTCGATCTCGTCGAACGGGTCGACGTCGAACCCGTCTGGTCGGGACATCCGGTCGGCTGCGATTTGCTGACGGAGGGCGACCTCCAGTTCGCGGCCTATTACGACGCCGAACGGAATCTGGTCGTCGCCAAGCGGAAGCTCGATGAAAAAGAATGGACGTTCAAACGGCTGCCGACGAAAATCGGCTGGGACTCCCATAATTACGTAACGATGACGCTCGACCGGGACAAGTTTCTGCACGTTTCCGGAAACATGCACTGCGTGCCGCTGATCTATTTCCGGAGCGAAAAGCCGCTCGACATTGAGTCGTTGGCGCAGGTTGCTTCGATGACCGGCGAAAACGAAAAACGTTGCACGTATCCCCGGTTCGTCACGGGACCGAACAAGGAACTGCTCTTCACGTACCGCGACGGTTCCAGCGGCAACGGCAACCAGATTTGGAATATCTACGATCCCGACAAAAAAATCTGGAGCCGGCTGCTCGACAAGCCGCTCTTCGACGGACAGGGGAAAATGAACGCTTATTTCCATCCGCCCGTCGTCGGTCCGGACGGATTCTACCACATGACCTGGGTTTGGCGTAACACGCCGGACTGCGCGACAAATCACGATATTTCGTACGCTCGGAGCAAGGACCTGCGACATTGGGAGAACAGCCGCGGCGAGCCGTACAAACTGCCGATCACGCTGGAAACCGGCGAAATCATCGATCCGGTTCCCGTTAAAGGGGGACTCTTGAATCCGCTCCAACGGATCGGTTTCGACCTCGACGGTCGCGTCGTCGTTTCCTATTCGAAATACGACACCGCCGGCAATTTTCAAATTTGTAACGCCCGGCTGGAATCCGACGGCTGGAAATCGTACCAGACGAGCGACTGGGATTATCGTTGGGAATTTTCCGGCGGCGGCTCGATCATCGGCGAAGTCGGTTTCGGTCCCGTGGAAATCGAGAACGGCAAGTTGACGCAATCCTATTCCCATGCGAAGAAGGGCGGCGGCCGTTGGCTGCTGGATTCCGCGACGCTCAAACCGATCGGCAAGGCTCCGAGTCCGGTGCGTTGGCCGAAAGAAATCGGGAAAGTCGAACTCGATTTTCCCGGCGTTCAGGGCCGTTCGGCATGGGACGACGCCGACCAAGGCAAGCCGTATGAGAAGGGACAAATCCGTTACACAATGCGTTGGGAATCGCTCCCGACCAATCGGGACCGTCCGCATCCGACCACGCCGCCGCCGAGCCTGTTACGGGTTTTCAAGCTGCGGAGCAATTAATCGCCGCTAGCCGCGTCGGCCTCCGACGCGATGAAAGACCGGGACCGCAGGTCCCGGCTCTTTATTTTGCATTTTCAAGCGTTGTTCAACTTTTTTCGCGGCGGGCGGCGCGTTTGCGGTCGGTGATGTGCCGTTCCCTTTCTTCCCGGATGATCTTGTACTGTTTGGCAAAATCGTCGCAAACGATGTCGAAGTCGCCCTGACATTGTTCGGCATGTTTCTCACGCATTCGGTAGATTTCCGCTAAAATCGGACATTCTGTTTCCGTGGTATGCTCAAGCATCGGTATCGACTCCCAAAGCGGAATAAGGTGTCAGCAGAATCGGGCAAAGATATCCCTTCAAACGCAATGCTTCAACGATGAGCGGCTTCATTCGTTCGTTGGCGATGTGTTTGCAGTTCCAAGTCAGCAGAAAATCAATGCCATGGACGGCGGCACAGGCAATGTGGTAGGCGTCGTCGAGTGCTTTTTCCGGCAGAGTATGCAGAGCGAGGAGAAATTTCCCCAATGATCGAATTTCATCCGTCAATTCGAGAACGGGGATTCCTTCGACCAATTCCATGCGTCGCTCCACCGCCTCCGAATCTCCGGTCGCAATCTCGACGTACACGGCGTCCGAGATAAAGAGATCATAATTCTTTCGCTTGGTTTCCCACCATTCTTCGGATACCGCCTGCATACCGCGCGTCTTCGGCAACGGACTCGGCTTTGCGGCCAACATGCTGATAAAGGACGGTTCCAAATAGACGGACGGTTTTTCAATGGACATGATCTTCAATCCTCGTGTCCTTATTTTATCTGCGGTTTACAGGACCGTCAACTTTTTTCGCGGCGGGCGGCGCGTTTGCGGTCGATTTCCTTCAGCAGGATTTTTCGCAATCGGATGATCGACGGCGTGACTTCGACCAGTTCGTCGGACTCGATGTATTCGAGCGCTTCCTCCAGCGTGAACTTTCGCGGCGGCTTCAAGATGATGTTGCGGTCGTTGCCGCTGGCCCGCATGTTCGTCAATTTCTTTTCTTTCGTCGGATTGACGTCCATGTCTTCGTTGCGTGAATTTTCGCCGACGATCATTCCTTCGTACACGACGTCACCGGGAGCGACGAAGGGATGCGAACGTTCCTGGAGCGAGTCCAGCGCAAAGGCGTTCGCCTTGCCGGGAACCATCGAAACCAGCACGCCGTTGCCGCGTTCCGGAATTCCTTCTTCTTTCGGTTTGTATCCCTCGAAACGGTGATTGATCACGGCGTTTCCCTGCGTCGCCGTCAGCAGCCGGGTCCGCAAACCGATCAGACCGCGTGCCGGAATCGAAAACTTGAGAATATTGAACTCGTTGCGATTATTCATCTCAAGGAGTTGGCCGCGCCGGGAGCCGATCAACTCCATGACGGGACCGGTTTGCGCGTCGGGAACCTCGACGACCAGTGTTTCGAAGGGTTCTTCCACGACGCCGTCGCGTTCACGGAAAATCACCTCGGGCTTGCCGATCGACAATTCGTATCCTTCACGCCGCATTGTTTCGATCAGCACCGAAAGATGCAGCACGCCGCGGCCGGACACGGAAAACTGTTCGGTACCGTCGATCGGTTCGACCCGCAGCGCAACGTTTTTTTCCAACTCACGCATCAATCGATCCCTGAGATGTCGGCTCGTGACGAACTTTCCTTCTCGACCGCCTATTGGAGAATTGTTGATCCCGAAGGTCATCCGGAGCGTCGGTTCGTCGACGTGGATTCTCGGCAGCGCAACCGGATGCGACGGCGAGCAAAGCGTGTCGCCGATTTCGATGTCCGTCAAACCGACCACCGCGACGATGTCGCCGGCGTCCGCTTCGTGGACTTCGGTCCGGCCCAAATTGTCGAATGTATAGAGTTGCGCGATTTTTCCCTGCGTCTGTTTGTCGTGCTGCTGCATCATCACGACGTTCATTCCCTTGCGGATGCTGCCCGCGTTGACCTTGCCGATCGCGATGCGGCCGACGAATTCCGACCAGGCGATCGTCGTGACGAGCATCTGCATCGGATCGCCGATCTCGACGGACGGCGCCGGAATCTTTTGTAAAATCAAATCCATCAAGGGGAGAATCGAGCCGTTGGAAAGGTCGGTTCCCGGCGGCGGACATTCCAGCGAGGCGAAACCGTTCCGGGTGCTGGCGAAGAGATAAGGAAAATCGATCGTTTCGTCAGTCGCTCCGAGTTGGATGAAGAGGTCGAACATTTCGTTGACGACTTCCTGCGGTCGGGCGTCCTTGCGGTCGATCTTGTTGATCACGACGATCGCCGGAAGTCCCAACTCGAGAGCTTTTCCAAGGACAAATCGGGTTTGGGGCATCGGCCCTTCGGCGGCGTCGGCAAGGACGAGACAGCCGTCCGCCATGCGGAGGACCCGCTCGACTTCGCCGCCGAAATCGGCGTGTCCCGGCGTGTCGATGATATTGATTTTAACGTCTTTATAGGGAATCGCGATGTTTTTGGCGAGAATCGTGATTCCGCGTTCCTTTTCAAGGTCGTTGGAATCGAGAATCTGCTGTCCGGTGAGCTGGGCGTCGCGGAACTGTCCGCTCTGCCGGAGCATGCAGTCGACCATCGTGGTCTTTCCGTGGTCGACGTGGGCGATAATTGCGATATTACGGAGATCGGTTCGGACTTGAGGCATCGGCAACTTTCCAAGACGTGTATTAGTTCATGTTTTCCAACAGGAAATTTTATCCGCCAAGAGAAAAACGCGGAAGGGGAACCGGATCGGTTCGTGGAAACGCGGTTCGTCCTTTTCAGTTTCCTTGTCCGTTGCTCTCTGGTATTTTCCTGAAACCGGACTACAATAAAATAATCGGCGATTTTCTGTTTCGTTCCGTTCCCGTACTCTTTCTTGCCATGCGACGCTTCATTTTTCAAGCCGTTGGTGTTTGTTCGGTGTCGATGTTCCTCCTGCTGCCGTCCTTTCTGGCGGCTCAGGAAAAGCCGGGAACGAAAACAACAACGGAGGCGAAGTTTTCCGTGCCGGACGGTTCCTTGGAAGAACTCCGCGATTTCGTCGTCAAACATGATAAGGAATCCCAGCGATTGATGACACTGGGACAACTCCAAGCCGATCAGACGGCGCCGGCAGAAGCCGTCCGCGACGCTTGCGAAAAAATTTTGGCGGATCCAACGATTTCCGAAGAGTTTCAACTTTGGACTTTGCGGAAACGAGCTTACGCTCAAATCATGCTTGCCTACGCCGATCCGTCGAAGTATTTCGGAAAACTGATTGCCGCCGTCGATGATTACGAACAGCGAGAGGGTTGCGAAAAAGTCGTCAAGTCGCTCGAAACGCATATTTTGAAAATTGGAACACGGATCGTGACGGCGCCGAAAAGTCTTGACAATCCGAAACCGTTGAAGCTCGATTTTAATGCTTTCGTCGATCGGTTGTTGTTTTTTCTCGAAACGTATCAGGAACATGAATCGACCTTGCTTGTTCGACAGCTGATCGACGCGATTAAAACGATGCCGCCGGTCCAACGAGATCGAATGATGCTCGTCGTCGCCGAACGATTGGCTCCGTATTACGTGAAATCGAAAGATCTCGTCAATGTCGCGTTCGGTCGGGAACTGCAAGGAACCGCCCGATTGCTCTCTCTGCCAGGCAAACCGATGTTGCTCGAGGGTATTCTGCCTTCCGGCGATTTGTTTGATCCTGAAACGCTCAAAGGGAAAGTCGTCCTCGTCCAATTTTGGGAGCCGAGTTGCGTTCATTGCCGACTCGAAATGCCGCAGTTCCTCGATCTTCTCGATCAATACGGAAAAAAAGGCTTCGATGTCGTCGGCGTGTGTACTCAAGGCGGAACGAAGGCCGTTCAGGATTTTATTCGAAAAACGGTGTTTCCTGGTGAGAAACGGATCACTTGGCCGATTCTTGTCGACGAGCTGGCTCCGAAAAAGGAGCTGCTCCGTTTGGCTGAATACTATAGTATCCGCGAAACCCCGGTGCTTGTCCTGATCGGCCGCGACGGCAACGTCGTTCGCGTCAATCCGTTGCCCAGCGCTCTGCCGCTGGAAATCGAACAGGCGCTCTATCCCAAAGCCGCCGATAGCGACGACGAAGCATTTGATCCGACCAAAGAAGAGTAATGAAGAATGGGGCGTCTACGGAAAATACCGAATGGGATCGGTTTTTCCGGCTTGTCGAAAAGCGTCGAGCCGCAGCAGGCAGGATTCGCAATGTCCGCAGCTCCATCCCTCCGGCGTTGGGTCGTAACACGTGAACGTCAACGAATAATCGACGCCGAGGGAAAGTCCGAGTTCGATCGTTTCTTTTTTGCTCAATTCGAGCAACGGCGTCCGGATCGAAAACGGATGGGACTCCAAACCGGCTTTCGTTGCGATGTTCGCCAACTGTTCGAAAGTCCGAACGAACTCCGGCCGACAATCGGGATAACCGCTGGAATCGATCGACGAGACGCCGATGTAAATCTCCGATGCCGAGACCGTTTCCGCGAACGCCAAAGCCAGGGAAAGAAAAATGGTATTCCTCGCTGGAACATAGGTATTCGGAATCGTTTTGCCGATTTCCGTCAGCGGAACGTCTTTAGGAACCTCAATCGAGTCCGTCAGGGAGCTGCCGCCGAAAATTCGTAAATCGATTGGAAGCACAACGTGTTTACGGACATTGAAAAAATTCGCGATTCTCGCCGCAGTCTCCAGTTCGATCCGGTGCCGCTGATTGTAATCGATGGTCAAGGCATAGAGCTCGCATCCCTCCGCCTTGGCAACGGCGGCGGCGGTCGTCGAATCAAGCCCTCCGGAAAGAAGAACGACGGCGTTTTTCTGCATCGTCTATCGGGGGAACGCCGGAGTACCGGCTAAATGATTAACGGAGTACCGGCTAAATAAATGCTATTTTTTGACCAAACCGAGACGCTGGAGTTTTTCCAAACATTCGTCGCGTTCCCGGCTCCGTTCGAGTCCTTGCCAAGCGGAATCCTGAGCGGCGAGAAACTGTTCCAGCGACGCAGGAACCGCTTGTCGTTCCGCAAGCCGTTGAATCACGCCTTGGTCAAGTCGGCTGAGTCGGAGCGAATCGAGTTGGTAATCGAGAAACGCCTCCCAACTGCTCGGAAACAGCGGTTTGACGATTTGTTCGCCGATTGCCGTTGCGTACCGAACGATCTCGTATTGGGCGTTCGGTTCCATTCGGAGCGAAAGAAATCGGAACAGATTATGCAGGTCGACTTTCCAATACGCTTCGGTGTATGTCGAGAGCGGAAGGTCCTTTCGAGCCTGTTCCCGGGCGACGCCGAGTTTGATCCGATCTTCGTAGAGTTTCCGCGACCGTTGATGAAATTCGCGTTCTTCGTCGGAGAGTTTCCGACCGAGTTCGAGATCGTCGATTCCGCCGCCGCTTCCCTGTCGGTTCGTGTCGGATTGGAGCCGCCAAGCATCGGGTTCCGTGGCGTAGGTCGCGTCGATCGCCAGAGAATATCGGGTACTGTATTCGTTGACGGAAGCGGTTCGGTGCCGAATCCATTGTCTCCAGCAATCCATCGGCACGCGAACGAGCAACTTCAACTCGGCCATCTCGAAGGGCGTCGTGTGTTGATGCCGCATCAGATACCGCAGCAGGGTCCGATCGTCGGAAATTTTTTTGGTTCCTTCGCCGTAGCTGACCCGGGCAGCCTGAACCACGGCGACGTCGTCGCCCATCACGTCGACGAGACAGACGAACCCGCTGTCAAGCACCGGAAACTTTTTCCAACGCAAGGATTCGACGAGCGACATAGGCGTTAGGCGTTAGGATATAGGCGTTAGGCGTTAGGCGTTAGGATATAAGGGAAAGCAATTGCCGTATTTCCTAAGGCTTTCGCTCGAAAAAAACATACCCACCAAACAATGGGTGTAGAGTACAAAGTGTAGAGTGTAGAGTACCGTATTGGATGATTTGGCCGAATCGGTACTCTACACTGATCACTCTACACTGACTATCAACCGGGTATA
>JAVBQW010000146.1:0-34772 GCA_031548665.1 Thermoguttaceae bacterium
CGGCATTCGACTGACATTTTGAGAAAAGGTTTTGCCGTTTCGCTTTTTTTCGTAAAGTCAAATACCGCCGAACGATGAGCCGACCAACGGAAGGCGGCGTCGATGAAGCCGAAGGCAGCCGCCTTACCGTGCTACGGTATAGAACGCATCTTGTGTTTTTCCCTTCACTCTCTCACCCTTTCACCCTCTCACTCAAAAGTTGGCGGTTTATTTTTCTGGCGAAAGCCTAAACGCATACCGTTGGAGATTTTTCGATGTCTAAAATGATTCCGTTTGTCGTCTGTTTGTTCGTCTCCGTATCGCTTTTTGCCGACGACCGGGTTTCCGTGATCGATTTCGGTGCGAAACCGAATTCGAAGGAAAACGCCGTCGAAGCGGTTCACGCCGCCGTCGAGAGTTGTCGGAACAAGGATTCCGCGACGCTCGTTTTTCCCAAAGGTCGTTACGATTTCTTCCCGATTCCGGAAAAGCATCGGTCCGACGCCTTGTCGCTGCACGGGATCAAAAACCTGACGATCGACGGCGAAGGAAGCGAATTCGTCCTCCACGGCGTGATGGGGGTCGTTTCGATCGGCAACGGCGAAAATCTGACGTTCAAGAATTTCAGCGTCGATTGGGAAAAGCCGCTCATCGTGCAAGGAGAAGTCGTCGCCGTGACGGAGGAAAGCGTCGATCTCCGTTTCGATCGGGAGAAATATCCGTTCGATATTGAAAACGAACGGCTCGTGTTTCACGGCGAGGGTTGGAAGGGCGTTCCGCAACGGGACAACCTGTTCGATCCGAAAACGAAGGAAATGCTCTACCGGACTCGGGACTGCGCGATGGGTTGGGAACTGTACAAAGGTCGAACGGAAACTATCGCCGAGGATACGGTTCGAATTCATTCCAAACCAAAATTCAAGCCGCCGGTCGGAACGCTGCTCGGTCTTTGGCTCGACGTGAGTTTCGGCAAATACGGTTTCAATATCCAGTCGAGCAAAAACATCGCGATCCGGAACGTCGATCTTTTCCATGCGCTCGGTCTGGGCGTGATTGCGCAACGAACCGAAAACCTGACGCTCGACAACGTGAACTGCAAGGCGAACGACGCCAAGGGCCGCGTTTTCAGCACGGCGGCGGACGCCTTTCACCTGAACAACATGAAGGGGCTCGTCAAGGTCGAGAACTGTGAATGCTCCGGAATGGGCGACGACTTCCTGAACCTGCACGGTAAAAACATGATGATCCGGCAACGGATCGACGACCGAACCGTCGAAGTATCACGGGAACAGCGGGAAGCTCCGATGTATTCGTTCAAGGCCGGCGACGAGATTTGGTTCCTCGACGCCCAAACGATGCAACGGAAAGAAACGGCAACGATCGAAACGATCGAAACGGTCAAGGAGGACGGAAAAATCGTAACACACCGGATCCGTTTCAAGGAAAATATTCCGAACGGAATCGGCGACCGGAGCGTCATGGAAAACAAGACGTTCAACGCGGAACTCGAAGTCCGGAATTGCCGGATCAACAAACGGAACCGGGCTCGGGGAATTCTCGTTACGACGCCGCTCCGGACGGTGATCGAAAACAATTATTTTCGCAGCGCCGGCGCCGCGATCCTGGTTGAAGGCGATACGAGTTTCTGGTTCGAGTCCGGCGCCTGCGGCGACCTGTTGATCCGCGACAACGTGTTCGAGGATTGTTTTACGTCGGGACCCGAATGGGGTGAAGCGGTGATCACGGTGACGCCGTCGTTCAAGCCGACTTCGGAAACCGATGCCGCCTTCCATCGGAATATCCGGATCGAAAACAACGAATTCAAACATTTCGATCCGGCGATCCTTTTCGCTCGATCCGTCGACGGTTTGGTGTTCCGCGACAACACGATTCAGAGGTCGCGGAATTATCGTCCCTTTATGGACCGGACGATGTTTTTCTTCGACGGTTGCCGCGGGGTGCTCTTGGAAGGTAATCGTTACGATACCGGCGTTCTCGGCATGGACCTTCGAACGGAACACATGAATCTTTCCAATGACATTCGGATCAAGGATTCCGAAATCCGCCTTCACGACGACCGGGCATCGGAATAAGGCTGTTTCAGAGCCCGACGCGTCAGCGAGGAATGTGCTCAAAACACTCGCTGACGCTTCGTGCTCTGTTTTATTGCCGATCGTTTTCTGGCGAAAGCCTAATCACGGATTCGGTGTCGGAGAACGAGCAAGATCAAAACAAGGAGCGAGCAAACGAACGGCGGCCAGTCGCCGATCCGGTGATAGAGCGGCTCGATCCCCGAAAGTTTGACGTCGCCGACGACCGCTTCGGCGGCTCCGCGTTTGCCGATTTGTAGAATCCGTCCCCTGTCGTCGATGATCGCGGAGAAGCCGCCGTTCGTCGCCGTGACATAGGGCAGCCGGTTCTCGATCGCCCGGAAAACGTGGGTCGCCAAATGCTGGTCGATCTGTTGCGAAAACCAAAACCAGCCGTCGTTCGAGATATTGATCAGCAATCTCGGTGCTTTGCCTTGCCGTTTCAGCGTGAGGACCTGTTCGCGGATCCAATGCGGAATCGTGCTTTCGAAACAAATATTGACCGCCGCCCAATCCTTGCTTTTCGGCGTCATGCCGTCCAGCGGAATCGCGACCGGTTCTTTGCCGGGCGTTGCTTCGACGCAAATCGTCTTCAGGAAGAAATCGTCGGGGAGAAACGACGACAACGGAATATATTCGCCGAACATCACGAGCCGAACTTTATCGTAACGCGGTCCGATCGTCTCCTTGCCGAAACGATCGGCCTCGGCGTACATCGCCGAGTTCAACCGTTTCGGTCGCGGCTTGCCGTCGAAGATCAGCGTCGAGAGTCCGATCAGCAGCGGAACCCCGGTCGTCCGGGCCATCCGACCGAATTGGGCCTGGTTCTCCGCGATTTGTTCTTCGGTCAGGTCGATGTCTTCCGGTTTCGCTCCGTTTCGAAATTCGAAGTTGTTGAGCGGACAAACCGTTTCCGGCCAGATGATCAACGCCGGTTTCTTCTCTTCGGCCGCCGCCTGGAACGTCAAGTCGCGAAACTGTTCGAAAACCTGATCGAAGTATTCCGGCGGCAGCTTGAAGACGACCGGAATGTTGCCCTGCAACGCCGCGACGCGAATCGACGGACGTTTGTCGACTTCCGAATCGGAAAACCGAACGGCTCCGTAAACCGCCGTCGTCAGGAGAACCGCGATTCCGAACGCCGCCGAAGCCCAAGCTCCAAGCGCCGGGGGTGTAGGCGTACTCGCCGCAGCCCCCGGAGGGTTGAACTTTTTCGGCGACGCAGCGCATCCGGGGGCTGACACCCCCGGCTCTTGCGCCGATGTTCGAACGGGCCAGAGCGATCCGATGCCGGTTCCGACGGCGACGATCATCGCGCCGACGAGGTATCCGCCGCCGAGGTCCGCGATTTGCAGCAATTTCGGTTTCAGATAAAGCGCGTGTTCCAACGAGCAGAACGAAAAGCCGCCGAGCAGATGATTTCGCAGAAACTCGCAGCCGACCCAGCAAATCGGAGCGGCGAGGACCACGGGAACGCCGAATCGATGAACGGCAATCCGTGAAGCGGCGAAGAACAACGGCCAGTAAATCGAAAGATATCCTGCCAGCGCGAGCAAGCCGAAGGTCGTCAGCGGATGCGGACAGGCGATCCACCAGATCGACGCCAACCAGAACACGAACGTCACGCCGTAAACGTATCGGAATTTCAACGATTCCGATTTGCGGATCAGCACGCTCCAGATCACCGGCACGACGAACGCCAGGAACCAGACGTTAACCGGCGGCAACGACGCCCAGTAAAAGAACGTCGCCAATAAAAGCAGCGCGAGAAGCGGCCTTGTCGATTCTTGCATAGACTTTCGTCTGAAAGAGTTGTACCCTTTTCCGTCATCCCCACGAAGGCGGGGACCTAGAGGGTAAACATCAATATGCTCTTGCACACGTTGCTTACGGATGCAAACGGTTGGTAATGTTTTTCGTCTAGGTCCCCGCCTTCGCGGGGATGACGGTACTTTACCTTTCGGCAAAATCTAAACATCCCAATTTACGCCAACGTCCTATCGATGAATCATCTCTTGCACAGTCGTTCCGGCGGGGATCATCGGCAGCACGTGTTCCTGGTAGGGAACCTGCACGTCGAGCAGATACGGGCCCGGAGCGTCGATCATCCGTTGGATCGCGGCGGGAAGTTCCGACTTTTCCGAAACGAATTCTCCGTCCCAACCGAAACCCTTGGCAATCGTCACGAAATCGGGATACCGGACCGCCGGGGTGATGCCGATCCCCTTACCGAACGTCTCCGGATTGTCGATCGGGCCGAGATACGTGTTGCCGCGGTTCGATTGATAAAAACGGTCTTCCCACTGGACCACCATACCAAGATGCTGGTTGTTCAGGATCATCGCTTTGACGGGAATCTTTTCGCAATAACAGGTCGCCAACTCCTGCACGTTCATGAGAAAGCTGCCGTCGCCGTCGATGTCGACGACCAATTTTTGCGGACAACCGAGCTTCGCTCCCATCGCGGCGGGCAGGCCGAAGCCCATCGTTCCGAGGCCGGCGCTGGAAACCCAGGTTCGCGGCTTGTCGAAATGATAAAACTGCGTCGACCACATTTGGTGCTGTCCCACGCCGGTCACGATAATCACGTCCCGATCCTTCGTCGCCTTCCAGAGTTCTTCGATCGCGTACTGCGGAACGATATGTTTCGCTTCCGTATCGTAGCTCAGCGGCATCTCGGCCTTCCACTGGTCGATCTTTTTGTGCCAGCTTTTGATCTCCGCGACCGGTTTGAAGGTTTTCAACTGGGCGTTCATCGCGGTCAGGGCGGCTTTCACATCGCAGACCATCGCGATATCCGCCTGTTTGACTTTGTTGATTTCCGACGGATCAATGTCGACGTGTACGATCACGGCGTTCTTGGCGAACTCCGACGGCTTGCCGGTCACGCGGTCGTCGAAGCGGACGCCCAGCGCGAGCAACAGGTCGCAATCGTGGATTGCGAGGTTGGCGTAAGCGGTTCCGTGCATCCCGGGCATTCCGAGCGACAGATGATGGTCGCGGGGAAACGCCGACAGGCCCATCATGGTCGTCGTCACGGGAATTTGCGTCTTTTCCGCCAGTTTGAGCAGTTCCGCCGCCGCGTCGGCCGTCACGATGCCGCCGCCGACGTAGAGAATCGGCCGTTTCGCCTTCTTGATTTCCTCGACGGCCGCTTTCAGTTTGTCTTCCGGCGGCTGCTTGGGTTCGGCGCCGTCCTTGTATCCCGGCAGGTCCAGCGGAGCGTTGAAATCCGGCACGCATTGGGCGACCTGGATGTTCTTCGGAATGTCGATCAGCACCGGCCCCGGCCGACCGGTCGTCGCGATGAAAATCGCCTCACGAATGATCCGGGCGAGGTCTTTCACGTCGGTCACGAGATAATGATGCTTCGTGATTCCCCGGCAGAGTTCGACCATCGGCGTCTCTTGAAAAGCGTCGCTGCCGATCGAAGCCGTACCGACTTGGCCGGTGATTGCCAGCAGCGGGATGCTGTCCATTTTGGCGTCGGCGATGCTCGTCACGAGATTCGTCGCGCCGGGACCGCTGATTGCCATGCAGACGCCGATTTTCCCCGTCACGCGGGCATATCCCTGGGCCGCGAAGCCGCCGCCCTGTTCATGACGCGGCAGCACGACCCGCAGCTTGTCCCGATAACGGGACAACGATTGGTGCAGCGGAATATTCGAGCCGCCCGGATAAGCGAACAACGTGTCGACGCCGGCGCAAACGAGCGATTGGACGACGATGTCGGCTCCGCTCATTTGGGTGGCAGCGGTCGTCGAACCGCTGGAAATCGGGCATTTTCCGCAAGCTTCGCAGGTTGAATGGGACATGGCTGGCTCAATAAACGGTCGGTTGAAATTTTCAAGAAACCCGTTGCCGATGGGCGGCCTCTGACGAACGGAACGCGCCTCAATGAGGCGAAGACCATCAAAAAAAGCCCGCCCGACATGAGTTCGAAACCGTTCCATGATACTCGATCGGGAGAAATCCTCAACCGGGGGAGGAGTTGGGGCCGCTCACGACTTCGTCTGGCTTGTCGATGATTCCCTATTGTCGAAACGACGGTCCTCGAATAAAATCATCCGATGGAGAGATCATTGACAACTTACGACGTCCTTTTGGGACTCGGTTCGAATCTCGGCGACCGTCGGGAAACCTTGGACGCCGCTTGGCGACAACTCGAAACGACTCCGGAAATCCGTACGGTTCGAATCAGTCGATTTCTCGAAACGGAGCCCGTCGGCGGTCCGGCAAATCAACCGAACTACCTGAACGCCGTCGCGGTGATTCAAACGACGCTTCCTCCACAACGGCTTCTCGACGTCCTTCACGACATCGAGCACCGTTTCGGTCGCGTGCGAACAGAACATTGGGGACCGCGAACACTCGACCTTGATATTCTCCTTTTCGGTGAGATGATCGTTGAAACGGAGACGTTGACCGTTCCCCATCCCGAAATGCTGCGGCGAGACTTCGTCATGGAGCCCGCCGTGGAAGTTGCACCAGATTTCGTGCATCCGAACACTCACCGTACCCTCTGCGACCACAGGTCGCAGCTCGTTGAAAACCGATAAATCAATAATCTCATGGAAATCCAACCATTTGCCGGGTATCGATACAATACCGAGAAAATCAATTCGCTCAGCGACGTCGTCGCGCCGCCGTACGACGTGATCGACGACACGATGCAGGACGAACTCTACGCCAAGCATCCGAACAACGTCGTTCGACTGATTCTCGACAAGATGTTGCCGACCGACGACGCTTCGGATAATCGGTATACCCGGACCGCGAAGACGCTCGCCGATTGGAAGCAAAACGAAGTCCTCGTCCGGGACGAAAAGCCCGCGATTTACGTTTATCACCAAATTTTCGAAGCCGAAGGCAAAGCGTTTACCCGAAAAGGATTTATGTGCCGCTGCCGAGCGGTTCCCTTCGGTTACGGAATGGTCTATCCGCACGAAATCACGATGAGCGGACCGAAACTCGATCGGCTCATGCTCACGACGGCCTGCAAGACGAATTTCAGCCAGATTTTTGGGCTCTATCCCGACGAAAAGAACTCTTTGCAGCAGATTCTCGAAGACGCCGTTGCCGCCTCAGGAAAAGAACCGCTCGAAGCGACCGACCATCTCGGCGTGATTCACCGAATGTGGATCGTCGACGAACCGAAAGCCGTTGACGCCGCCGTCAAAGCCATGGAGCCGAAGCCGATTTTCATCGCCGACGGACATCATCGTTACGAAACCGCCTGTAATTATCGGCTCCAGATCGCCGACATGGGCCTGTTGACGGAAGACCATCCGGCGAACTTCGTCCTCATGGTCTGTATCGCGATGGAGGACCCCGGGTTGATTGTTTTGCCGACCCATCGGCTGTTTCCCGGTCTGCCGGAACTTTCCAGCGACGAACTCAAGGCGAAACTCGGCGACTGCTTCACGACGGAAGTTGTCGGACACGGTCCCGACGACGCTCAAAAGGTTTGGGCTCGCATTGAGGAAGCCGATTCTCCGGAAACACGGCGACAGGACGCGATCGGTCTTTACGCCGCGAAAGACAAAACCTGGCTGCTGACGAAAATCACCGAAGTCGGAAAGGCCAAAATGAGTGAAGTCGCTTCGGACCACCATCCGGAATGGCAGGAGCTCGGCGTCAGTCTGCTGCATCGCCTGATCGTCGAAACGCTTCTCAACCAGCCGAACCATGCGAAGCCGACCTACGTTCATCTCGTGTCGGAAGTCGTCACGGAGTTGAAGAACGGCGATTATCCTTTGGCCGCCCTCGTCATGCCGGCGACCGTCGGACATATCAAGTCGCTCAGCCTGCTCGGCGACCGAATGCCGGCGAAGAGCACCTATTTTTATCCGAAACTGATCGCCGGGTTCGTGTTCAATCCGCTCGAATAGGCGGTGAACGTTTTTCGTCATCCCCGCGAAGGCGGGGACCTAGACGAAAGATGTTAGGCTTCCGCTCGAAAGTTTCATACCCGGTTTATCGATCGCTTGCGTTTTAGCCGCGCAGCGAGTCTGGGTATTTTATTTTCAAGCGAAAGCTTTATTGACCGTTTGCATCCATCAACAACGTGTGCAAGAGCCTATTCGAATCTCTTCTCTAGGTCCCCGCCTGCGCGGGGATGACGGAGATTGTGTTCGTCGCCGGAATCCCTACCACGCCTCTTTCGGCGTGAGAATTTTGGCGATTGCTTCGACCAACGGTTTGAGGCCGAATCCCGTCGCGGCGGAAATCAGATGAACGGGCCGGTTCAACTTTTCGGCGAACTCCCGTTGAACGTCTTCCGCTTCCGGCAGGTCGGCCTTCGTCACGGCGACGATTTCGGTTCGTTCTCCGAGTGTTTTGTCGAATTCGACCAATTCCTTGCGAATGTTTTCGTAGTTCTCCCACGGATTCGACGCGTCGTCCGGAACCGGTTCCACGAGATGGATCAGGATTCCGGCCCGCTGAATATGCCGCAGGAAATCGTGTCCGAGGCCGACGCCTTTGCTTGCCCCTTCGATCAGGCCCGGAATGTCCGCCATGACGAAGGAACGGTCGAAATCGGTCCGAACGATTCCCAGATGCGGATGCTTCGTCGTAAACGGATACGCCGCAATTTCCGGTCTCGCGGCGGAGAGGCGGCTCAGCAGCGTGCTTTTTCCGGCGTTCGGTTTGCCGACCAATCCGACGTCGGCGATCATTTTGAGTTCGAGATGCAGCTTGCGAAATTCCCCCTTGCCGCCGGACTCCGCTTCTCGGGGCGCCCGATTGATCGAGGTCTTGAATCGAGTGTTGCCCTTGCCGCCGTTGCCGCCGCGGCAGACGATCACCTCATCGCCGGACTTCGCCAAGTCCTTGAGCAGGAAGTCGTATTTTCTGTCGAAGATCATCGTTCCGATAGGAACCTCGACGACAAGATCGTCGGCTCCGGCTCCGTGCCGATTGGCTCCGCTTCCCGCTTTGCCGTTGGACGCCTTCCAAACTCGTTGCTGTGCGAGTTGCATCAGACTGTCGACATTCGGCGACGCCCGGAAGATCACGCTGCCGCCGTTGCCGCCGTCGCCGCCGTCGGGTCCGCCGCGAGGAATGTATTTTTCACGGCGGAAGCTAACGCAACCGTCGCCGCCGTGTCCCGCCTCGGCCTCGATTTCTACTTCGTCGATAAACATGGGAATGGTATAACAATAACAGCCGGAATGGAGGCGTACTCGCCGCAATGACGGTTTGTTGGACGCTAAAAAATTACGGAACGGCCGTCATTACGGCGGAGTACCGCCTCCATTCCGACTTTTATACTGCGAAACGCCCTTCGACTGACATTTTCCGGAAAGGTTGATTCGTTTCGCTTTTTTTCGTAAAGTCAAATACTGTCAAAAGATGAGCCGACCAACGGAAGGCGGCGGCGATGAGGCCGAAGGCGACCGCCTTACCGTGCTACGGTATATTTTTCATTAAAACAATCGGAAGATGATATTTTTCTGAACGAAAGCGATCGCTTCATGGAGGAGAACATATCCGACCGGTTGTTTGCCGCAGTCGATACGCGCGCTGCATTCCGTTCCGAGCTGCAATTTCGGCGGAAGCGCTCCTTGATCGTCGAGCGCGACCTTGATCAGCACGGTATTGAGACTTGTCGACGACGCCGACCCCGCGCTGCCGAGATCGCTGCGGACTTCGGCCCGATCATGGATTCCGTTCTCGACGACGGTTCCGTAATACTTGACGCTCGGATCGGACGCCAACACGAATTCGACCCGAAGTTTGGCGTTCGGATCTTTTGCTTTCAGTTCCCGTTCGTAGGCCGCGATGTGTCCCATACGTTTTTCCGGCATGGAGAGTTCCAATTGCCAAGGTCCTTTCGGATCGGCGACCTCCATGAGGAATTGCATCCGGCTGACGGGCCGCTTCGTGTTCAGGCGTTCTTTGACTTTCCACGTCACGACGACGCCGTCGATCGGCGAGGTGACGAGCAAGTCATAAAGCTGCCGTTCGTAGATCATCTGCTGCATCCGATTGGTTTCCAAGCGGATTTCGGCAACGTGTTTTTGGCCGTAGAGTTCCGTTTTTTCGGAATCGTTGAGTTTCGGATCCCGGAGTCGCCGATCCAGCGATTCGATTTGTTGCGCGGTCTCTTTGCCTTCGCCGAGGAGTTTCTCGCCCGTGCTGTCGAGTTCTGAACTTCGCAGCTTGACCAAGCGCGAACCTCGATATTCGATGCCGTCCGAACCTTTGTAGGGACCGCGAACCTCGGAATTGTGATCGACGTAGACTTCTTCGACTTCAGCGTCGTAGGGCGAGAAAATCTTCTGTCGGATCACCAGTTCCAGTTTTCCGGTGCAGTGCATCTGAAACTTCCACGGCAGAAAGATCATCGCCAACACGATTCCGACGAGCAGCACGGACACCGCGATGGTTTTCGGCAGCATCCGGGCTGTGAAGAGAACCTGCGACTTGCCGATCGCCTTCCAGAGCGGCAGCAAAAAGATACTGTGATGGTCCAAGGCGTTGCCGAGGGCCGAACAGGTATGATCCGCGACGATTTCGACCCGTTTTCGCATACGTTCGGGAACCCGGCTGTCTTCGATCTGTTCGACCAGCAAGGCGCCGAACGGTCGTTCCGGCTTTTTTCTCTTGCTTTGATCGTCTTCTTCCTCTTCGTCCCGTTTGAGCTTCTTTGTCAACGGAAAGACGGCGATCATCTTGGTATGCGACTCGTCGACGTACGCTTCGACGGCGTGTTCGACCTGCGGAGCGAAGTCCGAGGTATCGCCGGTATACCAAATCGGTTCGCCGGCCTTGACGACCGAGGTTGCGAGTTTGCCGAGTAAGCGAACGGTGGTTGCCCGTTTATCGACCGTATCTTGTCCGCTGACGGCGACGATTTTGCAGGAACCTCCGCGTCTCAAGGCAATGCTCACGCGGTCGCATTCGATCAGGCGGCGACCTTCGTTGACGATCGTGTATGTCGTTTCGGGGACATCGAGACTTCTATGGATTGTCCGCGTGAAATCTTCGAGGAGCGTCCAAAGATTCTGCCGCTCGCCGAAGTTACGAAGTTGCCGATTTTTGTAGTAATCGGTCGCCAGAACGCAAACTTGGGCCAGAAATCGGAGAAATCCCCGCTGCGTCGTTGGATTTGTGTCTGCTCGCTGGATGATTTCGACGAGTCCGACGACTTCCAGTTCGGTGCGGATCGGACAAAAGACGAGCAGCCAGTCGGTCGGATTGCCGGATTCTTCTTCGCCTTCGATTCCGGAATGCGGTGGAACGAGGGTTCCGCCTTCGGGCCCGTGGAGCATCCGGTAGAGCAACCGGGCGTGTTTTCGATTATTATCTTCGCTTCCCTGGATGCCGAGATCCTTGATATTAACCTGGTAGGAAAGCGTGAGGGTTCCGCCTTCGAAGGTCCAGACCGCGCCGCCGACCGCTCCCATGGCGGCGACGACTCGATGCAGAAATTCGCCGTGGTATTCGTCCGGAGGAACGTCGAGCTTCGACAGCTGTTGGATTTCGCTGACGATCGTCCGGATCTGATGTTTCGTTTCCTCGACGAGATTTTGTTCAACGGTCTGTGAACTCATAATCATGCTTTGTGGTTCGTGGATCGCGGTTCGTGGGAAATAGTTCCACGAATCACGTACCACGCCGCGCATTCTAGAGCATTTTTCGAAATTTGACAAGGCGAGTCTACGCCGTCGCCCCACCGTAGCTTCAACCTAAGAGCCGGGGGTGTAGGCGGCCAGGGAAACAACACGGCGCCGTAGCCCCCGGATGGCTAGTGTTCCGAACGGAGTAAAAATCTTGGGTATATTTTCCCCGAGCGGCGTCCTTACGCCATCGGCATGATGACGTAGACGTAAGCGTCATCGGTTCGGACGTGGAAGGGTTCGCCGTCGCTGATGAAGAGCGAAAGATTTTTTTCGCTATCGAGGACGCGGAGAAAGTCGCCGACGAATTTCGGATCCAGCTTGATTTCTTTGGAGGTTCCGCTATAAGAGATAGGAATTTCGATATTCGAATCACCGAATTCGCCGCCATGGGCGTGAAGCGTGAGTTTTCCGTCGTTGAAGGAGAAAATGACGCCGGGCTGTTTTTCCGAGGTAACGATGGCGGCTTGACGAACGGCGGAGTACAGGGCTCCGGCGAGGATATCGATTTGGACTTTCCCTTCGGTATTGGGAATGATGGTTCGCCAACGCGGAAATCGTCCTTCGATCAATCGGGTGAAGAAAACGATGCGCCCGCAACGGAAGAGGGCTCGGTGAGCGGAAACGGCAACTTGAACGATATCGTCATCGACACCGAGGGCTCGATCGAGAAGGTGCAGGGCTTTGGCCGGAAAGATCGTGTTTTCGGCCTTATGGTTGCCGACGCATTGGGCGGTGCCTTCTTGGAAGGCGAGTCGTCGTCCGTCGGTAGCGACTCCGTAGACTTTATCGTCGATGAATTCGAGGAGGACGCCTCCGAGGGCGTATCGGGTATTTTCTTCGTCAATGGCAAAGCTGGTGCGGCGAATGATTTCCCGCAGGACTTTGACGGTAATTTCGTGATAGGCGGTTTCGGCGAAGTCTTCGACATCGGGAAACTCGTCTGTTGCCTGGGTGGGCAGCGTGAATCGGCTTCGGGCTCCGGAAACAACGGTTTTTTCCTGATCGGAGACGATGAGGAGAGTTTGTTCGTTGCTCTCCTGAAGGATCATTTTGAAGCGTTTGGTGGGGAGGATGGCGTCTCCTTTTTCGACGGTTTCGCATCCTTCGAGGAGCAGTCGAATTCCGATTTCGGTATCGGTCGCTTGGAGGAGGACGCCTCCGCCGGCGATACTGACTTTGACGTTTTGAAGAACCGGTTTGACGTCTTTAACGGCAGCAACGGACGCTGCGAGTTGAAACGCTTGGGAAAACTTATCACGTTCGCAGGAAATTTTCATGGGAAGCGAATATTATTGATATATCGAAATGAATTGGTATCCCCACATTTAGCCGGTACTCCGGGCTCCCTCGTCTTATTTAGCCGGTACTCCGAGCTCCCTTGTCCCATTTAGTCGGTACTCCGGCAACAATCCTTACATTGGGTTCCTGAACGACATTGTATCGACAGAAGGGCTGTGAGGAAAGACTCTCTTAAAATATTATAAAAATACGATGAAGGTGTTAGTGTGAGGGGCTATAATGTTGGAAGGGAAAATTTTCTATATTTAAGTTCTTTGTGAACAGAGGGATATGAAATATTGAGTGAGATGAAAACCTGTCAAGAGTTTGGTCGACGGAGTGTTGAAGGATGATCGACAAAGGAAGTGGTTTGTCGGCCGGATGAAGAAGCGTAGGGAAAGGAGACAGGAAGAGACAAGGGAAGAACAAGTTTTCCCAAAAGGGGGTTCCCCAAGAGCCGGGGGTGTAGGCGGCCAGAGAAACAACACGGCGCCGTAGCCCCCGGATGGTTGGTGTTCCGAACAGAATAAAACCTTGGGTAAGTTTTTTTCGAGGGACAAGCTAAGGAACAGTAAAGAAATAACATGTTCAAAGAGCCCCGAGTAGAGGCGGCCGAAAAATCAATACGGCGCCGCAACTTGGGGGTTGAAGCGCGGGTCGATATTGTACAATTGTTCAACTTATTTTGATACGGCTCCTAAGAATATTATCGGTCTTTTGGTTGTTGGGCTGAATTTTTCGAGGAATGGTTGAGAGGCAGGATTTTTTTGGTGGGTTGGCTTAATTTTTGTTTTTTTTTTGTTAAGATTCACTAAGGTTTTTAATATTTGCCGAGGATGGAGTGGTCCTGGTATTGAAGTCATTGGAAACATAGGAAATTAGCCATGAGCAACGAAGGCATGAATTATCCGTTTGTTCAGCGTCGGGGGATGAATTCAGCTGGTTCGGGCGGAGCTCCTCCAGCGGGCGTGGAGCGTCGTCAATTTTCGAATTGTTACGATGGTTTATCGCCTGACGCTCAGCAGTTAGCGGAGGCGATCGACCAGTACAAGTTACAGAATCGTCGTCGTTTCATCACGTATGAGGAGATGTTATCGGTGATCAAGTCGTTAGGCTATCACAAATAGGAATCTGGGTATGCCGTTTACTCCAGTTGATGAATTCAGCTGCAATTCAAAAACATCATAACCCCTTTGTTTTCAACGCATTGCAATTGAACCATGTAAATGATTTTTCGGCGAATGGACAACGTTTACTCGGTGTAAAACATCGTTGCAACATATTGATTTCAAAAGGCTTGAAGCGATACTGATTTTTGATTGATTGCAGTTACTGGAGTAAAGTAGATACCCAGAAATAGGAAAGAGAATTGTGAAATTCTTGGGGTCATAGCTCAGTTGGGAGAGCACCGCGTTTGCAACGCGGGGGTCGTCGGTTCGAGTCCGTCTGGCTCCATTGTCGTAAGTACAGTAAGCAGAAAGAGTTAGGTCTTACCTTCGGGTGTTCCGAAGTGCTGCAAAAATGCCGGAATAACGGGTAGTACCCGGTATTCTTTCACCATGTAGCATAAGGAGCCATATTATGCCGAAGAAGAACTTACCATCTTACCGTCTCCACAAAGCCACCGGGCAGGCGTTCATCGAACTGGGGGGACACCGCTTCTATCTGGGAATCCACGGAAGTAAGGCAAGCAGGGAGAAATACGAGCACCTTCTGGCCGAATATCTTGCCAACGGTCGAAAATTGCCCCCTACTCGAACGAAATCGGGTATCTCTTGTCAGGAACTCGCCGTTCACTTTCTCGAATGGGCGGAAGGGTACTACGTCAAAAATGGGGAACTTACGGAAACTTTCGGGCATTGTCGAAGAGCCCTTTCTTTGTTGACAAAGCACTACGGAAACGAGTCGGTGAATAATTTCACCCCTCTATCACTTGTTTTTCTGCAAGATGAATGGGTCAAGTACGGTTACGCGCGACTCACCGTCAATCGCTATGTCTGTATCATCAAGCAGGCGTTCAAGCACGGCGTTAAATTCGGATGGGTGGACGCTAACATCTTATATGCGCTCCAAGCGGTCGAAAATCTAAAGAAAGATCGAACGAAAGCCCCTGAACACAGAAAAATCAAGCCGGTTGACGACGGAACTGTCGAGAAAACCCTTCCTTTTCTGCCCCCTATCGTCGCCGATATGGTACGGGTCCAGCGTTTGATCGGAGGTCGACCGCAGGACGTTCGAAATATGCGTCCCGTGGATATTGTCGACCGAGATAAGAATGTTTGGCGATATGTGCCGTCCACGCACAAGACCCAGCATCAAAACAAATTACGTATTATCGCCATCGGCCCCCGTGCGCAGGCGATTCTGACACCGTATCTCATTGAAAAAGAAGACACCCCGCTCGCGTTTTTGTTCTCACCACAAGACACTGTTCGGGATCAAAGGATCGAACGCCGGCGCAAACGTAAGACGTTCAACAATCAGGGACGGGTACAACCGTCGCAACGAAACCGCTCGAAACCGAACGCGCGCAGAAAGCCCGGCAAGAGATACACGAAACATTCCTATCCGGAGGCGATTGAGCGAGCCTGTAAATTGGCGGGAGTTCCTGTTTGGGTTCCAAACCAGCTACGGCACAGTGCCGCAACAGAGGTACGCAGTAAATTCGGTCTGGAGGCCGCACAAGTCGTGCTGGGGCATTCGAACGCTCAAACGACGGAAATCTACGCCGAAGTCGATTTCGAAAAAGCCGCGAAAGTGGCGAGGGAGATCGGATAGGCTAGTAATTTAGTGATGATTTTCTGGTTACCGGAAGCCCTGTTCACACAGGGCTTTTTTTGTTTCTTGGGGGACGATCACCCCCAAACACCGCTTTGAGTTGTCTAGATGTAGCTGACTTTTATAACCCCATAGTTTTTGACAAAATTTCTTCACGTTTACTCAAAAGGAGTAAGAACTATGGGTTCGAAAGTAATTTTTGATTCGCCGGAAATCTTGAACGAAACACTGGTCACGCTCACGGAAGCCTGTCGTTGTTTCCCTGTGCGTTGTTCCCGTCCCGCGCTCGAACGCTGGATGCGGAGAGGAAGCCGTGGAGTCGTTCTCGAATCGGCATTACTCTGCGGGAAGCGATACACCTCGAAAGAGGCTATCGACCGCTTTGTCCGCAATCAGCTCTACGTCGAAGCGGAACGCGTCGCCCCGCAAAAGGGGAGTATGTCGAACCGAGAAGTACAGGAAAAAGCCCGTTACTACGGTTTACCGAAACCGCAGGAACCGAGTTCAAACTAACGTACTTCAAAATCCAGACCGCCGGTACGTGTTATGTACCGGCGGTCCCACCACAAACTACATAAGGATTATATCGTGAAAAATGAATTGATGGAAGTGGGAAGCGTCGACGCTCCCCCGCAGGATGATCGTATCGAAAAATCTGAGGGGTTACAACACCCCGTCAACATCGTCCCTATTGAATCGCTGATAGATAAAAACTTGAGCGTAACGTCGTTCGTCTGGCTGAATCGAGAATCAAGCGTCAAGCAGGAATCGCATCATGCACCGAAAAAAGAGGAATTGAAGAAAGCTCATCAACGCTTATTCGATTCCGATGCTCCGTTCAATTACTTTCAGATTACGGCATCGGGACGCATTGAAGCCGATCTGCTCGAATTTCCTTCCTTCAGTCCATTGTACTTTATGTGGTTAAAAGAAAAAATTCAAGCAGGATTGGAGAGTACGGTCTCAGGCGAATCGCTCTATATCGTATTTTGTACAAGGTCTCGCCTTATGAGACCGGAGGGATACGATAGCGAAGATAAAAACACATGGGACTGCACGGAGAGGGATTACGATGTTTTTGGTTGCTGGTTGCTGCGGAGTTTTGGTGAGCGAGTAAAAGACATCGTTTTCGCAATGCTGTTTATGGGAACTGCCGCAGAGGATCGGGGCTACGAATCACGATTGGGCATGATCGCCGCCGGGCGCATGAGGGGGCGTCCCCGAAAGAATGGTCTCACCGCAAGCGACAGGCGGAGATTAAAAGTCGAAGTGATTGCTCTTGCCGTTTCATCTGCGCAAAATGCCACAAGAATTTTTCTCCATTTAGGAGACAAATACTGCGGAGGAAAATTACCGATTTCGTTACGGACGGTACAGCATTGGGTTAAAATAGCGAATCTCTCGAAGAAGCGAGGGCGTCCCGTGGGAACGAAGAAGCAACCCTCTTGATACATCTCCTATGCTCGACTCGCACGAAAAAATAATACGCAAAACCCATCACGATAAAATCGCGGTATCATCATGGAGATACCCTGTATTATTAAGAGTGCGGAGCAATGCGGATATCATCATGCCGGAGAGAGGAAGGGTTACCAATAGTAGATGTTCTACGCTGCTCTTCTCTCCGATTAGAACGATGCTCAACGTACAACAAACGATACCATGACAACAACGAGTAAGACCGCTTTTGTAAATCTAACATGTGCTAAATATATCATTCAACAAATTCGCAAATTTGCGAATTTCAATTTGAGGTTCTATTAGCACGATAATTATCATGCAGGCGTAACAAATTGCTCTATTAGCGCGATAATTATTATGCAAGTGTAACAAATTGATCTATTAGCACGATAATGCTGCTACGACTCTATGAGTGCGCGCGTGGCATGGAGTTGTATCGTACTATAATAAATGGAGAGACCGCAAGGTAAATCTGACAAGAAAGGAAATTCCAATGAAGATTGATTCTCACAATAATTATGTGCGATCCGATATGAGCGTGTTCAATGAGGAACTGACGTGGACGGAGATTCGAGCATGTGACGAATCGACACTCCCATTACCTGCAACGAATACACGCGCCGGCGTTCGGCACTACATAGCGACCAATGATGGGGGAGAGCGTATCGCCGAGATTGAGGAGACCGTTAATGATACGTGTTACGATGGGAGAGTGGTTCTCTATGCAGTTACCTACCAAAACGACCAATTACATCTATCGAGCAACGTCTCTCGGAACCTTGGTGAACTGTTATCGCTTGTACAAACAGCGTATGACACTACGCATCGTTCAATCACAGAATGAACGTTTGCGATAGCATGGATCGAACCCGCGAAATGTTTACTTTTTTGATAATATATCGAGGTCAACGATGAGAATTCAGTGTTGGGTCGACGGAATGTTCCTATGTGCTCCGTTAGGTGAAATGCCGCATCGTGAGTTTTTTGGGGCATACGATCCGCTACCGGTCGAATTGAAGAACGAAAAGAGTCTCTGGCGTACCAACGTCGATTTGTTTTATTCCGTCGAGTATCGAGGGAGCTGGGACGAGTCCGCCATAGAGACGATGATCCGGGAAACGGCAGAGTCGGAGTACGGTCATTTTTTTACATATCTAAAAATCGTTCCGGAGATCATCTCCGAAATTGCCCCCCCAAGATTTTCACGACAGAAAACATCGTTTCATGGAATTCATGGATCAAGCCGACCGTGATATTTCCGATTGTTATCCCGTAGAGTTCAATCAAGTCCTGAAGAATGCTTACACGGCGTATCTGCGAGACCGATCAACGATTCCAGTCGAGCTACTTCAGCACGAATTTTTCGCGATTGTGGACGTACTCAAACGGGTGGATCGAATACAGACTCAATCAAAAATTGGGACATAATTTTCCCACCCCTATTGAAAACATGATACTTTCTGTGGAAAATGAGCGTTGGAATTTTTCGTCTAATCGACTTTGTTCACCAATTTTTAACGGTTGCCATGTAAAGAATACCTGTTGATATAACAATTAGTTCACGCGCAAGCGTCGCTGTCCTTCGAAAATATCGCCAGTATTGACCAAAACAAACAGCATCGTGCCCGCGCCCCGTAAGGGGCGGCGGATCGGTGTTGTTGTTTTGGCCCCTCTGGCGAGGGTCTCGAAGGCAACTCGGTTTTGTCGCCCTTTTTCTCTGCGATAGCCGAGTTGCCCTTACTTTTTAAGAGGCTGCTCGATTCTTAGCTAATCCCCCCAGTCTACTGCGCCCGGGTTGCCGTCAATATTAAGTGATATGTGAGAGTGATCGGCGTGATTTTTCGGCGGTCGCCTACAGTACTCGCAATCTGATTACATGTTTTTACGCGTCATTAAACCTCCTAACCTACCAGAAAGCACCCATGAACTATTTTTACATTGACGCAAGCGGCCAAAAAGCAGGCCCGGTAAGCGACGAACAACTGAAAGTACTCGCAGCAAAAGGGATCATCACAGCGGAAACTCAATTAAAAACCGAATCAGGACATAAAGGACTTGCAGGCCAAATTCCCGGTTTGAATTTTCCGATGCCGACTCCACCGTTACGGAGTATCAATCCGCCTTCGCAGGCCGGTGTAGCTTCAAACAACATGCAAGACGAAGCCCTTAACCGACAAACGTACATTTTATTGGCGGTTTTCGGAGGTTGGGCGGGGTGGCACTGCAAGTACGCCGGGTATCAGGCAAAGCAAATGGTTCACTTTTGGTTGGTCATTCTCGGAACGATTCTATTGTTTGTTTTCGGGCTTGGTGTTTTACTTTATATCGTCTCTGAAATCATTGCTGTCAATGAGATGTTTTATGAGTATGATGCCAGTGGTCGACGGATGAAAGAGTAGTAGGCTGATAGAATACTGTTCTTTTTACGTTGTGAATTATTCTTTCAAATCTCAAATCAATTCAGGAGATCAGGACATGCTTTCGCTGCTGTTTTCTATTTTGGTGATAGTGTTGATATTGCTTATTATTTTGGTTGTATGGATGATTTCAACTGCCGCTTTCCGTTCCGCTTCTCATTTTGCAAAAGTATCGGCAGATGAATCAAGAGCCGCATCGGGATTTCAACGTTCGCAACAGATTGGCAGCGCATATTGTACCCATTGTGGAAAACCGATTACTGATAAAACCGTTGCTTGTCGGTATTGTGGTACCGATCCGACCGGACATAAAGATTTTTGTGGCGTGTGTGGAACCGCCATAAATTCTAGTCAGGTCGCATGCGCTAAGTGCGGTACGGTTGTTGATAACGATTGGTAATTCCATTGACTGTGTACGCGCCGGCGGTATCCTTCCTATGGAAACGGATACGCGCCGGCGTGTCCGCGATTCGGGTTTATGGTGTTCCGCATATCCTTATTGTAGCCTGCCGATAAAAATTGCACGTAAATTCCGTGACTACCCGTTTCCTACCCGATATTTTTCGTGACTACCCGCAAACCCCTAGAAAACAAGCGTGTAAAATATCGGGTAGGATGGTGTTTGACAAAGCATCGAAAACGGTGTAAACTATTGAAAACAAAGCATTTTTGCACTCATTTGCTTTATTGTGCGGAATCGTTTGCAACGCGGGGGTCGTCGGTTCGAGTCCGTCTGGCTCCAGTTTTTAAGTATCGATACCGTAAGGACTTAGCCTTACCTTCCGACGGTCGGAAGTGACGCGGGAAACACCCTTTTTCGGGGGTGTTCACCCCCAAAACCTGATAACAAAGGGGTGAAAAGGGGTGTCAATTCTTCTACCCAATAGGAGGATCCCATGTCTCGTTTGCCTTCCGTTCGAACTCACGCCAAAGGATATTTCTTTATCCGCATCTCCGGCAAAGATCATTACCTCGGTAAAGATCGTTCCGCCGCCAACGCTCAGGCAAAGCTGTTGCTTTCCGAGTATCTGCGTGACCAACACTTTTCCCAAAAGTCCCAACCGATGACGTCGGAACTGACGATAGAGGAAATTGCCGTTGAATACCTCTGCTTCGCCAAGACGTATTACGTTGGCTCAGAGCGGAGTGCCGACAGCTTCGACCGTTGCCGTTTGTCGATTAAACCCCTGATTGACCTGTATGGCAAGGAAAAACCAAGTCAATTTGGACCGTTGGCTCTCAAGCGTGTCCGCGACCGGTTTGTTGGCGCCGAACTTTCCTGCTCGACGGTCAATGATCGGGTCAACATCATCAAGCAGTGTTTCCGTTGGGCAGTGGAAAACGAATTCTGTGATTCGTCCGTCTACCAAGCACTCCAGACGGTCCGTCCGCTTCAGCCCGGTCGTAGTTTTGTCAAGTCGGGCAAAAAAGTGAAGTCTGTTCCACTGGAAATCGTCGAACAGACGCTTCTCCACCTTTCGCCGATCATCGCGGACCTCGTTCGGTTCCAGCTTCATTCCGGGATGCGGTCCAGCGAGATGCTCAAGTTGCGGTTGTGCGACATCGACATGTCCCGTCCAATCTGGAGATATAACCCGCAGGACCATAAAACGGCGTGGAAACAGAAAGAACGAGTCGTCTTTTTCGGCCCCCGATGCCAAGAAATCCTTGGCAAATATCTGGAACGGGTTGGAAATGATACGGAACGCTATCTGTTCAGTGCGAAAGACGCAATGGAGGAACATCGGCAGAAGCGAGCTGCCGAACGAAAGACAAAACCGCAGGCGTCTCGGCAAAATCGGCCGCCCAAGGAGAATCCAAAACGAACGCCGGGCGACAAATACCGCCGTGAATCATATCGGACGGCGATTCTACGCGCTTGTGATCGGGCGGGAGTGGAGCCTTGGTTTCCGCACCAACTCCGGCACCTTGCCGGAACACTGGCGCGTGAAGTCGAAGGTTTGGACGGTTCGCAACATTTCCTTGGTCACAGCAACGCCAAGATAACGGAGCAATACGCCGAAATCCGCGACGCCAAAGGCGAGGCCGTTGCGCAGAAGATCGGGTAACAAACCATTCCGCGTCTCGCGAATGGTCACTTTCGACGCCAAGCTATTCGAACAACATCATGCCTGAAACGACACCGTCATCTCGCCCTTACTACCTTCGATACTCAATTCGAAGTGATATGAAACATATCAGAAGGCCGGATGGCGGTATTGGTATGCGTCGTTACTATTGCCTCTTGGGAAATCTTACCGAGTCGCAATATGGGCAACTGAAACGTTGGATACGGAAATTTCAAAAAGAAGATCCCTTTTGCTCACAAATTTCAACAAATTCATATGATGAATGGGACGACGGCAGGGTGAAATTGAGTCACGACACCGATATTCAAATCCAAGTAATACTTTTGGAGACAGCGGCTGACAAGCCAGCGAAAATAAAGGATATCGAAAGCGGGAATCACGATTTCGAAAATGCAATTGCAGTGAACCTCGCGGCTGTTCTCAATGACTTGTACAATCCATACCGCATTCTTTATGAGATATGGCGAAAGGCTGAATTTTTCAGATCGGTTGAACACTCTGCTAAAACAGCGAAACATGACGTTAAAAGGGGGCATTCAAACACCACGAACCCTCACTCCAAATCAAATAAAAAAGGTGGGGCACCATTTTCAAAGAGACTCAAATGGATCATGGGAAGGCATGATGAAGGCTCTAGCCCTCTTGAGATATGTGAGAAATGGAACAAATTGAGTTATGATGACAGAAAGAAAATTGACCCTTCAGACACAAGCCGATATGATCTTAGTGACGAAGAAAAAACCAAATCAAAAGAGAAGGTCAGAGGAGTGATAAGACGTGAAAAGGAGCGTCGCACAAAGGCGTCGAATCAATGAATCTTGGATGAATCAGGCCACAAAGGGAGCTAAATGCTCCCTTTTTTTATTTTCTTGAAAAAGTTTTCAGACCTGAAAATCAAGGGATCAAAAACGTCCGTGTCTTGGACGGAACAGGGGATGTAATGGGTGGATGAATCCATTTCCCGATTTACATGTATTTTTTTGCCTCCGATAATAGCGACCATCGTTGACTGAGGGGCGGCAACGAAACGAGACTTCTGAAAGCATTCAAACGAGAAAGATATTGGAAAATAAAAATGAATACTATTGAATCAAATCCGGCGTTGGTTTCGGAATCGCTTGTACCGGTCAATAAAGCCGGCGTGCTATTTCCTTGTCCCGTCGGTCGCACGGCATTGGAGAGATGGATGCGTTCTGGAGTTCGTGGCGTGCGTCTGGAATCCTTGTTGATTGGAAGTCGGCGTTTCACTTCGAAAGAGGCTATTGCCCGATTTATCGAACAAACGAACGAGCCTCGCGATACGACAAGTCGTGTTCGGCGTAGCCCAGCGGAACTCCAAGCGAAAAAACTGGAGCTTGGTCTCGAATAATAAAAAACCGGAACGGAGACAGGTACTCTCCGTCCGGCTACGGACAAGCAAACTCAAAAAGCAAGTGTATTGTAGCATGACAACGGATTCGTCACAAAATCGATGCCGCGCGATAAGAGAACGAGCCACCGGGCGCGAATGGGATATTCTGCGTGATGTCGCTGGAATCCTAGAGGAGTCTCTGGATGGCAGGCATCACCCATGCCCGCGTTGTGGCGGAACAGACCGATTCCGTTGCATTGACGCTCTGCGTGGTGCCGTGTTATGCAATCAATGCTTTCGACAGAATAACGGTGATTTCATTGCCGCCGTCCAACATTATCGTAATATTGACCTCCAAACGGCCTGTCGTCTGATTGAAGAATACCTCTGCATTGAACCGCCTTCGCCTACTTCGGACGGTAGTCACCGCCGGCTTCATGCTTCTACACACAGGCGGGAATTCGTTTACACCGACGAGAACGACGCCACTCTTTACCGTGTAATACGTATCGACAATTTCGCATCGGATGGCACACGCTTCAGCAAGTCGATTTCTCAAGAACGTTGGCAGGACGGGTGCTGGATTCCCGGCTTGGGGGGAACTCGCCTGGTCCCTTTCAGACTGCCGGAAATCCTTCGACGCGGCGCGGGATCTCTTTGCATCGCCGAAGGAGAGAAGTGTGCGGAAACACTCTGCGAGCATGGTTTCTGTGCAACAACCGCGAGCGGCGGGGCGAACACGAAGCTCAAATGGCCGGATTTCATCACTGACGGGGAAGTTCATGTCTTTCCCGATAAGGATAGACCGGGCCGAGAATACGCACTGAAAACGGCAGATTCACTTCGCGGTACCTGCCGTATCAAAATCATATCGTTGTCGGACTTGGAAGAAGGCGAGGATGTCCACGACTGGTTTCAAAAGGGGCACACGGCAGACGAATTGCGTGAAATCATTACCAGCACTCCTCTTTGGGATGGCAAACCGCTTCCATCTCCTGAAGACGAAGCCTTTGAATGGGAGTCATTCCCCGTCGATGCTCTGCCGGAACCTCTTCGTAATCTTGTTATTGAAGGAGCCGCAGCCTTGGGAACCGAAGAATCCGTCATCTCTGCTTACGCTTTGGTAGTCATCGCAACCGTCATGGGCGGCATGTGGCGTTTGCGGCTCAAAAACAGTTGGCACGAACATGCGATAATCTGGGCTGCGTTGATCGCGCCTTCCGGACAGAAAAAAACTCCAGCGTTGGATTTGGCGATGGCTCCACTTGTCCAAATCCAACAAATGTCGGACGAAGAATTTCGTGCGGCATACGATGAATACCGTTCTCAACTGGACGTGTTCGAGCAGGATTGGAAGGAGTGGAAAAGATCGGATCGAACCTCGCCTCGCCCCGAAATGCCGGAAGAGCCACTCCCTCTGACTTTTTGGACAGAGGACACGACTACCGAAGCGATCGCAACGATTCTCCAAGGCAATCCGGTCGGCATCGGCGTGTTGCGTGACGAACTGAGCGGATGGTTCGGAGCCTTGGGGTGCTACAACGGCAGCAGGGGAAAGGATCAGGCCGCTTGGCTTTCCATGCATTCAGCGCGTCCCCTTCGGGTCCATCGAAAAAAAGATCCGTTTTGCATCTCTGTTCCCAGAGCCAGTGTTTCCATTTGCGGCGGGATTCAGCCCGGAGTCCTGAAATCCGTGCTTCAAAAAGAATCTGATATGGTCGACTCAGGATTATTGGCGCGATTTCTTGTACAAATGCCGCCGCGAAAATCGTCGGTATGGTCGGAAGATGATGTGTCCGAAGAAGCACGACAGCGTTATACACGACTGATCCATGCCATTAGCGAGCGGTCTCGCCATGCCGTTGAAGAGCCGATTACGATTCAATTATCGGATGATGCAAAAGCTCTTTTTGTCGATTTTGTGAACCGGCACGGTCAAGAACAAACACAACTGCACGATGCCTCTGACGCCGCGTGGTCGAAGTTGGAAGGCTACGCCGCGAGAATTGCTCTCATTCTTCACGCCTGCACCCTCTACGACGGCGACCGCCCTTCCGGTGAAATTTGCAGTGAGAGTTTGCAAGCCGGAACAATGCAAGCGGCAATCCGAATCGTGAATTGGTTCAAGCGGGAAGCTCTACGCGCCTACCGGTTTCTGGGCGGGAAAGCGGCTGGAATAACGCCCGAAGAAATTAGCCTCAAGGAGTACATTCTCAGCCGTGAAGGGAACGTTTCCGTGCGTGATCTCCAAAACGGTCCCAGACGTTATCGAACACCGGGATCGGCGGAAAAAGCCCTGGAAAACCTCCGGAGCAAGGGAATTCTGGAGATTTACGCCTACGCTCCTCCGACGGGACGCCCGACGACGCGATATCGCCTTTGTTCGCACAATACAAGTGGCGACGGCGACGAAACTCAAGAAAACCGTGAAAACAACGGTGTTTCGTCGCCGTTGCCGTCGGAAAGGCCCACTGTCCTGCTCTTGGATGCCGACGACGAGCTCGACGTCTTGCTTGACGGGGAGGAGGTGGAATCATGAGGATTATCGAAATGTTTCGTGGGCAAGGCATCGAGCTGTATGAGCAGGACGGCACTGTCCACTACCGGACAGACCGGCTCCTTGATGCAGGTGTACTACTGCAACTGCGAATTCATCGACACCGGATCAAGTTGGAACTTTGTCGCTGGCGGGAAAAGCAGGAAGCCCTGCTCGCCGCTGCCCCCATGTGGCAATCGGAAAATGGGCAAAGCTTCCATGATCGATTCGCCCTCCAAATGGAGCCGGTTCAAGGAAATAGAAACATTATCGCGTGCGCGTTTGGCGGAACGCACGCCGTTACTGTAACTCGTCAATTTTTTGTCGCGTTTTTGAGTCAACATTCCGAGCAGACGGTCATTTTCGATGACGCCGTCCATGAGATGGAAAAGATTCGTTCTTGCGTCGGCGACGAGTTCGACATCGACGCCATGCTCGAACAGAACCGCATTCGGAGTACGCTTGATCTGCATAACTTACTGCAACTCGGCATGACGGGGGGCTCCAACGATCCGGACATAACACTGGCAGCGCGTTGTGCCTATTACGAAATTGATTCTCGCGGCATCGACAATCATCCCCTTGGTCAAGTCACGGCGACTTTCCATCTCCACGAGGAACTTCGGCGACGCTACGCCGGCTTGTTCAATCGAATCAACTGTGAAAATCCCTTTGGGTACATGAACAAGGAAAGGCTTCAATGGGCTTGGTCGGTGTTCGGCCCTGCTTCGCACAATCTTCAGGTGATGGCCCGTGTTGTTTATTCGGCATTATCGCGGAACGGCTTGCACGTCAATTTACAGAAGGCGAAGACGACTCGGGAATCATTGCGTGCGGAGTTGGCAACGGCGGATACGAACAGGGCAGAAAAAATCAAGTATCGATTGTCGCACTTTTTGGACAAAATGACCAAGACGCGATTATTCCCGACCCGCTTCGCGCCGTTGCGAACAGGACGCATGTCCTTGACTGGCGATGTCAACTTCCAAGGCATACCGCACACCGGCGGCGTTCGAGAGTGTATTGTTCCATCCGCGGGACACGTTTTTCTGATGGTTGATTTCAAAATGCTCGAATTGGCCGTCATCGCCCATGCCGTCCAAGTTCAATTCGGCCTCCGTTCGTGTATGGCCGAGGCGATCAATGCCGGGCGGGACTTGCACCAGCATGTCGCATCGCTGATTTTCAACAAACCGGACGTTACGAGTCATGAGCGAAAACAAGCGAAAAGTTTGAACTTTGGCATTCCCGGCGGACTCGGCCACAAAAGTCTATGTGAATGGGCGCAGAAACATTACGGAATCGAATGGACAGAACAAGAAGCATTGGCGTTGCGTGAACAATGGCTCGATTTGTTTCCTGAAATGCGATGTTTTCTTCGATCTGTTCCCGCCGACCGAAACGGAGTGCTGACCATAACAGGACGATTACGCGCAAATACAGAATTCACCCAGAATAGAAACACGATCTTTCAAGGACTTGCCGCGGACGGCATGGCGATGGTTCTGTGGAAACTTTATCGAGAGGGACATCGTATCGTCAGCGCGATCCACGATGAAGTGATTTTGGAAATTCCAGTCGAAAGCGATTTGGATCAAACTATCGGTGAAATCGAAAATTTGATGATTGCCGGAATGAAAGACGCTGCTCCGGATATGAATTTCTCCGTCGAGTCTTTTGTTTCCATGACGTTGGCGAAAAAAGATTGCCGTGCGTCACTTTGCGATACCCCGTCACGAGCGAACGCTCTGGCAGGGTGTCAACCACGCAAGCTACAACGTAAAGGGCTGCCCTTTACGACAGCATATTTGAATGAAATTTGTCCCGAGGATGTGTAAACTCGGGAGATTGGCCCGTTGGCTTTCACTTTGTAAAGGAGAATGACCATGATTAAGAAAATGGAATGCAGTGATTTTGTTCCAAGACCACGGATGCGGACAGGAGCAGCAAGGGACAGGGAAGAGATGCTGGAAGAACTGGTCGCAACGTGCGGTGGCCCTGTGGAGGAGATGAAGGTGGTTGAGAAGTACGTGGAACCGATGTATTTCTGCGTCGGTTACTTCAGCACTGAAGATGCAATTCAAGGGAGGAGTATGTCATTTGACGCATTCGAGGTTCGAAGCCTCGAAGACGTTACGGAAATAAGCCGTTGGATGGATATGAACCTCCAGTTCGGTTTGGAAGATGGTGAAGATATGCCTTATTGGTGGGATCCGGGACGTATCAGACAGGTCGTGAGACTGGCCTTGCAAGCCGTTGAGGTGCTGGCAAATAGCAACGAAAACGTTGTGGCTTGTATCAAAGACCACCTGTGCACCGTTGAAGAAGTAGATCAGTTCTTTCGTGAAACGGAAACAAAACCGAAAAAGAAACGGAAACGATAGTTTCCGGACGATCGGCAGAGGCACGCACACTTTACCGTGTGCGTGTCTTCTGTCCCCGCATAACAAAAACAAATGAAAGGATCAGAGATGACGAAAAAGCAAACGAAGAAAACGAAAGAACCGAAAACTCCGCCGACACTCAACCTCAAGCGCGAAGTGGTTGAAGTTTCAATGGACCGCATTCGCTTTCCAGAGAAAAACCCGGCAAGAACGTCATGCGATCTGGAAACGGTCGAGAGGTATCACGACCTGATCGTCGAGTATATGGCGCGACTGCGACAGTATCAGCGGTCCAAGGGAACAGACGAGAAACCGACCTTCCCTTTGCCCCGGCCCAAGTTGAGGCGGACAGAGCCGGATGATGACGAATGTGATCTCACACCTGTCACAGGTTGCCATACACTGATGGCTGCCGTTAAGGCTGATATCGAGACCATTGAGGTCGAAATCTACGACGGCTCGGAAAAAGACATGCTCATCTTGGCGATTCAAGATAATGCAAAACATGGACTTTCGTATACGCCGGACGATTATCAGTACAATATCCTGAATCTGAAAGCGATGGATTCGAAACTGTCTTGCCGAGAAATCGCGAATATTCTCGCTCGTTCCAAAACGTATGTTGCGGATACACTCAAAGCTGATCGCGAGCAGAAAACCGAGGAAGAATCTTTGTCCGCGAGTGGACAAACTCAACGTTCGCCCCGTACATACAACCAGCAACGTTTCCTCAAAAGCCTCTTGGGTCTGGTCACGAGAAATCTCGATTTTTTTACGGATTCCGACGCGATCGAATTGGCCAAGACGTCCGGACGAATCATCCAGATTCTTGAAAAGGAGCGCCCGGACATCGTTGAGTATTACTACGACTCCCTTCAAGTAGTCGTCGATCCGGACCGTCGGGATTTCATCGACTACGATGGCGGCATGCTTTTCGTCGACGAGGAGAAAGCCAAAGTTATCGAAGAACAAAGGCGCGCTCTGGAGATGCCAATTGACGAAAACTCAATGGATGAAAAAGCAGACGAGACCGACGCATAGTCCGATTTCGTTGCGAAAATGAACGGTAGATCGCCGATGTGTCCGAGTTTGACGGCCGTCGCTACGATTCCCGCACGGATTCGTATGGAGCTCGAACGAGCGGTGATGGTGCTGCGACCCATCGGCGCCCATGAGCGTATTGACGAAGAACTGAACCTCGCCGGTGTCCCGGGCGCCGACCAGAAATCCGAGCGTGACGGCCGGAAATGTCAGGATGTCCGTCGTGCCTCCCGGAACACCGGTCGAAAGATAACGCAAGCCCGGCGTCGCCGACGTGTATTTGCCGGTCGTCGTCGTGAACTGGCAGAGTCCCCAGGTGCAGAGATGCCCGGTCTTCCCTTTGATCTCGGTGACGACGCCCCAAACGCAGCCAGAGGGGAGCACGACGTTCTGCCCGTTCTCGACCTGAAACCGAAGCAGAGCCGGTTTGAAAACGTACTCGGTCGGATCGAAATAGACGAAGTCGCCGATGACCGTCTCGTCCGAGAGCGGCATGTCCCAGAGGTAGAGCGCGGAGTTGTTGAACCCCATGCGGATCAGCTCGTGCAGATACTCGGCGTTCTCCGCCGTCACGCGGGGCAGACGGTTCGTCGTGACCGCGTTGACCGGCTCGCCGTCGGAAATGGAGCGAATGGGGCGGGCGGCAGCGGTTCATTTCGGCGCAATCGGGGGAGCCGTCGCCGAAGGCGACGGCGGCGGAGATTGTGCCGAATTGAAAGGACGCCGATGCGCCGGAATTCTTGGTTTCACAAACCTGTACAATCCCCCTAAAGCGCGGTAGAATAAACGTTTTTGAAAGCCGAATTCCCATGAATATCGCGGATAGAGAACCTCTTTCGCACGCCCCTCAAAATGCCGACGCTTGATTGGATTGGAAAAAACGCCGTCATCGACCACCATCGCAAGGTTCCGTACCACCTGCTGCGCTGCGATCCGAAAATCTCCGTCGGTGACGTCGACGCCGGGAATCTTCTCGTTCAGGGGGACAACCTTCTCGCACTAAAAGCCCTGCTTCCGTACTACGCCGGAAAGGTCAAGTGCATCTACATCGATCCGCCGTACAACACCAGCAACGAAGGTTGGGTCTACAACGACAACGTCAACAGTCCCGAAATCAAAAAATGGCTCGCCCAAGTCGTCGGCAAGGAAGGTGAAGACCTCTCCCGTCACGATAAATGGCTCTGCATGATGTACCCAAGCGGGACGACGGCTCATGCGGTGTTGGCTCAAAACGCGGCGGATGGCGGGAACCGGAAGTTCATTCTGGTTGAAATGGACGAGAGCATCTGCCAAAACGTGACGGCCCAGCGGATCGGCAAGGCGATTGGCGGTTACGGCGACGGAAAAAATGCCGTACCGGGACTCGGCGGCGGTTTCCGTTACTGCAAATTGGGAGCCGGACTGTTTGACGAACTGGGAAACATCTCGTCGGAGGTTCGTTTCGCCGATTTGGCGGCGCACGTTTATTTCACGGAAACCGGCGGACCGCTGCCGAAAAAGAGTAACGGCAAGTCGCCGCTGTTGGGCGTGCACCAAGGTCGGGCGGTGTATTTGCTCTACAACGGCATTCTCGGCGACCGGCGTCCCGACGGCGGCAACGTGTTGACGCACGAAGTCGCTTCGGAACTCCCGCCGCACACCGGTCCGCGCATCGTCTACGGCGAAGCCTGCCGTCTGGGTCAAAAATCGCTCGACTCCTACGGCATCGCCTTCAAGCAGATTCCCTTCGAACTCAAAGTGGACTAAACCAGTTACAATTAAATTTGATGCTATCTGACCTCTTTGGTTATTTTAGGGATATATTGGCCGGAAAGTTGAGATCGTCTCAACTTGTCGTTTTATTCTGCGCGCTTGCCTCTACGGGATTTACCTATTTCTATATAAGAGACGGGAAGTGGTTTCAATCTGTTCGGACGGACTTTGGCTCGATAGGTCCATTGCTTCTACTAACTGTTGGGTTTCTACTTTTCCTCATTCTTTTCCAAATTTTTTCTCGGTGCTTTGAACGAATCTCAATCGCCATTCGAAGTGCAAGTTCACACTCTGAAAACCGAGAACGTGTAGTAAATGTGTTTTCGCGGTTGTCTGATTGGCAAAAGGGTTTTCTTGTGTTGGCAGTACGCGAGAATAAAAGGCAATGGCATAGCTATGAAATACCGGGTGGTTATGCGGCAATTTGGGAACCGGAAATAGATGTTCTCGTCCAGAAAAGAGTTGTCAGATGCGGCAGGCATGGTGTTTATTTGATTGACGACAATTTCTTCGACATACTCCAAGAAGTCTATCACGCTGAACAACAATCCAAAACATAGAAGCCATGCACGGTCAGATTTGTTTCGATGTGTTTGCGTGTATAATGATTGAATTTGCAGATTCAATGAATCGAAAAATAGCATGTACGTAAAAAAACTAAATATCGAGAATTTTCGCGGCATCCGAACAATGGAGCTCGAACTCCATCCGCGAATGAACGTGTTCATCGGTATCAACGGAGCCGGAAAGTCGAGCGCGCTGGATGCGCTGGGGTATCTACTGACGCCGTTTGTATTGTTTCTTTTCTCCGGTGATTCAGTTACCGATTCAGATGACTTTCCCAGTTTTGAAATACACAATAACGAAAACAATTCGTATCTTTGGTTCTCGTTCGCTAAGGAAAATCAAGAGGACTTGACCTATGCCACTTTTTCCTTCCGCTCAAGGTTCCGCCCGGCACGCTCTGATCTTCCATCCATCTCGAATCCGGCTCACTGGAAACCTTTTTTTGAGAACAAAGAAAACTCAAACTCCCCAATTATTGTTTATTATCGTGTTCGTCGGGTAGTTGATGAAGTCTCCGTTGCGGCTTGGTCAGACAGAAACTTTCAGAAAGAGGACGCTTTCATCGACGCATTAGCCCCTAAAGTCGACTTCAAGGAATTTTTCGAATGGTTTCGTAACAGGGAAGACTTGGAGAACGAAGAACGCGCCGGAGGTAAGAATGAACCTGATCGTCTTTTGGAATCCGTCCGCAATGTCATCGGCGCGTTTTTGGGCACCGTTACAGATATACGAATTCGTCGCCGTGATCCGCTTCGTATGGTTGTCACGAAGAACAATCGTGAATTGCGAATCGAACAGTTGTCGGACGGCGAAAAATGTCTGTTGGCAATGGTCGGCGACTTGGCTCGCCGAATGGCGATAGCGAACCCTTCGTTGGAAAACCCACTTCACGGCGAAGGCGTCGTCCTGATCGACGAGGTGGATCTACATCTACACCCACAATGGCAACGAATGATTTTGCCAAAGTTGATGGAAACGTTCCCCCAATGTCAATTTATCGTTTCAACGCACTCGCCGCAAATCATCGGCGAGTTGAAAAGCGAGTATATCATCCGGCTCGAAGAAACCGAGTCGGGTATCGAAGCGATTCCAGCCAACGGTGAAACGTTCGGTATGACGTCGAACATGGTTCTGCAGACGCAGATGGATTCGACCGAACGGAATCGAGAAATTCAGGACATGCTCGAAGAAGCGTTTCGAGCCGTCGAATACGGCAATCTCGAAAGAGCAAAAGAGATTAAGACGGACTTGGAAAAGAAAGCGAAGGATATTCCGGAACTACTACGTCTCGCCATGCGAATCAGCTTGAAGGAGACGACCGGTAAATGAAACATATCGTCAAAAATACGGAGCCGCAAGACTTCACCGACTGGAAAGGCAACTGGCCGGACATAACGCCCGGTTGGGCGGAGTTCGACAGCGGCGCGAAGCAACCGGACGGGAATTCGATCAAGCACAAGGTCAAGGTCGCTCTCCTCAAAGAGCAAGGCGGACTTTGCTGCTTCTGTGAAAGCCCGGTCGAAATGAATCACGGGCATATCGCCCATTTGAAAGATCAAGTCAACCACCCCGACTTGGTGCTTGAATATGGCAATCTGCTTTATTCCTGTCCGGAAAATTCGCGAACGGAACCCCAAACCTGCGGACACGCGCAAGGCAGGGAGAAATTGCCCATTGCACCACTTGATGTTGATTGCGAATCCCGCTTTTCCTATGCGAGTACCGGCGGTATCATTCCCCGCATTCCCGGCGATGAAAAGGCAATCGAAACGATCCGGATTTTGAATCTGGACGACAAGAGATCAACGATGTATCAAAAACGGGGTGAAGTTTTTCAGACCGTTGAGACTATCAAGCATGAGATTTCAGCCGTCGACTTCGACCGTTGGATCAACGCCGAATTGCAGCGTCAGGCCGATGGAACCTTCAAACCGTTCTGGACGACGATCAAATACGCCGCCGGTTTATACCGTTAATGAATCATGCAACTGAAAGAATACCAAGACGAAGCTCTGAAGAAGCTGGGCCGGTTCTGCGATTCGGTCTATGAGGGCTGGGCGAAAAAGGCCAAATATCCGATCCACGATGCTTATCGGGAAATCTGCGGTGAGGAATATCTCCCGACGCCGCAGTTTCCGAACACGCCGTACATCTGTCTGCGCGTGCCGACCGGCGGCGGCAAGACGCTCATCGCCGCCCATGCCGTTGGGACCATCGCCCGGCATCTCGGACATCTGGACCGCCCGCTCTGCCTCTGGGTGACCCCTTCGACGACGATCCGCGACCAGACCCTCCGGGGACTGAAAGACCGCAATCATCCGTATCGGGAGGCGTTGCGTCAGAGTCTCGGTAACGAAGCGATCGAAGTCCTGACGATCGAAGACGCCCTTTCCGCCAGCCGTTCGATTCTTTCCTCGGCGGCTGTCGTTGTCGTGACGACAATCCAGACCTACCGGAAAGATGATACCGTTGGACGCAAAATCTATGAGGACAACGGCTACCTGATGGACCATTTTCGTGATCTGCCGCCGTGGTTGCGAGCACAGCTCGTCGAACCGGACGACGGAATGGTCCGCCTTTCCTTGGCCAACGTGATGAAAATGCGTGGTCCCATCGTGATCATGGACGAAGCTCACGGCGCCCGCACGGAAACATCGTTCGACAGCCTCGCACGGTTCAATCCGTTGGCCGTCCTGGAACTGACCGCGACGCCGCAACGGGAACACGATCCCGACAAAGAAAAATACGCCAGCAACATCCTTTACGCCGTTTCCGCTCTGCAACTGAAACAGGAAGGGATGATCAAACTTCCCGTCGTGTTGGAATCCCGCAACAATTGGCTCGAAGTGCTCGCCCGGACGGTCCAGCAACGTGACGAACTTGAAAAACGAGCCGTTCAATTTCGGGCGGAAACCGGTCGGTACATCCGTCCCATCGCGCTGCTCCAAGCGCAACCGAAAAACAGGACGCAGGAAACACACACCGTTGCCGTTATCAAGCAGACGCTCGTCGAGCGTCTGAAAGTTCTCGCCGAACATATCCGTATCGCAACGGGCGAACACGACGATCTCGGCAGCGAAAATCTCAGTGACGAAAAAAGTCCGGTGCGTTACGTTATCACCGTCGACAAACTGCGTGAAGGGTGGGATTGTCCGTTCGCCTACGTTCTCGGTTCCGTGGGAAACGTCGCAACGGAAACCGCCGTCGAGCAGCTGCTCGGTCGCGTGATGCGTATGCCCCACGCAACGCCGACCGGTGTTCCGGAACTGGATCGCGCTTACGCCGTGGTTCGAAGCGAAGATGTTCTCGACACGGCGCAGCGACTCCGTGATTCGCTGGTCAAACGCTGCGGTTTCGACGCGGATTCGAGCCGCGATGCTCTGCGAGTTCATCGGCAAGATCAACAGGGACTGCTGTTC
>JAVBQW010000196.1:0-12180 GCA_031548665.1 Thermoguttaceae bacterium
ATACCCGGTTGACAGTCAGTGTAGAGTGATCAGTGTAGAGTACCGATTCGGCCAAATCATCCAATACGGTACTCTACACTTTACACTTTGTACTCTACACCCACTGTTCGATGGGTATGTTTTTTTCGAGCGAAAGCCTTAAGAGCCGGGACCTGTGGTCCCGGAGGCCCGAGAAAAGTCCAAGAAACAAAAAGTCCGCGTGTGGAACCTTGGTGGTATTCCACACACGGGCTTTTCGTTCTTAGAGCGGGGTGGCCGCTTGAAATTTCAAGCCTTAGAACTTGGCAACGGCGGAGAGCCCACCACTGCATTGGTAGTTGCGATTCATGCCGTTGAACGGATCCAAGGCCGGAATCACGTCCCAACGAATTTCCGGTCGAACCATCAACCAGCTCGTCGGCTTCCAGTTGACGCCGAGGGTGTAGTTGAACGTCGGCAGGTCACCGGCAAGATTCATGCTATAAACCTTTCCACCGACGAGCATCCATTCGAACCGACCGCCGGCAGACCACTTCTTGTTGATCTCGTACAACAGTTCCATTTCGAGTCCGAAGCCGTACAAACGGATCAGGTCGTCGAAGTTTTCGTTGCGGAGCATCCACTCGAAGTTGTAGGTCCACCTGTTCGCCTTGGCGGTGAAGTACAACGAGTTGATGAAGTAGTTGCGATCGACGCCCAAGCCGAGGAAGTTACGGCTCTGTCCCCACATCATGGAGTACCCGAGGCTGAGATTCTTGCTGTGCTTGTACTTCGCACCACCGACGAACGCGTTGTCGCGATCGTTGAAGAACGTCTGGTTTTCACCATTGGTCCAACCGGCGAAGAGCGAGAATTTCTTGCTGACGTCCCAAGTACCGACGGCACCGGTCATCGTGTACGGCTTCATGCCGATGTTGATGAGCGCGATGTTCGCCAGCGGAGCCAGACGGAGCAGGTCATTCAACGGAAGATTCGCACCTTCATAGACGACCTTTCCACCATTGTCAAGAGCAAGATCCGTCATCGGCTTGTCAATGTCGGCGACCGCGATCGGCGTCGCCCATTGAACATACTGCGGATTATTGTTCAGCTGATAGACAACATCGGCGATCGGGACCTTGTACGTTTCGGCGATTTGCCGCGGCGACATTTTCACGAGTTCGGTCACATTGACGTCCACGTCGGCCGGAACAATGGGGCCGGCTTTGAGTGCGTTTCCAAGCGCGTCGTCGATCGCTTTATTGATGTCGACGAGCTTGTTGATGCGGATTCCACCGAGTCCGAGGTGGTTGTACGAATTGCTGTAGAAGAAGCGATCCGGCGAATAAAGTCCGTTGAAATCGGTTTCGAGCACCGAGAGGAACTTACCAACCTTCACACTGAAATTCTTGTACCCGGCTTCGAAGTACATCTGCGAGAAGGCACTGTAGTAGTCCCCGTTGCTCCAAGATGTCTGCGAGGTACGAGCGTTCAGTTCCAGACCTTCCGATTGGAAGTAGTGGGCGTCCGATCCGAAAATGTAATCGACGCGACCGCCGAAGTCGAAACCACGACGCGTATCGAGTTTTTTCTGGAGATAAAACGCCATCTGGTTGAGCTGAAGATTCGTCGAAGCGACGTTCTGCAGCACGGCCGTGTTTCCGGAGGTCGGATCCATGGCACCGTTCGTGTAGGATGTCGTGGTACCGTACTGGTTCCCCCAAATACCGACTTCGGCCCAACCGCCGACTTCCCAGCCGCCCATCTTGCCTTTGCTACCGCCACCGCACGGATCGCACGGATTGCACGGATCGCACGGGTCGCACGATCCAGCAGTCGCGGCGCCGCACGGACTACATTCCGAAAAGACGCCTGCTTTGACTTCCGCCAGGGCAAAATGAGCCACGATCAACGCAGCCGCGACGCCGAGGCATCCCTTGATAAATTTTCTCATTGCTTTTCCCTTACTTTGTTCGTGATCAAACGCAAATTTTCTAGGGCTGTCCCCGGACGGATAGTGACCGTCCCACCAAGCAGAAGCCCCCCCGGTGTCGAAATAATCGAACAAACATGAGGGATATACACACACAATTTTCCAAGAGTCGTACAAGCTATCAAAACGGCAAAGTTTATCTATTTTCCGTGGGCTCTTTTCCGAAGGATTGAGTCGAAGGAAAGATGACGGATGAGAGGGGCAGCTCCATCACCGGAAATTCGATACATTTTACCAAAACGCTGTCGTTTGACGTATTTTCTACTGAATCACATACTATTTTCGATCCATTGCGTAGAAAAATTACCGTGTATTTCAGAGCATTTTTTTTTCCCGGATGAAAAAAGATCGTTCGAATCCGTCGCCAAGTGATCGTCTGCGACTCCAAAGAAAGACCGTCGAGGCCGCCGAGAGGAAAATCGAAACGAAACACGCCCTTGGAAAAACTCCGCAATCGACCGGAAATCGTCGCTCCGTCGACGAACCGAATCGTTTCCCGGTCGTTCGGGGGCACAGCCCCCGGCTCATTAAGGACAGCACCTGGCTCATCGAGCAATTTTTTCGCCAGAACCGGATCGACCGGCGGAATCACGACTAACGCAGTGAGCATTGACCGTGGCACGGAAACAATCATCTTTTTTTCCAATCGCAAGTCGATCCGCAGGGACTCGGCGTCAATAGATTCAACGCGTCCGACCAAGAGCGATCCGTTTGTCAACAAAACCCAATGGGCCAAGGGCCAAGGTTTCGGCGGATCGATTTCTTCGGCGAGCGACACCGAAGCGGTCCAAAAAAGAACAAGAACGGCCTCGAGAAGGATCATGTTCGGATTCCCCAGATAAAAAAGTTAATGTATAATAGCGGTCGATTGAAGAAGTATGTATTTTCGACGGTCTTGGATATTTTCCGATTTTATCGAAACCCCGTCCATGAACAAGCGGTTCATTTTATTCTTTTCCTTCGTTCTCGTGTTCGTTTTCGGTTTCGCTTTGGGAGCGTTTTGGCGATCCTTCGTCGATCATTCCAGTGTTTCCGCCAGGGAAAACGTCCGCGTCACCCCCTCGAACGCCCTTTCGGTGCCGTCGTCGGAAACGATCGAACTTTCCGAAGCCGAAGCTCGAATCTCGAAGGCCTTGGAAGATCCCGATTTCAAACGGGTTCACGATCTCCTCCAGCGCGAACGGCCCGTGCAAATGAACCTTTCGACCAAAGAGGAATCCGAGGCCCCTCAGGAACGCCTCCCGATGGGGGAGAGACCGCCGGTTCGATTTACGCTGAAATCGACGGAATGATTACATGCCGGAATTGATTACATGCCGGAGTACCGGCTAAATGGTTTCTATTGCTGTCGCTTTTCCCACTTTTTCCATGAAACGAGCTTTTGACGATAGTTTGATGATGAGAGCCGTCCGCTGCCAAAAAACCGACGCCGTGCCCGTCTGGTTGATGCGACAGGCCGGACGATATATGCCTGAATACCGAGCCGTCCGTGAACGAGTCTCTTTTCTCGAACTCTGCAAAAATCCGTCCCTGGCGGCCGAGGTGATGCTCACGGCGGTCGATCGGCTCGGCGTCGACGCGGCAATCATTTTCTCCGATATTTTGCTCATTCTGGAGCCGATGGGCTTTCCGTTGGAGTTTCAACCGGAAGGCGGTCCACGAATCGGGCAACCGTTGAACAATCCGTCGGACGTCCAACGAGTCGTCGAACTTTCGAACGTCGATTCCCTCGATTTCGTGATGGACGTCGTCAAATACACTCGGGAAGGTCTCGACAGTCGCCTGCCGCTGATCGGGTTCGCCGGGGCGCCGTTCACGTTGGCGGCCTACGCCGTCGAAGGCGGTTCGAGCCGGGACTTTCGGAACGTCAAAGCCTTCATGCATCTCTACCCCGACGAATGGGCGACGTTCATGAAAAAACTCGCGAGATCCACAGCCCGCTATCTGAACGCCCAAGTCGAGGCCGGCGTCCAAATCGTCCAACTATTCGACAGTTGGGTCGGTTGCCTCTCCGAAGCGGATTACCTGAAGTTCGCTCAGCCGTATACCAAAATGATCTGCGACCTGATCGTTCCGGGAACGCCGATCATCCATTTCGCTCCAGGCAACGCGGCCCTGTTATCGGCGGTCCGTGACGCCGGCGGACACGTCATCGGTCTTGATTGGCGTCTCGACATCGACAAGGCGTGGGAGACGATCGGCCCCGATTTCGCCGTTCAGGGAAATCTCGATCCGACGATTTTGTTGACGAATCCGACGATCATCCGCAAACAGGTCCAGCGAATTCTTCGTCAAGTCGAGCGTCGCTCCGGATTCATCTTCAATCTTGGACACGGTGTTCTGCCGCAAACGCCGGTCGACAACGCCATCGCCCTGGTCGAAGCGGTTCACGAATTCGGGAAAAGTTAAACAGTATTTTTCAGAGCACGAAGCGTCAGCGAGTGTTTTGAGCATCATCCCTCGCTGACGCTTCGGGCTCTGAAATCTTCACCATGCGCGTCTTACTGCTCGGCAACGGCACGAAACCGGGAATTTTGGAAACGGTCGCCCTGATCCGACCGGAGATCGAGCGCCGCGCGGAAATCGTCGGCTCCGATTTCTATGGCCAAGACGAACTTTCACCGAACGACGCCGACCTTGCGATCGTCTTCGGCGGCGACGGCTCGATTCTCCGTGCCGCCCACCAAATGGGCCGCCGCCAAGTTCCAGTGATTGCGGTTCATCTCGGTTCGCTCAGTTTCCTCTCGACGGTTCGGACCGACGAACTGATTCCACTGCTCGACCGTCCCGACCTGCTGTCGCTGCCGATCATCGAGCATCTTTTACTCCGCTGTGAGATCTTCCGTAAGGGAAACCGCGAAACACCAGAAATTTCAACCACCGTGCTCAACGAAGTCTTGATCAAAGGCAGCGGCATGGCGAACATTGAGTTGCACATCGACGGCGAATTGGTGACGACGTACCGAGGCGACGGCCTAATGATCAGTACGCCGGTCGGATCCACGGCCCATAATTTGTCGGTCGGCGGTCCGATTCTCCGAAAGGATATCGACGCGGTCGTCATCTCGCCGATCAGTCCGCACACGCTGAGCAATCGTCCGCTGGTCGACTCGCCGAACCGTTGTTTCGAACTCGCCGTGAAACAACCGGCGACGCTGCTGCTCGATGGAATCGAGGTCGTCGTGATCGAACCTGAAGATATGATCCGTGTTCGCCGGGCCGAACAGACCTTCAAGACGATCGACGTGCCCGGATACTGCTATTATTGGACGCTCCGCACCAAACTCGGCTGGAACGGCTCGCTCATCGAGAAACTGTAGAGTGAAAGGGTGAGAGGGTGAGAGGGTGAAAGAAGCTATTTCAATCACTCTCCCACCCTTTCATCTTTTCACCCTCTCACTCATCCGGCCCCTTTCCGTTTTTCGATCAGAACGATATAATTTCAGCATGGAAATCACGGTTAACGACAGCGCGACGACGCTCGACGACGGCTCGACGATTCGCGATCTTTTGGAACGTTTGAAGCTCGGCGGCAAGTTCGTCGCCGTCGAACGCAATCGGCTCGTCGTTCCCTACCAGACCTACGGCGAAACCGTCCTTCAAAACGGCGACGTCCTCGAAATCGTAACCCTCGTCGGCGGAGGATAGTCGGACGAGAGGGGGAAACATGTCGAAAGCTCGCTCGACTTGTGTTTTTAATTCTCAATTCTCAATTCTCAATTCTCCTTCATGCTCCGAATCGGCACGCATCAATTTTCGAGTCGGCTCTTCGTCGGAACCGGCAAATATTCTTCCTATGAAACCATGCAACAAGCGCTTGACGCTTCGGGCTCCGAATGCATCACGGTTGCTGTGCGTCGGGAACGCCTCTTCGATGCGGAAGGAAGAAGTTTGCTGGACTTCATCGACACGAAACGGTACACGATTCTTCCCAACACGGCCGGTTGTTTCAACGCCGACGACGCGATCCGAGTCGCCCGACTCGGTCGGGAAATTTTGTCTCAGATGGGGAATCCCGGAGCGAATTGGGTGAAGCTCGAATGTCTCGGCGACACGAAAACGTTGCTTCCTGATCCATTCGAAACCGTGAAAGCGACCGAACAGCTCGTCAAGGACGGTTTTGAGGTTCTCGTCTACACGACGGACGATCCGCTGGTCGCCAAAAGACTCAAAAACTGTGGAGCCGCCGCCGTGATGCCGGCGGGAAGTCCGATCGGCTCCGGCCAAGGCGTCTTGAATCCGAACGCCCTGAAAATCTGTCTTGAATATCTGAAGGACGGCGATCCGAACTATCCGGTGATCGTCGACGCCGGAGTCGGTGCAGCCAGTGACGTGACGGTCGCCATGGAACTCGGCGCCGACGGCGTCTTGCTCAATACGGCGATCGCCCACGCCAAAGATCCGATTTCCATGGCCAAGGCGATGAAACTCGCCTGCGAAGCGGGATTCCTGTCCGCGCATGCCGGACGGATTCCCAAGAAACTCTACGCAACGGCCAGCAGCCCGACCGAAGGACGGATTTCGTGATACCGTGTCTTCGTGATACCGTGTCAGAGCCGCGACCGTGAGGGGCCGTGCGCAAATAAAGACCCTAATTGAACGAATATTTTTCGCGGTATCATCCGGGGGCTACGGCGCCGTATTGTTTTATTGGCCGCCTACACCCCCGGCTCTTTTCCGTAGTTTAATTGCGCACCCCCCCTAAAGGTCGCGATCGACTCGAACTCAGGGAACCGCTTCCTCATGGGCGCGGCTCCGATTGGGTGAGGCTTTTTTCGTACCATTCTTCGACCATTCGAAGAACGATTTGCGGACTGATCGGTTTGCTGCAATAGGCGTCCATGCCGGCATCGAGACATTTTTGGACGTCTTCTTTTGTCGCGTTGGCTGTCAGGGCGATGATCGGAATCCGTCTCTTGCCTTGTTCTCGCTCCCATTTTCGAATCAGGTCGGTCGCTTCGTAGCCGTCCATTTCAGGCATCTGGCAGTCCATGAGAATCACGTCGAAATGTTTGGCGCGGACCGTCTGACAGGCTTCGTTGCCGTTGTTGACGACGTCGCAGGAAAACCCAGCTTCTTCCAACAAATTCCGGGCGACGATCTGGTTCACCCGGTTGTCTTCGACGACGAGAAGATGAATTTTTCCCCTCAGACTCGATTGGATCTTTTCACTGGGGGCGACGACCGATCGTTGAGGCCGTGTTTTCGCTCGCTCGATTTTAATGTCGCTTGGAGCATTGGGGTCGATAATTCCGGAGTCGATATTTTTTCGTTTTTCGAAAGCAAAGATCCGATTCATCACGGCGTCGAACAGAGCGGAAGCGAACACGGGTTTGCTCAACGACTCAATACCGTTGCGTTCCAGAAACTCCGGATCAAGTTCCTCGGCCAGTGGGCGAAGCAGGATCATCTGCGGTCCTCGAATTTTTTCATGCTCTTCCCATTCGACGATTTGCCGGGCCAATTCGATTCCTTCTCCGTCGGTCAACGAATTGTCGATGATCAGCAATTCAAGCGACTTTTTCTTTTGCTGTGCCTGCTTCAACCAGTCCAAGACTTCTTTACCGGATTCCCGGTTCTCGCACGTCATTTCCCAATGTTCGAGTTGATCGCAAATCGTTTCCCGTTGAATGACGTTGTCGTCGACCACGAGAACACTTCGACCTCGCAATGAATATTCGCCTCCGATTCCCTTGTTGGCGAACGCCATGCAATAGTTGCCGTCGATATTGGGGCAGCTTTTATCCAATGCGCGAGGACAGTCCGATAAGTCGTCGCGAAGACATTGGATGACGTGCGAATCACAGTCGAAGGGAACCGTAAACCAGAATGTCGAGCCTTTGCCCTCTTCGCTTTCCACGCCGATTTTTCCGCCCATGAGTTGGACGAGTTTCATCGAAATCGCCAAGCCGAGTCCGGTGCCGCCGTAAATACGGGCCGAAGAGGCATCAGCCTGAGAAAACGCCTTGAACAAACGGTCGATCCGATTTTGGGGAATGCCGATTCCGGTGTCGATCACACGGAAACGGACCGTGACGCCATCGTCCCGGACCGATTCAATATCGACGTCGATCCGGGCGCCGCCGCGATCCGTGAACTTGACCGCGTTGCCGACGAGGTTCAGCAGGATTTGACGAATCCGTCCCGAGTCGCCGCGAACGATCCGCGGCAAATTGCGGCAAAAAGCGACGGCAAGTTCCAGATTCTTCGCTCCGGCTCGGGAAATGAGAATGCCGAGTACCGATTCGACCGTCGCACAAAGATCGAACGGTTCGGAATCGATTTCCAGTTTACCGGCTTCGATTTTCGAAAAGTCCAGAATATCGTTGATCAGGAACAACAACGATTTTCCCGAGGCGTTGATCAATTGGGCGTATTCATGCTGTTTCGCGCTCATTTCGGTGCCGAGCAGCAGATCGGACAATCCGATCACGCCGTTCAGCGGCGTCCGAATCTCGTGACTCATATGAGCAAGAAATTCACTTTTCGCCTTGTTGGCGTTTTCAGCGTCGATTCTTGCATTTTCCGCTTCGACTTTCGCCTTTTCCAACGTTTCGGCGTAGCGTCGGCGACCGAGTTGGCTGCCCATTCCTTGGGCGAGCAGCGTCAGTTGCTTGACGTCCGTTTCGGTGTATGAGGTTTCCTTGTTGCCGACACCGAGAATTCCGACCGGTTGATCCCCGTCGAAAATCGGCATGTTCATGTGGGAATGGACTGGAAAATGTCCCTTCGGAAAGGTTCTTTCTCCCGGCAGCGCGGCGAAATCGTCGTGGATGACCGTTGCTCGTTTTTCCAGGCATTCGATCAGGGGCCGAGACAGGGTGTGAGGCGTTCCGTCCGCCGAATGGAGCGAAATGGAACAATCTTCTTGTTCGCCGAACACCAGGGAGCGGAAGGGCAAAACATTCTTCGAAGGATCGATCATCACGCTGTATCCGATCGTACTGCCGGTCAACCGGACACCGGTCGCGATGGTAAAATCGACGATTTCCTGCTCCGACCGGTTTGTCATTTCGGCAAGTTCCAGGAGGGCGTTCGTCCGCTGACGGTCCAGTTCGAGAGCGACTTCGTTCTTTTTGAGTTCCCGCATGTCCCGGGTGTATCCGGCAACGATAAAGCGGTCGCCCTGTTTGACTCGAACGAGCGTGATTTCCGAAGGAATCGGCGTGCCGTCGAGCCGTTGGTGCATCCATTCAAAGCGACAATATCCGTCGCGAAACGCCGTGGTGATGTTTTCGAGGGCCATCTCGGATGTCGGACGACCGTTCGGTTGGACCGGCGGCGACAATTCGAAAAACCGGTCGAGATATTGTTGCTTGTCCTTCAGGTTGAACAGCTTGACCGCTTCGAGGTTGCAGTCGATGTTGTTGAAATGTTCGTCCCAAAGGTTGCAGCACAAAGGCGTGGCGTCCAACATGATCTGGGTTCGTTCGTCGGCCTCGCGCATCTCGGCGAGCATTTTTTTGAAATCTCGCAGATCCCGGGGGTATCCGACGACGATGTATTTGTCGTTCCGTTGCACACGGACAAGCGTGATTTCGGCGGGAATCGGCGTGCCATCAAGTTTTTGGTGCATCCATTCGAAGCGTTGGTATCCCGTTTCGAAGGCCGCCTCGACTTTTTCGAGCGCTTTTTCCCCCGTCGGTCGCCCGTCAGGTTGAAATTCCGGCGACAATTCCATAAAGCGGTCGAGATATTCCTGCTTGTCCTTCAGGTCGAACAGCTTCGGCGCTTCGAGATTGCAGTCGATGTTCTGGAAGTTCTCGTCCCAGAAGTTGCAGCACAGCGGCGTCGCGTCCAGCATGATCCGCATCCGCTCGTTCACCTCTTCGATTTCGGCGAGCATCTTTTTGGATTCCCGGAGATCGCGAATATAACTGAGAACGATGGGCGAGTCGCCGTGTTGAACACGGACAAGCGTTACCTCGGCGGGAACCGGTGTACCATTGAGCATTTGATGCGTCCATTCGAAGCGTTCGAATCCCGTTTGGAAAGCGCCGGCGATTTTTTCACGAACGACGCTGACGGTCGAGCGACCATCGGGCTGAACGGTCGGCGACAATTTGAAGAAGTGGTCGAGATATTCTTTTTTGCTCGTGAAGCCGAACAATTTGATCGCTTCCAAATTGCAGTCGGTCGTTTCAAGGCGTTCGTTCCAAAGATTGCAGCACAGCGGCGTCGCGTCCAGCATGAGTCGGGTCCGCTCGTTGGCTTCTTCGACGGCGAGTTGTCGAATCTCCAATTCGCGATTCCGTTCGTTCGCCTCACGGATTTTCCGTTCGTTCGCCTTGATATCCCGCAGATCGCGTGAATAAGCGGCCAGGCAGTAATCGCCTTTCCAGGGAACGCGGACCAATGTCGTTTCGACGGGCAAGGGTTGTCCGTCCAGTGTCTTGTACACCCATTCGAACCGTTGAAAACCGGTTTCGAACGCCGCAGCGATCAGACGATCCGCCTTGGCGGCCGTCAGCTCGCCATCGGGCTGAAATTCGGGATTCAGGTCGAAAAAATGTTCGATATAATCGGATTTTTTTGACAAACCGAACAGTCGCAGCGCCTCCATATTGCAGTCGAGCATCCGTCCGGTCCGGTCCCAAAACGAACTGGCCAACGGCGTCGCATCAAGCATCGTCCGCGTTCTTGCTTCCGCTTCCTCGTCTTCGGCCGACACGGCAAGCGGTTGGCCCGCCGAGAGGGTCTGTACGGCTCGCAGAGCGTTTTCCCGTTCGGTGACGTCGAAACCGAAACCGAGCGCGCCGTTAATTTGGCCGGCGGCATCAAAGAGCGGAAAAATACGAACCTCGTAAAATCCTCCGGAGAGGGATTTGAAAACGACCTTCGATTCCTGATTCCGCAGCGCCTGGTGATACAATTGGGCGTGTTTCGGATCGCTCTTGAAAAAATCGTCGATCGACTGGCCGATCGCTCCTTGTCCGCTGAATTCGACGTCGTGACGGATTCTTCCGACGACCAACGTGATCCGGGCGTCGAGATCGACGACGATCATCGACAAGCCACTGTGTTGGCACATCGCGGTCAAAAACGGAACATCCGGAAACGACGGAGTTTTCGACGGATACGAATCGACTGGAAACATGGCGGGAATACTTCGATTTTTCGAAAAATAGAGGACTGTAATTCCACCATTCTAGCAGATCATACACCTTTTTCCAGCTATCGATATTCGTATTGATAGGGTTTTTCACGGATCCGACGTTGGACGAATCGCTGTCAATCGAACCGGACCGAACAGGCCGGAGGGGACGACGTCCCATGTTGAGGCGTCCAGCGGCTTGTAATCGGTTCCGACGATGTTGATGTCGCGGAAAATTTTCCAAGGAACCTTGCGAATGTCCAGATCACGCAGCCGGTTCGCCGACAGGTTCGTGACTTCGAGCTCCAAAGTATTTCCGGTCGCAGCCAAAAGTTCCGGCGGCAGGTCGATTTGATACGGAAACACGAACAGGCAGCCGCAATCGACGCCGTTGAACTTGACGCGGACCGATTCGCAGACCTTGCCCAAATCGAGTCGGAATGTTTCGCCGTTTTCCGGTTTCGGCAAATCAAACGTCGTCGTGTACCGAGCGGTTCCCGCGAATTTGTCGCAGAGCGGATCGCTCCATTCGGTCCACGATTTCAGTTCGTCAATTTTTCGTGACGCCGGAAGCTCCGGACCGCCGTCGATGAATTCGACGTTCCACGACAACTTCGTCGCAATGGATTCCTTGCCGCTCGGTTCGTAATACACCCAATCGGGAGCGTTCAAAACGGCGTTGTCGAACGGTTTCGTTTCAAAAAAATTGTCAAACGTCCTTTGGTCTTTGCAGACGCGAACGATGAGCGATTGGTTCGGCTCCAAATGAACGAAAATTTCCATCAGATCCGTTGGACCGTCGATTCGTGTTTTCGCCTTGCCAACGTTGCCGGTCATCGGATCCATGAACAACACACGATCCGGTTCCGTGAAATAGTCGTCGCCTCCGGCAACCGATGCAATACTTTTTCCTCCCTTTTCAAGACGCTCAAGCGGAAACCAACCGTCGATCGGCTTGACGGAATCGGACTGTTCCATCTTGTCGTTGGTGTTCGACAGGAAATAATAGACGTCCTTGCCGACCACACGCCGAAGGAGCTTAACGCCGGTTTTCGCAACAATTTCTTCTTTGGGGACGGACCATTCGTCGAAACCACTTTGTCGTTCCCCGGGCGGCAGGACGAGTCGTTTTGTC
>JAVBQW010000251.1:0-13627 GCA_031548665.1 Thermoguttaceae bacterium
CCCTTCGAGGATCGAGTCCTTAGCAATCGAATATCGTTCCGTCATTATCGCTCTCCATGCGTGAAAATCGACCGTTTTCGAGCCGGAAAGCGTTTATATCAAAATACTTAAGTTAAGTCAAGATTAGATGACACAGTAGAACTGAGAAAGATCGAGCGGCATTGCCGGCAAATCGGCTTGCCGTTCAGCGTGATTTATTGGGCGGCGAATTATCCGGCAGCGGAGCGGGCGGGTATCGCCGACGATCGAACCTGGTACACCGGCATGATGCAGATGGCGTACGACTATTCGTTCATGGGCGGCAAGCCGGATCAATACGTGATAGAAAGTTGGGTCGGTGCTCCGAAAAAGACCTTGCCGGAAAGCGATCCTTTCTCCTTCGCCGGTGGAGCCCTCGATTTCTTCGAACGCTTCGTCGCGGAAAAACCGGCGAAGAAATGAGCAAGCGGTACGGCGGAGATCGTCAGTGTGTTGTCTTTTCCCGATCCTCCTTCTCCATAACGCCGAGTTTTCGGTTGACTTCCTTCTCGAATAAGCCGATGTAGCCGCAAAACCCGGCGATACCGGCGGAGATAAAAAGGAGATAGATGAACCACGTCGCAAGTTCGAACGGCGGCATGTCGTTGAACTGCTGCCGAAACGTCTTTCCCCAGAGAATCCAAGCGTAAAAGCCCGCGAAAACCCATGACGTCAGCATCCAACCGAGATGCCGAACCTTCGGTCTGCCCGCAACGAATATCGAAAACAGGACGAAACCGAGGAGCGAGACGCCAATCACCAAATATCCCGGCCAAGGGTTCGGTTGCATCAAGCCAAGCATGACCGGTTGCGTGGAACCGGAAAAAATGAGCGTTCCCATGCCGATCATGTCGCCGCCGATTCTGGCTCGGAGCGTTGTTTTCTCCGGCGGCATCTCTTTTTTGCCGAGCACGACATCCAAAATGTCCGGGATCGGCGGCGGATACTTTTTCAAGCCGTCTTCTGTCGCCATTGACATCGTTTGCCGATAAACATAAATGAACAATCCGACGGGAAGTAATTGAAACAACAAAAATCCGTAAAAGAACGTCTGTTTGAAAGCAACCGAGGGAATTTCGCTTGACATTTGCCAAATAAAGAGCATGAATCCGCTCAAACCAAGGCAAAATGCGGACAGCGACGCACCGAACGTCCATCGCAGTGTTCGTTGCGAAAGCCACGATTGTTCGAGCGGAACATCCGGAGTGGGACGGCGGCCCAGGTCTTCTTCGACAATCCTTCGCCAAAGCTCGTTGCCCCGTACCGCCGCATAAATAATGTTGCTAAAAAATAGGATTGCAAGTACGGTAATGACCACCCCTTTCGCCCAAAGCGACATGACGGAAGTGGGCAATGCCGCAACGAAAAAGTAAGTGCCCATGAGGAACATGGCAATTCCGACCCGGTACATTCCGTCCCGAATCATCAAGCGGCGGCTGCGAATGGTCGGTGCATTACGGGTTTGTGTAACAATGACATTGAATCCGCCGACGAGAGCGACAAGCGGCACGATGATCGAAACGAGGCTGATCCAGATCACACCGACAAGCCATGCGACGAAACCGACTCCGGCAAAACCGATTCCCTTGCCGACAATGCCACCGCCTGTTGCTGTTCCCGTCGTCGCCGCAACCGCCGTTTGTGTCGTCAACGCCATGCTTCCCGTGATCGCCGCCATGACACCGTAGGTGAACACGTCGCCGGGAGCGGTATCGTTCAGCACGTCGCCGATCATCGTTTCGAGTTTCGACTTGAGCGATTGCCGGGCTCGGACCAAGCGTTGATTGACGGTGTCTTCCGTCACATCCATCGCGGCGGCGATTTCTCGTACCGATTGGCCGCTCCGGTAATAGAGAATTAGCGTTTCACGATATTTTTCATCAATGCCACCGATGGCCGACCAAACCAATTCGCTCTGCTCCCGGCGGAGCAACTCGGTTTCCGGTCCGTTTTCCAATGACGGCAACTCATCGTCCAACGAGCCGTGGCCCAACGAGCCGTGGACTGTGTCCACGGACTTTTTACGGGACGAACGGTGAACCTGATTCCGAGCGATCGTACAGAGCCAAGCCGCGAGGTGGTCGGTTTCCCGCAGTTCGCCGAGTTTGTTCCAGGCGATGAGAAAGGTTTCCTGCGTCAAATCTTTCGACTTGTGAAAGTCGCCGGTCGCACTGAACAACACGCCGCTGACAAGAGCCTGGTACTGCCGCACGATTCGGGTAAAGGCCCCCGTGTCACCACCGCGTGCCAATTCGACGGTTGTCGCAATGTCAGAAATATCGTATGTCGCTCCGCTCATGGGTCCCCCTCCGAATAACGATTGTACCGAGTTTTGTCCCGCTACAATAGAGAGCCCGATTTCGACGGTCACATGACAAGGTTTTTGCGAAAACCAAGTTTTTTCTCCAATGGTATCCGCTCAAATATCAATCAAGACGGTTCGCATTCCACGAATCTTCCACCATCGACGGCGGCGGGTCCATCCTCGATTTCGTTTTCATTGCCGAAAACTAACCGAACTGTAAATTTCTGGACATCTTTTTCGGGTGCTGGATTCGTCACCACCACCGTGGTAAACTGGTTGACATGGCGTTCACGATTCCTCAATGACGCGACCTTCAGCGGCTTGTCTGTTATCCAACATTTCATGAGCGACTTCCTCACGAGGGTTTTATGGCACAACAATCTTTGGACGTTCAGACGTTTTACCGACACATCGAAGAGGAGTCGCAAAACTGGGAGACGGAAGGACTTCTGACGTCGGATCAGCGGCTCGCGATTTTGAAACGATATGAAGTATCGCCGCAACCGGAGCCGACACCGTCTCCGACCGCATCGGCAACCACGGCGGAACTGCCTCTATTCATTCGCGTTCTCACCGTTTTGGCCGTCGTCCTGATCGGCATGGCCGTCTTCCTGCTGATCAGCTTCAACTGGAGCCAACTCTCCGGTGCCGCCAAACTCACCTTTGTCGGTGCCGGCTTTTTGGCTTCCCACGCCGGTGCCATGCTCCTCCGTGTTCGCGAGAAAAAGAACTGGGCCGAGGCCGTCTATTTTTTGTCCGGTATCCTGTTCGGCGTTGCCATCTGGCAGATCGGGCAGGTCTTTCACCTTCCGGCCGACTTTCCGCTCGGAATGTTGATTTGGGCGACAGGCGTATTCCTGTTGGCTCTTGTTCTCGGTTCGACTCCCTTGCACTTGCTTGCGGTTGGATTGCTCGGCGGTTGGGTGCTTGCCAATATTTTCGGCATGAATCCGAACATCATCTTTTGGTTTCGACAATTCGCTCCGGTTTCGTCCGTCGCGTTGCCTCTTTTCGTTCTCGTCGGAATCCTTTCCGGCATGTTGCGTAAGAACAAAATCATTCCGATCCTCTATACGCTGCTCTTTCTCTTTTGGTGGATTCTGCAAGGCATTCCAAGCGGTCTCGGAAATTGGTTGAGCTTTCATGTCGCCGTCTCGGGATTGATCTGCATCACGGCTTCCGACTGGTTGCCCAAACGAAGCACAGCGGCGATCTCACTCTGGCGACTCGGTGCAGTCGTCTTTCTCGGCGGGTTGATCGGACCGAGTTTTGCCCAAACATGGCCATTATTGCTGTATTATGGTTTTCGTGACGATTACCGTTTCGGTTATTCGCTTGAGACCCGGATGGTCTGGAATTTCTTGATTCCGGCTCTCGACTTTCTCCTTCTTTTCGGATTGTATTTTTTCCCACGTCGCAAAGAACCGATTATCGAACGGCTTCAAAAAAACGCCGTCCTCCTGGGGCTTTCCCTTGGAACCGCGTTGATTTGGATTCTTCCGCGAATCGCTTCGATTTTCATGACAACTTCCGGAAGCACCGCACCCTATTATTCTCATTACAATCAGTCGCCGGATACCATCTCGATTTTCTGTACAATCGCCGTCAATTTGTTGATGCTGGTCTTCATGGTCTGGATGATCCAGATTGGTCTGAAACGAAAAAGCACGGCGATTTTCTTCAGCGGGATCGTTTTCTTCTTGATTTGGGCGATCATCCGTTATGTCGATCTCTTTTCCGGTTTCGGAGGGATGCTCGGAGCGGCGGCTGTTTTCTTTTTCTGTGCTTTCGTTTTGCTCGGCATCGTCTACTATTGGTCGACGCGACGAGTCCAATTCGCATCGTCCGGGCACGTTGACGAAACGGAAGAACCCTTTCCGATTCCTGTATGGTTTGAAAATTTGCAAACGAAAACGGAACAATGGCGATTTTCGAAACAAGGGGTCTTGAGTGCCGCGATCCTCGTCGCACTGCTCCAATTCAGCGTTCTCGGCTTGATGGTCGGGCAGGAAATGATCCCACACGTTTCCGGTACGACAATTTCCGTTTCACCGATCCCGGTCGACCCTCGCGATCTGTTTCGAGGTGATTACGTCATCTTGCGATACCCGTTCAGCACCGTGAGAGGAATTCCCGGCAGTCCCGGAACCGATTCGCTTCAGGATGGGCAAACGGTTTACGTTTCAATGGTTCAAGACGGCGAGCTTTGGCAGGCGAACGGTCTTCATTCATCTCGACCGGATGCAGGGACGTTCCTTCGTGGAACCTTGAAAAAAAATCTCGGCGGTGGTGAAATCGTTTATGGAATCGAATCGTATTTTGTGCAAGAAGGAAAGGGTCGTGATCTCGAAAGCGCGATGCGTAACCGTAATTCCGGCATCGCCGTCGATCTTGCCGTTGCTCCATCCGGTCAGGTTTCCATCAAAACGGTTCGCATTCGCTGAACGTCCATCCTCACCTATTTCGACGTCGGCTGATTCCATGCTTCACGGCGACAGTTGTCGGACTATGATTCGTTGAAGATCGGCAAGAGCACCGTTCGGAAAGAAACGGCGGACTCGGTCAGCCAGTCGAGAGCGTGCTGTCTTTGAACTTCATCGGTCAACGTGACCGGACGAGTCAGCGAGATTGTACGGCCTTTCGTGCTGGGATTCTGTTCCCAATGGAGCGGTTGCCCGATTTTCGTATCGATTTCATTCTTCCTTGACAGCAATGCGGGGAAAAACCGATCGACAAGATTCGCCGGAATGTACAAAAAGACGCTGACGGAACCCGCAGATGAATTGTGCCGTAGCGACAAGGTAACGCCGGGAACGCCGAACGGTATCGAAAATCCGCCTGAGTTGCTTGGCGGCGGCAAGACAGGATAAACTTTGGCAGCGATCAGTTTTGTCCGCATGTCTGACCAGAAATCGAGATGTTCGGCGATCCACGGAGAAAAGTCAACGGCTTCATGCGGCCAGATGTCACGAAGTCGATTCATAAATTGTGCAGATAACATACGAATTGGATGTCAGACTCGAATCTATCCCAACAGATCGCCGTCGGAATAATTGTCATGCAAATCGACCGCGACGTCCGGCGTGCCGTCATGATCCGTGTCGACGAACATTTCGTCGAGCGTTCCGTCGCCGTCGTAATCATACGCCACGGCATCGAGATGTCCGTCGCCGTTCGTGTCCATGGCCAACGTGTCGAAATTCCCATCCCCATCCGTATCCATGGCCAGCGTGTCGAAGTGTCCGTCGCCGTCCGTGTCCGCAAACACTTGGTCGAATCGACCATCGTTTCCGTTATCAATCGCGAAAGAATCCACTCGACCATCGCCGTCCCAATCGAGGGGAACAGCCGTCGCGTCTCCGGCGACATTGATATATTCGTACCGACCGTCTCCGTTGGTATCCATGCCAAGAACCATTCCATCTTCATGAAAGGTCACGCCGTAATCCGCCCGCCCGTCGCCGTCCCGGTCGACAAGGACCGTATCCGCAATGCCGTCGCCGGAAAGGTCGCCGGTAACGACGTGAGAACCGGCCGTCACGCGTACTTCAGCATCCGAAAAACCGTCGCCGTTGGTGTCCATCTGGATTTCGGTCCCGCTTCCTCTGGTCGCTTTCGTTGCCGCCATGGTACTTCTCCCGTTGGTGAAGGTTATCGTTTTTGATATTGTTTCATCCAGGGATTGCGTCGGAGTACCGACTTCATCCCCGGCTCTTTGCTCAGGAAACGTCGCCGCTGCCGAGGATTACCGCCCCTGTCGCCGCGATTCCACCGGCCACGGCCGCCGCCGTAATCGCAGGACCGACGCCCTTCGACTCTTGGGCTATTGGATAAACATCGGCGTTTGGTACGACAACCGGTTGGGGCTCCTGTCGTTTTCGTTTCAGAAACACAGTCATCGGCAGGAGCAAATGGTCGATCGCCTGCATTTGCCCGTCGGCGTGCATTCGCCGGATCTGTTCGACGGTGTATTGGTCGATCCGTTTGCCGTCACGGTAAAGAGGAAACGATTTGTCCGGCGTTACGATTTCCCGCAAAAAGGTCTCCAGCGGAACCAGCACGAAGTCGGTTCGTAAAAATTCCTGCCGTTCGATTCGTGATTCGATATCGTTTCCCGCGAACATGCCGAGCAACTTGCCTTCCCGAAAAACGCGGTATTTTTCGATATTCGTCGGTTGGTTCACGGAAACGGGTTCCGGTTGCGGCGTCTCGGTCTTCTTGCCCAATCCGAACTCCGGGGAAAACTTCATGAGCCGTTTGCGGAATTCTTGTGACGTTGTTTCGATTTTCTCTTTCGAGATGTCCATGATGTCGAACACAACGGTCACGCGATTCATCTCCTTGTAGCCGATCGTCAATCGATTCTTCGGCGGCGGACCGGAGACGGCTTCACGCAGTCCGACACCAGCGAGATTGCCGAGCATCCCGCCGACAGCCGTACCGATTCCCCAGGAAACCATCGCACCTCCAGCAGCCCCGGCAATACCGGAAAGCATGGCGATTTTCTTCGAAAGTCCCTGATAGTAGGAATAAGTGTTCGTGTGAACTCCCTCGCCCAAGGCCGACACGGCGGAGATCGACGAGAGCGGCATCAGAATGTCACGGTGTCCCATCTCCGGGGAATCGGGATCGATCGGACCGAGAAAATAACAACCGTTCTTCGTCAGAACGAGGAAACCGCCCATCGGATCGAGGTAATGCGGATGTCCGCGACGATAAATCGCTCCGGCGACCGTTACGATATCCTGCTTCGTGTTCGGTTTCGGCAACCGGGCGAGGAACGGCTTCGATTGATCAAGAGCGTGGGCGATGTCCGTGCAACCGACCGCATCGGCCAGCCCGCAAAGCGGACAGGTAATGATTCCTTTCTCGACGTGAACTTTCCAGTCAAACCCGCAGTTCGGACAGAGAATCGTGTATTTGCCGGTACATTTCGGGCAGAGGCTTGCCTTTCCTTGCCGCACATCTTCCGGCAACAGCGAGGCGGTGTTGTTCTTTTTATCCGTTGCGACATTGCAGTCGAAGCAGATCGTCCCGTCGCATTTCGGGCAGGAAATGATGTTGCCGCCGTCGTTGATCGACCAATCGTGGTCGCAGGCGTTGCAGTGAATCGTGTATTTCGCGGCACATTCGGGACAGACCGCCGCCTTACCCTTCCGATATTGGGTCGGCAGAAACGGAGCACAGTTTCGCCAGTTTCCCATCCAAACATTGCAATCGGAACAGGTCAGCCCGGTGCATTTTGGGCAATGGAAGACTTTCATCTCGGGATCGACATGCCAGGACGTTCCGCAGTCGCAGGAAACGACATATTTTTGGATGCAATCGCTGCACAGTCCCGGTTTCTGTGTCCGATACGGTTCGGGGAGATGGTCGGCGTAGTTCGGCTTGAGCAAACCGAGTTCGGTGTTGCAATCGGCACAGAGAACGCCGGACGCCGTCGCCTTCAGGGCTTTTTCCTTGACATTCGCGGCCGCTCCTTTGACGGAACCGAGAAGCGAGGACCAGCCTTTCTTCAGGTCGTCGGTCTTGAATTTCCGGATCGCGTCCAGAGTTGAGAGGGAAGAAGACGGTTCGGCAGACTCAATCGGAACGATCATTCCGAACTCCGGGGGAGTCGGTTCAGGGGATGCAACAGGATCGTTTTTCGAATCGTCGGAACTCATGACATGGTGGCCGAGTGTCGAAGGTTTTTACTTGATGCCAAACATCTGAACCAAATTCTATTACTTTTATTCGACCGATTCAACAGGGGAGGATCAATGAAAACGACACGCCGGGGAACCCGGCGGTCGCCAGCCCTCTTCGGCTTTCGCCTGTCGCTCCCGGAAACGAGGGCTGTGGGAACGACTTTTCGACTTTTCTTCGCTGGGAAAACGCTTCCCCTCTATCAATAAAACGTCTCTCCGTTACCCGATCCGGCGAAAATCCATCGGCGGGACTTGATAACGGCGATGTTTTCAGAGAAAATGAATCTCGAAATTGGATCGTTTACCGACTTTTTTACCTTTTCCAGAAACGAACATATAAAGATTACTTGTTGACATACAATTAGTTTCGCATTTGCGTTTGCTGTCTCACCCGAAACCGCCAAACTGGGTTTATCCCTTTATTTCGATACAGCATCGTGTGCGTTCCCGTATGGGGACGCGCCGGTGTTGATCGGAATGTCCCTTGGCGGGGATAGGGTGAGCAACTCGGTGGCGTCCCTTTTTTGCGGACGTTGACCGAGGAAACCTTTCTCCACCAAGGGCTTTCCTCATGTCGATCATAAAAAATCTCCCGTTCTCTCTGGACGAACTTCGACTTCAAGTCGATACGCTCGATTTATTCGTCAAGACCGCCGTCCTGGCAGTGATGAAATCGGACATGAGTCCCGCCGATCTGGGCTTTCCGTCGCCGATTGTTGACGAACTCGCTCATCTTCACGGCCTGCTGGACCTTGCCAAGTGTTGCGTCGAGAAAATCGAAATTCATCATCGGGACACCTCGGAAATGGATAATTTTTCCCGGTTCGGGTAACACGTCTCCGTTTTATCTTATAGAGAACATTTTCATTTTTTTGCCGGAACGACCAACCAACGTCTTATTCATTAGTGAAACCATGACAAATCACAACACGCCCCTTCACATCGCCGCCCAAAACGGCAACGCCGAGATTGTCAAAATGCTTTTGGACGCCGGACACGATCCCACCGCACCGAACGCCGAGGGGTTGACCCCTCTCCACTTGGCGGTGCAAATGGGACACGCGGAAATCGCCGCCCTCCTTGCTGAAAAGAGTAAACCGAAAAGCCGACCGATTGCCGGGCGTGTGGTGCCGCCCTCGACTCCGCAATCGGCTGTCAACAATCCGACCGCGACGCTCGACACTCCGCCCGGCAAAGCCGTGACGATGGGAGCTTGGGGAGCCTTGATCTTTTTCGTGGTTTTCGGAGTTCTTTCTATTCTCGGTGCTCTGTTCGCGAGTGAAGAGGATGCCTATGTGGAGAGTTCCCCTCCGAAGCAGAACTATACTGAACCACCGAGACGATGGTCGCCCGTACCACATCCGCTTGATAAAGGTACGTCGGGATATACGAATGCGTTACACCGAGACAATGATCTGCTACATCAAGACTATCGGAGCAAAAGCCAAAAGAAATAGACCGGTTCTTCAAAAACGATCAGCATCTTTCTTCAACAAATTCCTCTCGACCATGACAAACACGAACACTCCTTTACACATCGCCGTCCAGAACGGCAATGCTGAAATCGTCAAGATACTGCTGGCCAGCGATTGTGACGTTAATGCACGCAATGCCGATGGACTGACTCCTTTGGACTTGGCAACGATGGCGAACAATACGGAAATCGTGGCCTTGCTTATCGCAGACCGTCGATCCAAGGACGGCATGAGTTCCAGCAAGGAGACTTTAATAGCCCCTTTGCCCGTTTCTTCTGTGTCGTCGACAACAACCGCCTCTCATCGCGATTCTCCTCCAAAGCCGTTACTGGAAACATCGATCATGATCGAGCGGAAATGGGGATTTTCGGACTTTTTTTATGCGTATGCCGTTTTCGTCGACGGAATCGAGATCGGTGCCGTCAAGCCCGGATTCTCAGAACTCCCCGTTTCGCCCGGTCGGCATGTCATGATTCTAAAAACGAAAGGGTTCGGCAAGCAAGCCCATCCCACCGCCGACAGCAAATGGATACTTGGATCGAAGGAGATCGACGTTACCGTTGCCCATGGAGAACATGTCTCGTTCTTCGTCAAAAACGCATTCAGTTTTCTGAATTGGAAACTGCTGGTTTTCAATATGTACTATTATTTGCTCTATGATCCGAGCGGTTGGATCATCGTCGAAAAACGTTAAACGCCCACCAAAACATCTCGCAAGGAGTTCACCCGTGAAAGTATTATTGAAACTGTTTCTCATTCATGGCACAAGGAAGGCAGCAAATACAGAGACCGGTCAAGCGATCGGTAGCGGCTTTCTCTCGTTCCTGCCCGACTTGATTTTTCTTGCCGTCGTTGCCGCGATTGTTTTCGGAATCTGTCACTGGACTGAATCGGAGGCGGTGAAAAAATTGAAGTCGTCCGGCTCGAAGAAGCTGAAAGAGACGATGGACCGGCTCAATCTCTGGGTTTGGTTCTATCTTGCTGCCTTTGCGGTTCTTGCCTTGATTGTCCCATTGTTCGGAGTAATCGGTGCAGAAGCAGACGAAGAAGGCGGAGGGATCGGCGTCTCGGGTTTTTTGTTCATTATCTTCATGATCGTAATGGGGGGCGTCGGATTCTGGAATGTGACGGTTTCCTTCTGGAAGGAAATCCCCGAGGACATTGCCAGAACGACTCCACAAAAAGCGGCGGGATATTCGTTCATTCCTTTCTTCGCCTGGTATTGGTGGTTCATCGCATTTCGGGGATTGGTCGAGGACCTGAACAAAACAGCAAGCCGATATGGACATGCCGATCTGGTCGACCTGAATTTCGCAACGGTCATCTGTGCATTTTGGGTTCTCTGCGGTATGTCAATGTTCATTCCATATGGGCCGATACTGCTTGTTTTGCTGGTGCTGACCAACATTGTCTTGACGTTTACTTTCTTCTTGACTTTACGTAACAACACCGCACGACTCATGCTTCACATGGCAACAGCCGAGTCCTGAGCGACAACGGCATAGGTGATGGACTCTTTGCCGCAGCGTCAATAATTATGTATCACTAATACGGAGAATCGAACAATGGGTGTCGCCATCGGAAAACTTTTGTCCCTACTGGGAGTCGTCGGAATACCGGCGTTGATCATCGGAGTTGTTTTTGTTCTGGTGTTTCAGGCGACGAAAAAACGGTAGCCGTGTCCCACTGACAACGACCGTCCGGCGTGGTAGAATGTCCGCATGTCGCCTTCACGTCCCGGCACGACTTCGACCTCAATATTGATTCGGCTTCGCAATCGGGAGCCGGGGGCGTGGGCGCGTTTTGATTCGGTTTATCGGCCTTACATCGTCCAACTCTGCAAGAGCCTGCAAGTCGCGGACAAGGACGACATCGCCCAACAGGTTCTGATCAAGGTCCACCATGCCATCGACGGTTTCGACCGTAAACGAAAGGGTTCCTTTCGAGCTTGGCTGCGAACTATCACCGTCAACCTGATCGCGGACCTCTGCAAATCGCGGCATCTCCCCGTTGCCGCCGAACTGTTGGACAAGCTCGCTCAACCGACATCGGATCAGTTGAACGCCGAGCAAATCGCTCTGTACGAAAACATCGTCGCCACCGCCGGGGACATCTTCAGCGAAAAATGGGCCCGCTGTTTCCTCGGCATGACGGTCTACGGCATCTCCTCGGACCAACTTGCCGAAGAACTCGGCATGTCACGCGGAGCCGTCCGAAAAGCGAATTACATGGTCCTCCACCGTCTGATCGCCGAGTTCGGCGACATGCTCAACGACACGCCGACAGAGGATTAAGGCATCCGACGAGCGGGAGGTGGAATCGGTCCAAAGGGCGCCGACAACGGCGGCTGTGTTATTTGTGTACCGTTTTTCTTTGCTTCCGTCTTCGCTTTTTCGTACTCGGCATACTCGATTCGACGACGTTCTTTCTCTTTTTCGTACTCAGCGAACCATTTCTTGGTTTCATCGGACACCGGTGATTTAACAATTTCCGTCCCGTCTTGTTCCTTCGTTTTCGTTTCAACCAAGGGAGATGCCGGCGTTGCAGGCTGTTCACTCTTTTGCTCGTCAATGAAAGGAGCCGCCGGCACTACAGGATGCTCGCTCGTTTGGTTGGTAACAAAAGGAGTCGCCGGATTTGCAGGCTTTTCCTTGTCTTTGCTCGGACTTCCACTCGTTACAAGAACACCGGCGATCACGGTAGCCGCGACACTGGCCAATATTGGCACGAGATAACAACGAGGAAATTTTCGTTTCTGTATTGCATCAATCGCCGCGATCAACTCACCGGTCGACGGGAACCGTTGGTCCGGCATACCGGCGGTCATTTTCGTGACAAGCGGTCTGACGGTCGCCGGTAGACTGCCGTGCGATTCGGACAGCGGCTTGCCCGTCAGCAGATACGCCAGCGTGCAACCGAGCGAATAAATGTCGCTTCTCACATCGACCGTCCCACCACGAAATTGTTCCGGAGCCATGAATTCCGGGCTGCCGACCACATGGCCGGTTTCTGTTTTCGTTTCACGATTCTCGCTGCCGATCGGTTGGGCAATGCCGAGATCGAGCAATTTGACAATTCCGTTACTCGTCAAAAACAGATTCGACGGCTTGACGTCACGATGAATGAGGCCGACTGTGTGAGCATGAGCGAGTCCCGTCGCCGCTTGCCGGACCAATGAAAGAGCCTGCTCAACCGGAAGCGGCCCGTTTTTCGTGACGTACTCGTCGAGGTCGCAACCGTCGAGCAACTCCATCGTGATGAACGGTACGCCGTCAGCGGCTCCCGCGTCCAATGCCTGCACGATATTTTCGTGACGCAGACGCCCGACAGCTTCGATCTCCTTCGAGAATCGGGAGCGAGCCATTGCGTTGTCCAACCGCGTTTCCTTGAGAACTTTGACGGCGACATCTCTCTGCAAATCCGGATGCCAAGCCCGATAGACCGTTCCCATGCCGCCTTCGCCGATCTTTGCGACAACTTCGTACTTGTCGATCCGCTTCGGAAGAGTGCTGGACGTTTCGATTTTCCTGTTCCGTAAATCGCGAAATCCCTCGGCAATATCTGTACGACGGTTCTGTTTCAGCGTGCTCAGGCGTTCTGAACAAGCGGCACAGGACTCCATGTGTTCGATCAACTCGGCCGCTTCCGCAGGTGAAAGCGTGACGGCAACGAACTGTTTCAGTGTTTGTAGTGAAGGGCAGGTTTTCATGTTCAGATTTTACCGCGTTCGCTGCCGCTATGTAAGTCGGACCGCTAAAAAACCGTCCTTTTTGTCCAATACAAATTTGAGAAAGGCATGTTACGCCGATCATTTCAACCTCTAACCAATGGAGGAAACGATGTCCCACATTGTTACGATCCAAGTCGAGGTCCGTGATCTCGACGCCGTTCGGTCGGCTTGTCGTCGACTGAATCTCAAAGAACCCGTCCACGGTCGGGTCATTCTGTTCGAAACCGAAGTCGAAGGATTTTTGGTCGAACTTCCCAACTGGCTTTACCCCGTCGTCTGCGTTCTCGATACCGGCGAATTGAAGTACGACAATTTCAATCAGGTTTGGAGAGAGCAAAAGCATCTCGACCGATTCGTGCAGACTTACTGTATCGAAAAGGCGACGCTCGAAGCCCGACGCAAGGGGTAC
>JAVBQW010000038.1:0-35133 GCA_031548665.1 Thermoguttaceae bacterium
ATACCCATCGAACAGTGGGTGTAGAGTACAAAGTGTAAAGTGTAGAGTACCGTATTGGATGATTTGGCCGAATCGGTACTCTACACTGATCACTCTACACTGACTGTCAACCGGGTATAAAACTTTCGAACGGAAGCCTAAGCAGGCGGCGGTTAAACAATCGACGAACACCGAGCCTTTCCTTCCGAATCCGTTTCGACTCATGGGGGGAAATGATTCTCGGAAAACGGTTGGAACTCCGCTTGCGTTTGAACAGCAAAGCATGGGAACATCAAAACGAAAAGACCGTACCATTATATCAAAAGGAAGGAAAACATTGGAGCCGGGGGGAACTCGTCGGCGTGTTCGGAGTGTCGGGACCGCAGGTTTCGGGTCGTTCATCACCTGTTGACCGCTTCGCTCGCCGACAGATTTTTCCTGTCGACGGAGCGGTATCTTACCTATCTTCTCTTGATCGCGGGGGGAATTCTTCTTATCATCCGCAAGTTTTCCCGGGTTTACTCACGGAAACCGTTTCGTCACGATTCCTGTTTCTTGCCGTTTAAAATCAGAAACAATGATTCCCATACCACGCTCGATTCGCTGCCTTTTCCTTTCGTTTGCCGCTTTCGTTCTTTCGTCCGCCGGTTCCGCCTGGTCGGCGGACCTGATCATCGCCAGCGGCGGCTCGCGAACCCTCGACGCTCCGCTTTCGTTGACCACGGAAAAATACGGCAACGAAGGAACGCTCAACATCCTTGCCGGCGGCGTGCTGACGATCGGCTCCGACGTTACGAACAACGTAGCGTTACCGGAAGGAACCCTCGGACTCGATCTCGGCAAAGTCATTAGCGACGGCTCAATCGACGCCGACCAGGCGATTCGATTCCAAGCGAATTCCCAATTGGGCGGAACGGTACACTCGTCGGACAGGATCATCTTCGACGGCGTCGTGGCGATCAAAGGCAAACTCTCTGCCGAAACGATCGTTTTCAACAGCAGTTCCGATACCACGTCGTACTCGTCCATCGATTTGACCGGTTCCGGAGCCGAACTGGAAACCGACCGCTTGATCGTCAGCGGTCGCGTGGCGGTGACGCAGACGAGCCAAAAGGCTTTCGAGATCCAAGCATTGGAACTCGGCAAATCCGGCTCGGTGTTGAATGTATCCGGAGATATCATCATTACGGATAATTTCTATGCGGCGGCCGGATCCACTTTGGCGAGTCAACTGGACGAAGCCGGAGTCGGTCAAGGAAACATTCTCTTGAAAAACGACGGAGAATTTTTTGAAGGGACCGAAGATCTCGGCGGTTTCCATCACTTGATCGGCGGAACTCTCAAAGCCAAGAACGTAACGATTCAAGGCAGGACTTGCTTCTTTGCGTTTGCGAACTCGACGGGCGACCTCGTTCTCGACGAGGATTCCTACGCCTTGGTGGGAGAGGGGATCGTCGTCGGTGGAGCGCTCACGCTCGAAGAAGGAGCGGAGATCCAGTTTGCCGGCAACGCCGAAGACGGGTCCCACATGGTCGGGTTCGGTCTGTACGCCTACAACGGAATCTTCTATGAAGGATTCGAGCTCAAAGAAGGCTCGAAGATGAGTTCGGAAACGGGGGCCGACGCCCTGTTTTTTGCGCTCCTTGGCGATTCCACGATTCATGCCGGCGCAACGTTTTCCTCCCAAGGCGTGTTCCTGTCCGGCGTCGATGAATACGGCGACGCGAGCAAACGGACCGTTACAAACGCCGGAACCATGAAATCCAAGATGCTGTATCTCCGGTCCGTCGAATTGAAGAATCTCGACGACGGAACCATTGACGCCACGAACTTGACGTTGATCGACAACGCCGTTCTCGATTTGTCCGGAAACAACGCCGACAACGGCGGATTGAGTTTTTCCGGCGACAATAAAAGTCTCTATATCGGCGTGAATTCGCAGTTGAAGGCCGGCAACGGCAAAACGCTCGAATTGGTCGGCGTGACCGTCGAAAACCGGAACACGGACGGCGGTATTTACGCGACGAATCTCCGCTTCGGCGAAGGCTCCATCCTGTTCGGAAACGGAAAAGTTTTAGCCGATACGGTGTTCGGAGAAAAATCCAAGTTGATTCTCGGACTCAACTACATCGACTTCGGGACCAAGGACGTTCTTTTCGAGAGCGGTTCGACCATCGCGATGACCATTGATCCGGCGGGATACGGAACCTTGCTCTCGACCGGAACCGTCAAAACGGAGGACGGCGTTTTGCTCGAAATCGTCGACGGATCGAATTTCGAAGGACGAACCCAGTATTTTTGCGTTGCTCAGGGCGGCAGCGGTTCCAGTTTCAGCGAAGATATGCAATTCGTCGATTCGTTGTTTTTCAATCTTTCCCGCGTGATTCCTTTGGAGGACGAAAATCAGCTTTGGGTCGAAATCATCAAGGTCGCCGACCTTGTCGATTACGCCGGTTCGGAAAATCAGCGGCAATTCGCTCAAATGATCGACGGCCTTCTGGCCGACGACGGGGCAAACGACAAACAAAAAAAGGTGTTCGATTCCTTGATGCGGATCGCTTCCGATAGCGAATACCGTCAGGCTCTCAGCAGCTTGAGCGGCGACCTTCGCAGCAACGGACTTCTCGCCGCGATCGCGGAACCGTGGCGGGTTCCCTTGGAAAGAGTCGGAATGAGACGCTTGTCCGTCGCTGTTCCAAAGCGTAAACGATCGGCAAGCGTCACGTCCGTCGATCTGGCCACGGAAGTTCTCGGGCAGACGCCAAGCATGTTCCAAGGCGATTTTTGGTTCGATACCTACTATAATCACCTGAACTTGCGCTCGGACAGCAACGCTTCCGGCGGTAAGGGCGATCGCGCGGGGTTCAATCTCGGAGCCGAATGGACGCCGACGAATGAAACGCTGTTCGGCTGGACCTTCGGTTACGGAAACGGCGGCTATACACAGGACGACGGACATCTCGTGATTAACGATTATCAATTCGGCCTGTACGGCGGCGCCAATCTTTTCAAACGAAATTTCCAGGTTCGCGGTTACGTCGGATACGGACACCTCGACTTCACGCAGGATCGACGTGTTTCGTTGCCGGGCGCCTACTACACGGCGCGAGGCAGCACGCCGGGAGATTCGATTTCCGCGTCGTTGATGTTGGTCCGGCCGGTGGATCTTTCCGATCGTTTTCTTTTCAAACCGACGTTTTCGATCGACTTTGAACGCGTTTCTCAAAAAGGGTTTACGGAATACGGCGACCCCGGAATCCGGCTTTCCTACGACAGCGCCGAGTTTGCGCGAACGATGCTCCGTTTCGGGGCATCCGGGGAACGCTCCTTCCAACGGGGATCGATTTGGGGCCGACTCTTTTACGGCGTGAAGGTCGCCGGCGACAACGTCGCGGTGAGTATGAATCGATTTGCCGGAACCTCGGGACCGGATGTTTCCGTGTACAGCGTCGATATCGGCGATTCCGTGTTCGATCTCGGATTCGGCGGCAAACATTCATTGAACGCCGCGCAATCGGTCCTGATGTTCGTCGACTACAACGGAAGTTTCGCGAAACGCTCGGATTCGCATACCGGTTCGTTCGGAATCATTTGGAAACGCTAGAAATTATTCCGCGAACACAATTTTTGCAAACGTTGTCCCGATTCGGCGAGACGCGTTTATTTCTTGCCGTAACCGCAAGGAATACAATTTTGCAGCGTCGTCGTTCGCGCGGCTGACGTGATCGTCGACATGGTTTTCTGGAGCGACGTGTTCGTTGTCGAGGAAACCGAGGTCGACGTCGACGCCGTACTCTTCTTCGGAATCTGATACGTCGACGGAATCGACGTCTTGCCTCCCGAATAAACGTCCGATTTCGTGCCCGTATTGGTCACGAAATTGACTTTATACGATTGTTTGGCCGCGACCGTCGTGGTTCCCATGGAAGACGACGAATAACTTCGCGTCGGATAGTTGGCGCCGAGAATGCTCATGGTCGAAAGCGTGTTGAGGGTTTCTGAAGTCAGGGGATTATTCCCCATGAAACCGGGCCAGTCAAATTCGGGAGCGGTGATAACGCAAAGAAAAAAGATTCGAGTCCGCTTGCAACGGTCGGCGAAAGTTTGATGTGATTTTTTAGCCGGTACTCCGGCGCTCCCCTTGTTCAACGATTGATGTTTTTTGTCGACGTGTTAGAATTATTTGACGATTCCTTGAACGACTCCGCTCCTCCGGGACCATAGGTCCCGGCTCTTGTAAGAAAGAAATCATGAAGCCCATGGAAACGTTATCGTGGATCGGCGACGCCGCCGGTCGCCTGACAATGATCGACCAAACGCTCCTGCCGACGGAGTTCAAGGAAATCGACTGCCGAACCGTCGAAACGGTTTGGGAGGGAATCAAAATGCTCCGGGTGCGTGGGGCTCCGGCGATCGGCATCGCGGCGGCCTACGGCGTTTGCGTCGGACTCCAGACCCTGGATAAGAATCCGAGTACGGCGAGGTTGTTCGAGCGGTTGGACGAAGTCGTCAAGTATTTGGCGTCGAGTCGACCGACGGCGGTCAACCTGTTCTGGGCGCTGGACCGAATGAAGGCGAAAGCCGAATCGCTGAAACAATCGGCGCCCCCGGAAATCCTCGCGGCTCTTTTCGAGGAAGCGAAAGCGATTCACGAAGAGGATCGGACCATCTGCCGGTCGATCGGCAAGTTCGGACAGCTCCTGACGACGGACGGCGGCTCCTATCTGACCCATTGCAACGCCGGCGGCTTGGCGACGGCCGACTACGGAACGGCTCTTGCCGTGTTTTTCGCCTCAGCGGAGGCCGGAAAGAAAATCCATGTTTTCGCCGACGAAACGCGGCCGCTGCTTCAGGGAGCCCGCTTGACGGCGTGGGAGCTTCAGCAACGGAACATCGACGTGACGCTGATCTGCGATTCCATGGCGGCCCTTGTCATGCGACAGGGCAAAGTCGACGCGATTTTCGTCGGCGCCGACCGAATCGCGGCCAACGGCGACACGGCGAACAAGATCGGAACCTACGGCGTCGCGGTTGCCGCGGCGGCGCATCGGATTCCGTTTTTCGTCGCCGCTCCGGTCTCGACGTTCGATCTGACGCTGGAAAACGGCAGCGGAATTCCGATCGAAGAACGCGACCCGAAAGAAGTTTCTCACGGTTTCGGCAAACAAACCGCTCCGGACGGCGTTCGGATCTACAATCCGGCGTTCGACGTGACGCCAGCGTCGCTGATCGCCGGAATCATCACGGAAAGAGGAATCATCTCCCCCGTAACCCGGGAAAACGTCGTCGCCCTGGTCGGATCCTGACCGGAAAAACAACAGCCGGAATGAAGCGAAGCGCAATGACGGTTCTTCTCACCGTCATTGCGCCGGCTGTTGCTTTCTTCTTTAATCCCTCTGATTCAGTTCGGTATAGTCGATCCAAATCTTGGGATTCGCTTCATAGGACTTCGCTTCTTCTTCGGTCTTCGGCGGTTCGAGCGGTCGAACGACACGGAAGCCGACGTAAGCGGCGTCCGTCACCCACCAAATGCTCTGCGGAAACTGCGGGTCCTGCTGCTTCCACGCTTCGACGGCGTAAAGACGTCGGGCGGAACGGAAGTTGGCCGTATCGTCGTCTTCGCAATGTCCGCCGCGCGCGACCTGTCCGAATCCTTCTCCGGCGGGCAACTTGATCGGAGCACCGAAGTTTTCCGGCTTACGGTTCTTGTACGTGTCGGCGGCGTATTGTTCAAGCACCCATTCGGCTAGATTGCCGTGCATGTCGTACAGGCCCCAAGCGTTCGGCTTTTTCTGCTTGACTTTTTTTGACGTCCCGTCGCTGTTGTCGAAGGTCCAGGCATAATCTTCGATCTTGGAATCGTCTTTGCCGAAGGAATAAGCGTCTTTGGTTCCGGCGCGGCAGGCGTATTCCCATTCCGCTTCGGTCGGCAGCCGATAATAACGGCCTGTCAGCGAGGTCAACCATTTGCAGTACATTTGAGCGGCGTACACCGTCATGCCGCTGGCCGGAAAACCGACCTTGCCGGCGTTGTCGTGGCTGATCGAGCCGATGTTATACGGAGGCGTCGGACACGCCATGGCGTCGGCGATCTTTTCCTGAGCCGACGGTTCGACGTTCCGATTCGCTTGATGAGCGGTTCGTAGCATTTTCAGCGCGAACTGTTCGAATTCCTTCCACGTCGTTTCGTGTTCTTCCATCCAAAACGGCTTGATTTCGACTTCGTGCTGCGGCCCTTCGTCGGCTTTACGTTCCTCTTCGTCTTCCGGGCTGCCCATGAGGAACTTGCCGCCCTTGATCGGAATCATCTTAAAGACGACTTCCGTTCCGGGAATCTTATCCGTGTACGGCTTCATTTCGGCTTCGGAGGCCGCCGTGGAATCAGCGGCAGGCGTCGGATTTTTGAGAAACTCCAACGACGATTGGAAAATTGGATTTTTCAGGCGTTCTTTTTGGGTCGCCGTCAGTTCTTTTTCCGCGGCGGAGACCATCGCAACGGTCAGGGAAAGAAAAAAAATGATCGACGCAATCAATGATGTTTGCTTCATCTCTAGTTTCGCAATGGTTGTGAGGACGTTGAGAGGAGCCGCTTCGGCAGCGACTCGAAACTCCCATATTTTATCCGGAAAGATTGTTGAAAGCAACCGAGTTCTCCTTGGAATTCTTTTTCCTCAACCGACCTTGATTTCCTCCCAAACACGGTTATTATTATATTGATAGTTTATTATCGATAATCATTGTGTGCAATCGAGGCCGAACAATGTCTTCCGTCAAATCGTTTCCGATTCCGAGCATCCAGCGTCTGCCCGTGTATCTGCGTTTCTTGAAAGAACAGCAGGGACGCGGCGAGGCGTTGATCTCCTGCACCCGAATCGCGGACGAGTTCGGACAACTAAGCGTTCAAGTTCGCAAAGACCTCTCGATCACGGGAATCAGCGGACGCCCGAAAATCGGCTATCGGGTCGATGAACTGGTCGAAGCCATTGAGCTGTTTCTCGGTTGGGATTCGAGTACTGCGGCGTTTTTGGTCGGAGCGGGAAGTCTCGGCAGCGCAATTCTCGGATATGATGGATTTGCCGACCACGGTTTGCGAATCGTTGCGGCCTTTGACACTGATCCGCAGAAGATCGGCCAAACGATTCATCGCTGTCCGGTCTTCGATCTGAAGGAACTGGTCGAACGAGGGAAAGATCTGCCCATCGAGATCGGAATCCTGACCGTTCCTTCTTCGGCGGCCCAGGAAGTCGCTCGGATGCTGATCCAGGTCGGCGTGCGCGGCATTTGGAACTACACGCCGGTCCGGTTGGAAATTCCTTCCGATGTCGTTTGCGAAGAAGTCAAACTTTCGGCAAGTTTCGCCGTTCTTTCCAGTCGTCTGAAAAAAAACGACCTGCAACTTTAAATGATTCGAACCCGCTTAGCGATCCGCTTGCGTTTTAGCCGCGAAGCGCGTCATTTCCCTGACGGTTCCTTGAGATGCTTGTCGAAGAAGAGTTGCATCTCCTCAAGATAATGCGGCGACAAGAATTCCTGACCGCCGTGTCCGGCTCGCGGAAGCAGGAACATTCGGCTCGAAGCACCGACCTGCCGTAATTTGTCGTGCAGGATTTCCGCCTGTTCGACGGGAACCAGCAAGTCGACCGTTCCGTGAAGATGCATGAAGGGCGGCGTTTCGGCGTGAACGTAAGTCGTCGGACTCGCCTTTCTCGCAAGTTCCGTTTTCTCGGACAGCGGACCACCGAGAAGTTGACGATACATATCGACCAAAGCTTTCGTCAGCGGCGTGTTCGGATCAAGGCCGTCGAGTCCCGTTTCGAGATTCGTCGGTCCAAACCAGTTGCAAACCGCTTGGACCTCACTCGACTGGTCGAGATTGTCGCCGATGTCGAATTCCTTCGTCTTGCCGGTCACGCCGAGCAGGCAGACCAGATGTCCGCCTGCCGAGGCTCCGATGACGCCGAATTTGTTCGGATCGAGATTGTATTCCTTGGCGTGAGCCCGCAACCAGCGAATCGCCGCCTTGACGTCCTCGATCTGCGCCGGGAAAATCGCTTCGGTACTGAACCGATACGACAAACTGGCGGCGGCGTAACCTTTTTTGCAGTATCCGAGATTCAGTATCGGACAGTCGGTTTTGTCGCCGCCGACCCAACCGCCGCCGTGAATCCAGACGACCAGCGGAAACGGACCGTCGCCCTTTTCCGGAACGTAGAGGTCGAGTTTCAGCGACCGCTCGCCGATCTTCGCGTATTCGAGATCCTTGAACGGCTTCTGGGCAAACGCGGAAACCGACAGAACGACGACGAACAGGATAAACGAGAAAATTCGCAACATGAAAAGAGCCTTTCCCAATACTACTACAACATTAACGAATTGACCTTCGTAGAAACGGAAAAAATATCGTCATCCCCGCGCAGGCGGGGACCTAGAGAACAGATTCTATTGGTCCTTGCACACGTTATTGACGGATGCAAATAGTCGACAACGCCTTCCGTCTAGGTCCCCGCCTTCGCGGGGATGACGGCCATTGATCCATCCTCACAGAGACATTATTTCCTTAACTCCTTAGTAAGAGCCTCCTTATCCCCCAAGTTTCGCTGCGCTATACTTGGGGAGATCTTTGAAGGGTGCCGTCTATTTACAGCCGCAACCGCAACCGCAGGAGGAAGAACCTTTGAGCGATTTGCGAACGTCTTCGAGCTGTCCGGCGCTGCCGAGCATCTGGTTTTTGTGAATGATGAACTCGGCGTACGCGGCCATGAATTTCGTCCCCGGCGGACGGAGATCGAAATTCGCCGGATTGTCGCGGAACTCTTCCCGGTGGATCGCGCACCAGACCAAACGGCCGTCGGTGTCAATGTTAATCTTCGTGACGCCGAGCTTCGCGGCCGGGAGATATTGCTTTTCGTCGACGCCGCTGGCGTCCTTCATTTGGCCGCCGGCCGCGTTGATGCGGGCGACCCATTCATGCGGCACGCTGCTGCTGCCGTGCATCACGAGCGGGAAATTCTTCGGAACCGCCTTCTGGATCTTTTCGAGAACGTCGAAATGGAGTCCTTGCTTGCCGGAAAACTTGAACGCTCCGTGCGAGGTACCGATCGCCACGGCCAAGGAGTCGCAACCGGTCTTTTCAATGAATTTCGCGGCGTCTTCCGGTTCGGTCAGCTTCACGCTGCCGACGACGTCTTCTTCGACGCCGCCGAGTTGGCCGAGTTCGGCTTCGACGACGATTCCCTTCGGATGAGCGAGGTCGACGATCTTTTTCGTCAGTTCGACGTTCTTTTCGAAGGGATCATGGGAAGCGTCGATCATCACGGAGCTGTAGAAACCGCTGTTGATGCAGTCGATGCACGCTTCTTCGGTTCCGTGGTCGAGATGGACGGCGAAAATCGCGTCCGGAAACACGTCGCCGGCGGAGCGGATCAGGGCTTCGAGCATTCGCTTGTCGCTGTAGCCCCGGGCGCCGCGGGAAATCTGGATGATGAACGGAGCACTCTTCGCCGCGTCGCTCGGATCTTCGTTTTTCTGCGTTTTGCCGAGGTTGCCGCGAAACAGACCGACCGTCTGTTCGAGGTTGTTGATGTTGTACGCGCCGATCGCGTACTTGCCGTAAGCCTGCTTGAACAAGTCCTTTGTGGTAACGATCATTGAATCTTCCTTCCGTCAAGTAAGGGTTCGTTTCGGCGGCACGGCGTTTCCCGAAGAAACGGTCGCCGATTCGTCCCATTATACCGGATTCGACGACAACGGACAGGGGACCGGGGACCGGAGACCGCAGGGGGGACCGGGACCACAGGTCCCGGCTCTGGGCTCGTCTCATTGTTTCGGGGGTTCCTTCTCCGTTTCCTCGAAGAGGGCGTCGACGAAGGCGTTCGGTTCGAAGACCGCGATGTCGGCCGCCGTTTCGCCGACGCCGATAAATTTGACCGGCAGACCGATCTGTTTTCTAATGGCGACCACGACGCCGCCCTTCGCCGTTCCATCCAACTTGGCAAGCACGATGCCGCTACATTTCACGGCCTCCGTAAAATGTTTCGCCTGACTGATCCCGTTTTGGCCGGTCGTCGCGTCGAGAATCAAAATCGTTTCGTGCGGCGCCTCGGGAATCAACTTGTTCATCACGCGGCGAATCTTTTCGAGTTCCTGCATCAGGTTTTTCTGCGTCTGGAGCCGTCCCGCCGTGTCGATGATACAGACGTCGGCGTTGATCTCAAGCGCCTTGGCGACGCTTTTATGGGCGACGCTCGCCGGATCGCTGCCGGAGGGCCCCGTGACGATCTCGACGCCGAGCCGGTTCGCCCAGATCGTGAGCTGCTCGACCGCCGCCGCCCGGAACGTGTCCGCCGCTCCAAGAACGATTTTCTTCTTTTCGTCGACGAGAAGCTGACCGAGCTTCGCGATGGTCGTCGTCTTGCCGCTGCCGTTGACACCGCAAACCATGATCACGGTCGGCCCTTTCTCCGCGAATTGCAACGGGGCGACCGGTTGCTTCATCAATTCCTTGAGCTTCGCCTTGATGACTTCGAGGACGTCGTGCATCTGGACGACACGGCCTCGGAATTGGGTTCGAACTTCGTCGACGGTTTCGGTCGCCGCCGCGACGCCCATATCGGTTTTCACCAGACGTTCGAACAGCTCCTCCAGAAACTCGTCGTCGACGAGCCGGCCTTCGCTCTTGAAAAGGTCCCGAATATCGGTGTTCAGAATCTTGGCCGTTTTGGCCAGGCCCTGCTTGATCTTGTCGGCACCGAGAATCTCGGCCGTTTTGGCCAAGCCCTGCTTGATCTTATCGAAAAATCCCACGTTTAGGCTTTGCTAGAAAATTGATGTTTATTCGGAGAGGTGAAAGGGTGAGAAGTGAGAGGGTGGGGAGTGGTGAAATACCGCAGCAAAAATTTCCCATATTGCTCTTGCACCCTCTCACCCTCTCACCCTCTCACCTATCCTCCCCACGGATTGGTCCAGTCGCCCCAGTTTTCGAGGTAGAGTCGGTACGCGGCCGAGGATTCGGCTTGCGTTTTCAACCATTCTTTCGCCTTGGTGACGAGCGTCTGTTCCTCTTCGAGCCGGATGCTGCCCGTCAGGAGCATCGTCCGTAAAAAGACGAAATACGTGTCGAGAACGTCGCAGCGGCAATAGTCGTTGATCTCCGCCAGTTTTCCGGCGTCGTAGAGATCCTGCACCATGAACCCCTGAACGTCCATTTTGCCGGGCTTGCCGAGGATGTTCGCCGCGAGGTTCAGGCCGCCATTGAATCGGGTCGCTCCGAAGTTCGTCAAAATGTCGCAGAGATCGAGATGGACTTTCGTATTGTATCGGTTTCGCGGCTGATCGAAGGACTTGGCGCTCATCGCGAACCAGTTCGGAATCGAGACGCCGTAGCGGAACGCCGCAAGCTCCAAGATCGGAATATCGAAGCCGCGACCGTTGAAACTGACGAGCGTCGGCTGATTGTACGCCGCCCAACCGCGCCAAAACTTGCTGCAAATTTCGTGCGGCCGGAATTGCGGCTCGTCCAACTGCACGATGTCGATCAGCGACAAATCGGCGGCGACCTTCGCGATCACGACGGAGATCGGAATCTGGAACGTGTACGGAATGAAATCCGAATTGTTCGCGGCAAGCAGTTCGTCCCGATAGGCTCGAATCGCGTCGGCGGCGGCAACCTTTCCGCCGAAATGGACTTTGGCGACCAGTTCGGCGTCGGCGACGCTCTCGATATCAAACACGAAAAATGCGGGACGCTCGGCCATGGGACGTTCGTGAGGAGACAACTTTTTTCAAAGGATTCAAACATTATCCCCTGTGAACGGAACGATTGCAAGGACCGCTCCCCCGGAGGCTTTCGCTTGAAAATAAAATACCCTGACGCGCTTCTGAAAAGAGCCCCGAGTGAAGGCGGTACTCCGCCGGAACTCGGGGATTGAAGCGATAAGAAACGAGCAATTTGTCCCCGAATTACAGTAGACTTGTTCGGTAACTGGTAGCTGCCGACGTCCCGGCGGCAGGTGCGGTACTCCCCACTTAAACAAAGGTCCGGTCCGGAGTAACGGACTCCGCCGCCGGGACGTCGGCGGCTACCTTTCGACATAGACCTCATTGTTGCAGGTTCGCCAAATTGAAGTTACCGAACAGGTCTGGTATAAAACGCAAGCGGACCGCCAAACGAGGTCTGCCGCCGCGCGACTCTTGCAAATTCCCGGACGGCGGGTAAACTGGGGAATTGACGCTTGGATCGAAAAACAACCTCTTTACCACATAAAATCAATGCCTCTCATCGTTCCACACGGCGGTCTCACCGAACCTGTCAACCGAACCGTTGCTTTGCAAGAGATCGAATCTTTCAAAGCCAAGGCCGCGACGCTGGAAAAAGTTCTCGTCAGCGACGCCGATCTTTCGACCGTCTACCGTTTCGGCGACGGCGGGCTCTCGCCGCTCACCGGACCGATGGATTCGAAAACCTTCAACCGCGTTCTCGACGAATCCGTGATCGAGAACAACGGCAAAAAATACGCTTGGACGATTCCGCTTTCGCTGCCGATCACCGAGGAGCTTTCGAAAAAAGTCAAGGTCGGTCAAGAGGTTGCGATCACGAACTCCGCGGGGGAAGTCGTCGCCGTGCTGACCGTTTCCGACGTTTTCCCGTGGGACAAGGAAAAATATCTGAAAAGCGTTTATCTGACGGATCGGACCGACCATCCGGGAGCCGACATGATCCTCAAGCAGGACGCCGACAAAACGTTTTTGCTCGGCGGCTCAATCTGGGTGCTGCCGCAGCCGAAAAATTCTTCTTTTGGAAAATACGTCCTGACGCCGGTCGAGGTGAGGAATCTGCTCGATTCAAAGGGCTGGCAGCGTGTCGTCGCGTTCCAAACCCGTAATCCGCTGCACCGGGCTCATGAATACGCCTTGGTTTACGGTCTCGAAGAACTGCTCCGTCAAGGTCTCAACGCCGGAGCCTGCCTGAATCCGCTGGTCGGCGAAACGAAGGGCGACGACGTCAACGCCGTCGTTCGTATGGAAACCTACGAAAAACTGATCGCCGATCGTTCGCTCGGCGAAGGCGACTCCGACGCCGCTCTGTGGACGAAAGTCGGCGGCGCGGTGCCGGATCGGGTCCTGTTGCTCGGCCTCGATATCAAAATGTTCTACGGCGGACCGAAAGAAGCCGTGATGCACGCGATTTATCGGCAGAATTTCGGCTTCACCGACCTGATCATCGGCCGCAAGCACGCCGACGCGCCGTACCACGACGGAACCGCGATCTGGGGCGATTTCGACGCTCAGGAGATTTTCAACACGTTCAACAAACTCGACGTCGACCTGCAAATCAAGCCGTTGAACGTCGGTTTCGCGGCGTATTACGAATCCGTCGGACGCGTCGACCTGATGGAGAACCACAAAGACGAAAAGCCGGTTTTCATCTCGGGCAAGGACGTTCGCAAGACGTTGCTCGAAGGCAACGTGGTCGATCCCCGCATCATGCGGCCGAGTACCTCGAAAATCCTCGCCGCCGCCATGGCCGCGAAATAAAAAGCATTTCAGAGCCCGACGCGTCAGCAAGGGACCGGGCTCAATCCCTCGCTAACGCGTCGGGCTCTGAAAAACAATACGCTCCAATGTCCGCGATCGTTTTCGACTCCGTAACCTTTTCCTACGGCGGACCGAACGTTTTGGAAGACGCGTCGTTTTCCATTGCGTCGGGTGATTTCGTGTCGATCATCGGTCCCAACGGCGGCGGCAAAACGACGCTGCTCAAGTTGGTACTCGGCCTCCTGACGCCGAAATCGGGGACGATCCGGCTGTTCGACAAGCCGCCGAAACAGGTTCGTCAGCGGATCGGATACACGCCGCAGTTTTTGTCCGTCGACTTCGCGTTTCCGTTGACGGTCCTTGATGTCGTTCTGATGGGCCGTATCCGAACCGGCTGGAATCCGAAATTCCTTTGGTTCGGACGCGACGATCACCTCGCCGCCGTGGACGCCCTGAGAATTCTCAAGCTCGACGATTATCGCAACGCTCCCTTCCGAATGCTTTCCGGCGGACAGCGGCAACGGGTCCTGATCGCCCGGGCTCTCTGCGGCGAACCGGAAATCCTGCTGCTCGACGAACCGACGAACAATATCGACGCGCTGTCCGAAGAGATTCTTTTTGAAACGCTGACCGAGCTGAATAAAACCTTGACGATCGCGCTGGTTTCCCACGACATCGGTTTCGTGTCGCAATGCGTCAGGAACGTGATTTGCGTCAATCGAACCGTCGCGGTGCATCCGACCTCCGCGTTGAACGGCAGCACGATCCGTGAGCTGTACGGACAGCACGATCTCCATCTCGTCCATCACGACCATCATTGTTGACGCAAAAAAGAATGATGCTCAAAAACTCAAGCGACGGACCAAGGCGATGCCGACGAGCACCGATTCCGGGAACTCGATGAGGATTTCCTCCGGCAGCGAGAGAACCAGTCCGTTTTTCAAAATGCTTCCTTTTCCGCCGGTCAGCAACACGGGCAGCCGTCGAATTCGTTTGTCGAGTTGGAGCGACGCGGCGACTAGTTCGTAATATTGTCTCACCGCGCCGACGGCTCCCCAATAGACGCCGGCGGCGAGCGCTTCCTCGGTGTTGCGGCCCGGATACACGGCAAAGCCGATCTCATCGACATCCGGTTTGGAAAGTCGCGGTGAGATTCGAGCCAAAGCGTCCGCCGCCGCCGCAAGACCGGGAAGAATCGCTCCGCCTTGAAAAAGACCGTCTTCCGCAACAAGATCGACCGTGATCGCGGTTCCGGCGTCGACGACCAACATCGGCAGCGCGGGATCGAATCTGTTGCCGTTTTCAGGTTGTTGCCGCCAAGCGAACGCCGCGAAGGCCGCCAACAAACGGTCGATCCCGGCCCGTTCCGGAAATTCGATGTCGAGCTGCATCGGAACGTGCTCCCAGACCAAATCGTTGACGCTGTCCCGGGGCCGATGATCCCGGATCCAATGTCGTAACGGATCGTAACGGGTCCCGCCGGTCCAGGCGAGGAACCAGTCGATCGACGTCTCCGATTCGATGCCTTGTTCCGTCAACCAGAATTCGAGCAACGAAAAATCATGCGTTGCGTCGGCACACACCGAAATCGGCGACGGAAATTCTTCGTCCGCCGCCGCGAACAGGCCGAATTTGATCCGCGAGTTGCCGAGATCGACTGCGATGAATTTGTCCATTTTTCGTTTTTTTAATACTGTGTCTGTTTGTCGATGCGGAATTGTCCTTCGACCATTCCCTTGCGCGAAGCGGGCCAGGCCGGCGACGCGGCCTCCGCTGCGTTCCGCGTGTTCGTTTCGGCGGATTTCTTGAGCTTCGCCGAGTCGAATTTCAAGGCGTTGGAATTCAGGAACGCCGCGTTCGAGGAAAACGCCGCCTGCGATCCTTTGACGTCGCCCTTGTCGCGGAGTTCCATCGCGCGTTTGTTCTCGATGTTGGCGACCAGTTCGATGTACTCTTCCATCACGGGCTTGTCGACCGCCGCGTCGACCTTTGATTGCGACGACGAAAATTTGACCTCGGCCTTGCCGCTCAGGTTGTCGACGCTTTTCGTTTCGAGATTCGTGTACCGGAGTTTCGCCGTCGCCAATTCGCGGCTCCGACCGTCGTCCGTCGCGGGAACTTCGACTTCCAGCATCACGTACCGTTCGTGATCGCTGTAGATTTGGTTCCAGCCGAACGAGACTTCCTGCTTGTTGATGTTGACGTCCATGTTCAGCGACCGCACCGGACGGATCCCTTCCGGCAGCGTCACGACGCACGAAACATCCTGAGCGACGACGGAAAGGGCCGTGTTGAATTCCTTCTGGAAAATGTCGGCCAGTTCGTCGGCTCCTTCGATGAATTTGTGGTTGCCGTCGCTGGCCGCCGCGAGTTTCGCCATCAAATCCTCGTTGTATCCGTTGCCGAGACCGAACGTCGTCACGGAAATTCCGTCGCCGCCGAGCGACTTGCCGAGTTTCGCGAGATCTTCCGGCGAACTCGGACCGACGTTCGCCTGGCCGTCGCTGAGCAGCACGACGCGGTTGACGCAGCCCTTTTCGAAGAATTTCCGGACTTCCTCGGCTCCCTTTTTCGTTCCATCGTAGAGCGCCGTGCTGCCGCCGGGTTGCACGGACCGGATTTTCCGTTCGATGTTTTCGCGATCCGAAATTTTCGTCGCCGGAACCAGGACGTCGACTTTGTCGTCGAAGACGACCACCGAAACGATGTCCCGGGAATCCAGGCGTTGAATCGCCTGGATCGCGGCGTCCTTGGCCCGTTCGATTTTCTGGCCCGTCATGGAGCCGGAACGGTCGATCACCAGGGCGACGTTCAACGGCGCCCGCTCTTTTTCGGACTTCATTTCGAAGCCCTTGACGCCGACCTTGACGCAGGTCGTCTGCTTCTTGCCCGCGATCAGGACGGGCTGCGGCGTCGTAACGGTAAGTTCGCATTGTTTCGCCTCGAGAGGCAACGCGATGAGCAGAAAACAAACTCCGATGAGCGTTCGCATGGCAAACTCCTTTCTGTATTACTAATGTTCAAGATCGTGACATTTTTTTCATAATGCGCCAGCGAGATCGGGAGCGAAGCGACCATCTCGCGGGTTCTGGCGCCGGAGCGGTAGCTCCTGTTGACGGCCCAGCCGTGCTGGGTTTGAAGCGAGCAATTCATACCAGCCCCAAGTCAGCGCGGGGTGATCACCCCGCGCTGACGCTTGGGGCTGCTAAACTATGATTTTTGACGGTTTCAAACCATCTTTCGTTTCAACAAGGTCGTCCACAGAACGGCGGCGGCGACCATCGACAGCAGGAACACGCCGAACGACAGCGGCAGCGCCAGGCAGCCGAGCAGCGTGACGAGTCCCGCGACGTTCCGATGCGTTCGCCGATCGAACATTATCCGCCGTCCGACGAGGACGCAAAGCCGATAAATTCCGTACACGACGCCGATTCCGAGCAGCGCCGTCAAGGCGGTCAGCCAACGTCTCTGCGTTTCAACGGAAAAGCAACGGGCCGAAAGTTCCAGCGATCCCTGCGGCGTCGTGAACAGGAATTCCCGACCGGTGTACGGAATCTCGATATCGAGACTCGCCGTCCGCGTCGCGAGTTCTTTTTTCTCTTTCAACGAACCGCGATCATCCGACGAGCTGCGATCTTCCAACGAGCTGCGATCTGTGATCGCAGAGACCGGCGCTGGAGCATCAACCGCCGTCGGCGCAACGGGAACCGGGGCCGAGGTCGGATATGGCGTCGCCGGAGCCAATCCGCCGACGACTGCCAATTCCCTGCCGCCGCCGATCGCTCCTCCGACTCCGACAGACGATTGCGGAACGGGAATATAACTTCTTTCCGCGTTCGTCGGTTCTCCGACGAATTCCTTCTGTTGGGGAACCTTCGCCGAACCGAAGCCGCCGCCCATTCCACCTTGCGGCAGAGTCGTTTGCCCGGAGAAAACTTGCGGAATCGCGGCGACGTCGACTTCTCGCATTGCGTGGGCAAACCCTTCCTGTTTGGCTTTGGCGATCTCGGGCTGATCTTTTCGTCCGGTTTCGTTGGAAATGATTGCCCCTCCGGAACCGGCGAGTCCGTCGCCGTAGAAACCGGAGCGTTTATCCGTTTTTTCTTCGGCGTTCTTCGAATCGACGATTCCCGATTGCCGCTGAGGAACCTGCGAAACGCCGCCAAGCAGCACCGTTCCGCCGGAAAAGTCGACGGTTCGTTGTTGTTGCGGTTCGGGTTTTCCTTCGACGGCCTTCGTTTGACCGGAATAATAGTTTTCGTCCGATTTGACCGATAGTCGATTGAGAACCGGAGGGGCTTTTTCGTTCGGAATCGGCGCGGCCTGTCGGTTCGCCAAGCCTTTTTGTTCGAGAAAACCGGACTGGAATTGAACGTTGCCGTCGTTGACTGCGATTCCCGTATAGATCGCGCCGCCCTGCCCGGAAAAATTCAAGTCGTTGTTCGCGACGACGTTCGACGCCGCTTTGTTCTGCTGTATCTCGAACTGTTTTCCGAGCGCAACGGAATTGGAAAGCGATTCTTCCTCTTCTTCCTGGATCACGATTTTCGGCGGGACCATCATCTGCATGGCGGTTCCCCGGAGTTGCAGGGTTCCGCCGCCGTCCTTGACGATCTCGCCCGATCCCGAAATCGGTCCGGCAATCGGGTCGATCAGCGGTCGCCCCATCTGGGCGGTTTGACCGGGACGGCCAAACTGACTGACGCCTTGGAGATTCAACTTGGCCCGGTTCTTCGAAAAAACGTTGCCGGACTCGGCGGCTTGTTGCAGGCGGTCGTTTTGCCGTTGCAGATAATCCGACTCGGCCAGCCGTCGGGTTTCCTCAATTCGAATTCCTTCGACGAATTGCATCTTGCCGTCGAATTTGTATCGAAAATTGTCGGGGAGGTGCAGCCGGACCAAGGACCGGCCGACGGGTACGTTGAGGACGGCGAGAAACGGAAAATCGATTTTTGAAAAATCCGTCGGCGGCTGCAATTCCCCGGCATAGACGATCCGGATCACGTAATCGAGATCGCCGCTTTCCGTCTTGACGAGGGGAATCCGAACGAAATTTCCTCCATTTAGCCGGTACTCCGGCGTTTTCAACTCCGTCGCTTTCAACTCCGACTCCGGAATCAAACACGCCTTGACGGGCCGCCCGAAATCGTTCTTTTCACCGTTTTCCTTACGGGCCCATTCTTCCGCCGTGAGAAAGCGGACTCCCCAAAGCGTTGCGCGAGGCGGCAGGCGGAGATCAAGATATTGTTCGACTTTGTTGTCGATACGATAAATCTGTTCGGCGAGATAAACGCCGTTTTCGCCGACGACGAGCCGCGTTTCGGCTAGGTCGATGCGGGCGTCGGACAGTTTGAGCGTTTCCCGCTTTTTCATACGGAAAGTCAAATTGCCGCCGGGCGCTTCACCGAGATACGCTTCGGTCGCTCCGTTGCCGAGCAGCGACGCGAGGAACGTCCATTCTTTTTGCTGCCGGCTCAGCGGACGCAGTCCGACGAGTTTCGTTTTGTCGACAACCATTTCGTCGAGCGACCGGCGGTCGTTTTCCATGACGATATATTGCCGTCCGGTTCGGCCGGTTCCGATTGTCGGCACGGAAACATGGTAATCGGTTTCGGCCTGTAATTTCCGGTCGGCCCGGACGAGCACGCGGAGTTGCTCCATCACGTCTTCCTGCAATTCGAGCCGGACGGCGACTGGGCTTTCTTCGCCCTCGGAAACCGGCGACAGGATTTTTCGTTGCAGCATCGGAACTTCAATCGACGCGTCTCGCATCCAGGACGGCAACGAAAATTCGACGGCCCGAATTCCGGCCTTCTCAATCGAAAAATCGAACAGGATCGTTTCCTCGACCGACTGCGGCGTCGTTTTGACGTTGCTGATCGTCTCGCAACGAACTTCGGCTTGACGTTCGGTAAGAACGAGCTTGCCGGCGAATTCCGGAGATTGCGCAACGAGAGCGAGTCGCGCGAGTTCCCGTTGTTGGTCGTTGCTCAGCCAACCGAACACGGTTTGGAGCGGCATGCTGCGGCAGCCTTCCAGGTTTTCGCTCCGAACGTCCAACGACGGATCGGTTTGGACAACAAGTTCCGTCCGCTGCTCCTTGGCTCCGAGCACAAAGAATCGAGGCAGGGTTTCAATTTTCTTGTCCCCTCTCCTTGGGGAGAGGGTTAGGGTGAGGGGCTCCCCGAACGCTTCAAGTTTGCCGTCGAGAAACAATTCGATCTTGCCGCGAATTCCCGACGACAGATACACGACAAGCGGTTCGTCGGTTTTCGGAACGGGCCGACTCACGGAACCACCGGTCGGAACGACGACGTTCTTGAGTTCAAAACCCTTCGGCAAGGCGACGGCAAATTCGTACAGCGGTCGGTCCGGCGAGGAAATCTCGATTTTCGTTTCGAGAGCCGTTTCGTGTTTCGAAATTTTGAGGATCGAACGAACCGTCGCGGAAAGCTCTGTTTCGACCGGTTTCGACGTTACGGCGATCTTGAAACGGTCGGAGCCGAACCGAAAGGATTGCAGCGGCTCAATGCCTAGCGGACCGTTCGACGCGGCGTCTTGGGCGGCTCGTTTCGCGATATCTTCCCGGCGGTCGGTTTGCGTGACGCCGACCGTTTCCGTGACACGAACATCGAGCAACGGACTGCGAAACAAATCGATCCGTCCCCGATGAATCGCGGCGTCGACGACATCCGGTTTCGGAATTTCCGTTGCGACGAAATCGTTCGCTGCCGTGAGGGCGGCCGATTTCCAGAGTTTAACGGAAATCTTCTCCGATTTCTCCGCCGGTTTTAATAATTCGACGTCGATTTGCGAGAAGGGAGCGTTGGCGGCGCCGTCGGCAACGCCCCACCCTCTGATATTGTCGCCGTCGATGGACGTGATCACGTAATCCCTGGGTAATCGCAACCGAAACATCTCCCATTTGCCGCGACTCATGTTGAGCCGGAGGTCGGCGTCGACGCGATATCCGTCTTCCTGCACGTCAAATCGAATCGCCGACTCGACTTCGAGACTCCGGTCGACGGTTCCCTCGCTGATTGCCGACCTCCATTGCCAGCGGAACGAACCGTTCGGTTCCGTTGTTGTTTCGACGATCTTTTTTTCGTCCGGTAAAACGCCCCATTTTTTCTTGTCGAGGGAATTCGCGGTCAGTAAATCCGTAACACCCTCGCCGGGAGTCAGAAAAATTTTCGCCGCCGCCGCAACGGGCAGCTTTCCGGCGACGATTCGCCAACCACCCTGCCGTTCGATTTTCGTGCGAACGCCGAACATCAGTTCGTGAGATCCTACGCCTTCGACGAGCAGCGAGGCCGTCGTTTTGTTGTCGGCCCGGAGCGTCGCCGGTTTGCCGTCGAGTTTCATCTCGCCGAAAACCCCGTTTTCCAACGTCAACGGGACGACGACTTTTTCCGGAACGAAAACATCGATCCGCAACGAACCGTCCAAGCGCAAGTCGTTTCCCTCGTCGACGGGAAGCGTTGTCCGGTATTCCGATTTCGAAACGGTAAACGGAACGACGAACTTTCCGGCGGGTTTCCGCAATTTGTCCCGTGTCTTGAGCAATTCGAGCATTTCGAGATAGTGTCGCGACGGAACGAGCAGTTGCTGCTCCGGCTTCGTCAATTCGGCCGCCGTCGGCAACCGGCTCAGAGCGAGATCGTCAGGCGAATACGGAACGATAATCGCGCTGTCGGGGAGAACGACGTTCGGCTCTGATTCCTCCGCGAACGCCGTTGCCGCTACGAGAACGAAAAGAATCCCCGTTAGCCGCGTCGCCTGCGACACGCTGAGTCTGTCGGTACACTCACCATCCGGGGGCTTACACCCCCGGCTCTTGCGCAAGATGATATTAAAAAATCCTGCGACGAAATATACCGGGACGACGCCGAGGACGGTTCCGATGACGGCCCCGTTAAACAGCGGAGTGAAGCGTTCAAACCCCGGAACGCAAACGAGCAGCGTGCCGACGATAAGCAAACCGAAGATCGTCGCCGATTTCCGTTGCGCCGACAAACGAAGTCCGCAAAGTCCGACAAACAGCACGACGAAGAACGACAACACGAAAATTCGCCGTTCCGTTTCGATATTCGCCAACCTCACGGAAAGGTTTTGGGCGTCGCGGTCCCCGATCGACGAATACGTCGTCCAGTATCCCGATTCGACTTCGTCCTGTAATTGCACGGAAACCGGCTGCACGGTCTGGAGACGTCGACCACGCTGCGGATTCGAGGAATCCGGGGGAGAATATCGTTCCTTTCGCCCTTCGGAATGTTTGCTCCAATCCTCATCAATCGCTTTTCCGGTTTCCCAATGGGAAATTTTTTTATCGTCACCGGACTTGAACGTTCCGGATTTTCCGGTTTGATCTCGAAACGCCGGAGTTCCCGCCGGCATTTCTTCGGATTGGAGAACAGCAAAATCTTGAAAAACATACGGACTGGCCGGAACGGCAATCGACGAAACGCCGAGTTGAGATTCCTTTACTGTCAAGGAGCGAAGCATCCCTCGATGTGTTAGCATGGAGAATAAGTCGACGCTCCCGAAGAAAAGATCGAAGAGAGCCGGACGGATTTCAGATCGACTCATCGTTTTGTCGCCAAGTCGGTCGACGCGGAAACCGGTCGGGGCGACGACTTTCCAGTTCGTTCGCAGGACGGGGATTTTTTGCCCGGAAATTGTCAGCGACGGAAAGGAAAGATCCTTTCCACGTAAATTCATCGAACGGTAAATCAGTTCGATGCGGCGAGATTCAAGAGAAAGATTCGCGGGAACCGTCAACAGGAGTTCGTCGTCGTCTCGCTGCGGCTTGATCGGTTGGCCGTCGAGCGTCGCGGTCCAGAGTTCCGTTCCCTCGTCGAGTTTCGCCTTGACGAACATCGCCTTCGTTTGCAGGTCGTACACGACGCCGTAGAGAACCGTCGAGCCCGATGGATCTGCGAGTCGGGCCGTGACGTCGACGCTCCGGATCAAGGACGTCGCGAGTTCGTACGGCGTGTTTCGTTGAATTTGAACGGTAATCGGTTTCGAATCGTCTTGCGGAGAGAAAACGCCGAGCAAGCGCTTGCCGGGTTGGTCCGTCGCCGTGGAAATTTCGCCGGCGTCGACGCTCCGCAGATTTTCGGACGGAATAGAAACGTCGAGTTCCTCGTCCCCTTCCACGGCGACGAGCTCGGCCTGCCAGGCGACGTTTTCGACCTGGAGCGGCGGCAACACGAAATTACCGTCCGGATTTTCCAGCGGTTTCTCGAAATCGACCGCGAGTTTCAGCGTTCCGGAAAGCGGTTTTTGCAGCACGACGTCCCAACGCCGAAATTTTTGACCGTCGACTTCGACTTCCTTCGAAAAATATTCCTTGACCGTCAAGCCGTTCAGTCCGCAAATCGTCGGATTCGGCGGCATGTCGAGCGGCAACCGGAACGACAACGTTTTCGTCCGAGCCTGTTCGACGTCGCATACGATTTCGTAACGGGTCGTAAAAAGTTTCGGTTCGAGTTTGTAAAACGAAAACTTTCGAGCCTTGATTCGCGGCGGCGTCTTTTCGAGGCGGAGTTCGAGTTCGAACGGCGTCGACGTGAAACGGAACGACAACCCGCGATTCTCCTTGTTGAATTTTTCCAACGGAATCAGACCGTCGGATTTCAGCGGGATGATTTCGAAATCCTCTTCGCCGCCGCGGATCACGGACAGAAATCCCGTTGCGTTTTCGGCGTCCTTGATTTCGAAGGCCGGGAAAACGATCGATTTTTCGTTGCGATCGCCGAACCAGCCGTCGATCGTCCCGACGGCCTGCACGTCGAAAGCAAACGATTCACCGGGCCGAACGGCAACGGGCAACTTGATGTCGAGAGACGACGCGGAGGAAGAAAACTCCAGCGGGTTGCCGTTCGAGTCGAGGACTTTTGTCGGTTTCCAATTTTTCGGAACATTTAATTTGACGTCGAAGAGATTGCCGGTCGACGGTTTCAGCACGAAATTTTCCTGGAGCGTCGGCTCGTTTTCGCCGAGGATTAACGCTGCCGACTGTTCGACATCGAATTTCACCCCGGGTCTCGAAAACGTTGCCCTTGCGTCGAAGTCTCCCTGCGGGGAGTACCAGGCGAACGCCAAGCGGAGCGTCGGGGCTCCGGGAACTTCTTCCAGCGCGCTGGGAGGAATCGCGTCCTTGAGAACCGGCGTGTCGATCGGCAGCAGATTTTTCGTTTCAACGTTTTTGACGTCGAGTTCCCGGTCGACGAACAGACCGAGAGCCGTCGAGTTGCCCGCGACGTCCAGCGGTTTGAGAACGAAAAAATTCCAAGTTGTATCGAGTTTCCTTGTTGGATGAATTGCCGAGATGTTGAGCGTCGTCAAGCCGGTAATCGGTTCGCGAAAATTAACGTTCAGGATGTCGCCGTCTTCCGGTTTTTCGCCTCGCTTCACCTCCCAGCGGCTGAGCAGCGGCGAGCGGACTTCGGCGATTTCAAAGCCTTTCGGGACGGCAAAGGAAGAAGTTTCGATTCCTTGATGCAGCACGTCCAGCGAAACGGTTGCATGGAGCCGCCGATATTGTTCCGTAATTTCCGCGAACTGGACGCTCCGCGCGATCACGGTCCGCGTCTGCTTGGCCCGATGCGAGTTGAGCGTCAGCAGGAGTCGCGTTTCGCCTTCTTCAGGAGGGAGGAGCAACTCGAAATTCGTCGAGCCGTCGACTGTTCGTTTGACGACGGCGGCGCCGCTCTTCAACTCGACGTCGCCCGGAATTTTTAGACGGAAAGACGTTAGGGGGCTTCGCGGCAAGAGAAATCGAAGTTCCTGCCGGGTTGCGTCGACGGTTAGCGGCGTCGTCAACCGCAGCGCAAGCCGGTAATTTTTCTTTCCGTGCAAAATCAATCGGGGATATTCGGCGGGCGACGGTTTGCCGAGCGCTGCCGGAACGCTGCCGAGTGTTGCGTCGAGGATCGCGACGTTTTTCAGCGGCAAAGGAATAGCGATTTTTTCTTCAGTCAAGACATCGATATTCAAGATTCCGTCGATTAGGACGCGGCCGTCGACGATTGTCGTTTCGTAGTCGGCGGAAAGCAGCACGGCGTCCGTCGGCGGTTTTTCCGGTTGCCGGATTTGTTCAAGCCGAACTTCCCGAGCCTGTATAGAAAGGGTTTCGAATTCGCTCCGTTTGAGCAGTACGCGATCCGTCGCCGATTCGATCAGTGTGCCGAGTTCCATTTCCGGGACGAATATTTCCCGAACCCGTTCCTCGGCGGCGGAAACAACGGACGCAAAAAATAATATCAGCCACAGAACCCAACTCGTCAACCACAGAGCCCGACGCGTCAACCACAGAGCCCGACGCGTCAGCGAGGGATTATTCGTCAAGAAAAGAGAGAACACAATCCCTGGCTTACGCCACGGGCTCTGTTTTTTTTCGTTTTTAAACATTTTCCGGCCCTCCTTCCGTCGTCGGTTGCGGGGCGGGTTCGGCGACCGGTTTTTCGTCCGGTTTTTGTTCCGGTTTCGGCAAACGCTTGCAGTGTTCCCGAAGAACGGCGATTCCCTGACCCATGGCCTGCAAGGTCCAGAGCAGGGCGACGACGAAGAATCCCCACCAGACGCCGCTCTGACTCGACCAAAGTTCGGCGAGCGTCGGCCAAGCGAATCCAAACAGAACAGCAATAATCAACAGGCTAACCGCATCTTGAAACCGACGTTTCCAACCGACGAATAACGATGCTAAACCAAGCAAAAGCAACACGCAGAAAGGTATCACGTTGGCAATCGCTTTCCCCGTAATCATGAGCACGATACCGTTTCCGAGATCCGCCGTCAACGTCGAGAAAAGATAGGGAACACCGGATGTCGGAAAATCGTCGCGCCCCCTGTCGCCAAATTCGTCAAGAAGGCTCGACAAATTTTTGTGGTTGACAACCTCCGCATTCCGATGGAACGTAAATTCTTTCGACCATTCCGGACGATATCCGACAACGATCCGATCTTCCGGAACGAAAATCACGACGTTCGTCAATTGAACTGCCGGAGTCGTTTTACCGTGAGACTCGTAGAAAAACATCGGCAGCCTGACGTTGGCAGACCAAATATATTCGTATCGGATCTCTAGCGTGAACGGTGTATCGGGGGGAACGGAATTCAGCGGGATCAAGTATTTATCCGTTGCGCCGCCGGATTCGAGGACCACGTTCCGCCCGTTGATCCGAGCATCGTTGATTTTTGCTGCCAGCGGCATCAAGACTTCCAGCCGCTGTTCGACGCTCCGGATCCGATACAACGCCTGCGCGGAAATTTCCGTTCCCGATTTCGAGAAGATCAGATTGGCCCGAACCAGACCACGCTCGATGCTCGTTCGCTTGACCTCTTCGAGTTTGTACCGCGTCGCAATCAGTTGCAGCGACCAGTCGTCATGGAACTCGAACGCCGCTGCCGCGTCGCCGATCCGGTCGGCCTGCGCAACGTCGTATTGCGGGTCGATCGGCTTGAGTCCCTTCGTTTCCTTCGACTCGCCGAGGTCGATGCTCTGCGACTTCGACAGAATAATCTGTCCCCAAACCCGGTCCGTCGGCTCCGGCTTGAACGGAATCAGTCGCGGAATCTCCAGCGGCAACGGTTTGCCGATTTCGAGCTGCTTCAACTCGTCTTCCCAGGCGAGTTCCAACACGCCGGAGCCGAGCAGCTCCGTTTCCGCGGAGTATTCCCACGCGACGTATCCGGGGGGAATACCTCCGGGGGCTAATCCGGGGGCCTTTTCTTGAATATCCCCCGGCTCTTGCGCCCCCGGTTGCGGAACGAGTTGCGACTCCCGCCAGTTTCCGCCGATCCGGTTTAGTCGTCCGGAAACCGATTGCGGAACGTCGATCCGCAGCGACTTGATTCCGCTGAACATCACGTTATAGAAAAACTTGACGCCGTATTTCACGGAGCCGTCGTCAACCCGAACGGTCTGGATTTCCCGGATCGTGAGTTGCGGTTTGCGGCGTTCGACACGCAGATCGAACGACGGTTTTTCCTCGGCGAAAAGGAATCCGAGCTGGGCGTCGGAGGTTCCGAGCCGCCAATTTCCCGTTCCGGTAATCTGTTGCAGCGAAACGGATTGGACGCCCTCCGTTTTGAGCGGATTCAGGCGGAATGCGCTCTTCGCCTGGACGATCAGTTCGCCCTTGGCGAGTTCCACGGTGTTTTTCGTAACCGTCGGAACCGCGACGGAAAGATCGACCGTTTTTCCCGTCGGCGACAAGAGGTCGGGTTCGCTTAGCTTGCGTTCCAAGCGAACGGCGAGGCCGACTTGGCCGAAGGCTTTTTTCGAGAGGTTGACGGTCAGCGTTTTCGACGAATCCGAAGACGCCGGAGTACCGGCTAAAAGATTGAATCCGTCGACTTGGACGGGTTGGATGTTTCCGTGTTGGAAACCGCGAACACTACGAATTTCGAAACCATCGGGAACGTCAAGCTGCAACTTGAACACGCCGGTTCGCTCGATGTCGAACGCCGTCTGCATGTCGAGCCGCAAGAATTCCTCGGAAAGCTCGACGGCGACCTGCGAGGTTGCCGTGATTCGCGGCTCGACCTTGACGACGGACAATTCGAGACCGTAATTCGCCGACGACAGCCGATACGCCGCGTCCCATTTGACGTTGTTCTGCCGCAGCGTCTCGGGAAGCTCCGAAAGGTCCATCCGAAGCAGGCCCGTTGACTTGACGGTTTCCGACGTCAGGCCGTCCGCCGTTCGAACGACGAGAATTCCCTGTTGGCGGCCGACGCCGACGGATTCGAGGGCGGGAACTGCAATCGCAGATTGCAGCTCGTTTTCACGAGCTACGACCTGCGGTCGCAGTTTTTCGAGTTCGAGTTGAACCGTTTGCTTTTCCTTGGCGGGTTCGAAAAGTTCGACGCTGATCGTTTGGGCGTCGGCTCCCTGGCTGACGGACCATTTTTTGACGTTCGGATCGAAGACGCCGGCAACTTTCCAATCGTTCGGAGCCTTGATCGCCAAGGATTCGATTTGCGACCGGCTGATCGAATAGTCGAATCGGGCCTCGGTTCGGAGAACTCCTTCGTCGACCGTCAATTTCTGCTGCAGTTGAACCGAGGTTAAGGCGTCCAGACCGGTTGCGCCTTCGGTCTTTGGAGTCCAGCCGATTCGGACCTGCGGCGTCGGACCGACGAACGCGAGAACCGTCGTTCCCTTTTTCTCCTCCGTTTTCTCCTCCGACGCGGCGATCAGCGGAAAAAAGTCGACCTTGACGCCGGATTCCGGAATCGAGAACTTCCAACGGCTGATCGGCGACTGCGGAACCTCGAACGACACGGAGTTCCGACCGGGAGCCTTGTCGATTTTCTTGGCGTAATGGAGGACGAGTTCGAGTCGCTTCCCCAGAGCCGGGATCTGTGATCCCGGTTCTTCCGGGGGCGTAGATCCCGGTTCTTCCGGGGGCGTAGATCCCGGTTCTTCCGGGACCACAGGTCCCGGCTCTGGGCGGGATTTCTTTTCGACGAGCAGGCGGAATCCCTGACCGGGTTCGCCGAGAATCCGGGCGGACCGGTCGCCGAGGGTTGCCTTGGTGATCGCGGCGTCGGCAAGGCGGAGCGGAACCTCGTTCCAACCGTCCTTGAACAGTTCGATGAAAATTTTCGCTTCGACCTTAACGACGTCGTCGGCAACGGTTGCGACGCTTTCCGTTTCGGCGATCATCGCGGGCAGCGGAGCGGCGACGGGTTGCGGCTTTTCCCCGTTTTTCCGAGAGGCGTCCCAAAGTTTTTGGAACTCGTCGTAGGGCAGGAAGACGCCGCGACCGTCCTTTTCAAACGCTTTGCGAATCTTTTCGTAGGGAACGTATATCGTCTGTTCCCGGACGATAGTTTCCGGTTCCATCCCAAACAACGGGAAAACGCAAAGAATGGCAAACAACACCGGCAGCAGGCGAAGAACGCAAGGCATCGGACCCTCTTTCAGGAAACGAATGAAATCGGAGGCCGAATCTGAATAATCGCCGCGACCGATTCGGTCAGCCTCATTGATCCAATATACCGTCGAAAAACGGACGACGCAATGATTTTCAAAGAACTCTCATCAAATCGATAAATTCTCACCAAATCGATAAAAACTGAATGTCTAGTGTTTTAATAAAGACTGGATTTCTCTCTTCGCTTCGCGGAGCCTGCCTCGAAACATTGAGGGGGCAAAATGCCGCCCCCAATCGCTCAATTTGCGTCTCTCCTGCTTTTCTTCTCGGGGTTGTACAAAACTCTCGTTCTTCGTGCTATACTTTTCAGATCGGGGCGTATCGGAGGCCCGTCGGATTATCTCTCCATGCAATATCAGGAGCAAAATGATGAAAGAGTGTTCGTGCAAGAATCGTTCGACCGTCGCGACGAAAGACAACGTCGGTAAGATTTACCAACAGGCGATGGAAGCCGGCGACGGAATTCTCCGTCTGATTCCGAACTGGGTGCCGCGCAGCTTCCTGCATCCGGGCAAGCGTATCAAGCTCGCGCCGAGCGATTGGTACGCCTTGGGCGTCCATCGCGGCGGAATCGATGAACGTTGGTTCGGCAGCACAACGGAAGCCGCCAACGACAATCGGGCCGACGACGAAGGTCTCAGCTACGTGAAATTCAACGGCAAAAAATTCCTGTTGCGCGACGCCGTCGCCGAAGGTCAGGCCGCCGTGGTCGGCGCCAAAATCTGGAAAAAATACAAACGTTGGCCGGTCTATTCGAAGTTCTTCGACAACGCCGGACCGATCCCGCACCACATGCATCAGATGGAGGAACACGCGAAAAACGTCAACCAGGAAGGAAAGCCGGAAGCGTATTATTTTCCGCCGCAACTCAACGCCGCCGAAAACCATTTCGATTACACGTTCATGGGTTTCGAGCCGGGCACGACGAAGGCCGACGTCAGAAAATGCCTCGAAAACTGGAACAAGGGCGACAACGGAATTCTTGATCTGTCGAAAGCTTACCGCCTGAAACGCGGTACCGGCTGGGTGATTCCCGCCGGCGTCCTCCACGCGCCGGGCTCGCTCTGTACCTATGAACCGCAATGGGGTTCCGACGTCTTCGGCATGTTCCAATCGCTCGTCGAAGGCCGACAAGTTCCGTGGGATCTTTTGGTGAAGGACGTTCCGAAAGAAAAGAGTCAGGATCTCGACTACATCATCTCGATGCTCGATTGGGACAAAAACATCGATCCGAGTTTCAAGGAATCGAACTATCTCGAACCGATTCTCGACAAGAACCAGTCCGGCGACGGATATTGCGACAAATGGATCACGTACGGAAAAGTCGACGGCAAGCAGCTCTTCTCCGCGAAGGAATTGACCGTGATGCCCGGCTGTAAATGTACGATCAAGGATCCCGGCGCGAGTTCCTGGATTTTCGTGCAGGGTTGCGGCAAAATCGGCAAACTGACGGTCGAAACTCCCGTGATGATTCATTACGGCGAAGAACCGAACGACGAGGTTTACGTCACGGCGGAAGCCGCGGAAAAAGGGTTCGTCGTCGAAAACACCGGCAGCGAACCGCTCGTCAGTCTGCGATACTTCGGACCGGACACCCATTCGAAGACCCCGCAAATCGGCGACCACCGCAAAAACGGAAAGTAGAGGTTTCGGAGCCCGACGCGTCAGCGAGGGGAGGTGCTCAAAACACTCGCTGACACTTCGGGCTCTGTTTTTTGCCGGTCAACAATCAGCCTTTGCGAACGTCAAAAAATGAAACGATTTGTTCTTTTCCTCGCCGTCGTCCTCTGGACCGCTGTCGCCGTTGCGACGGACTATCACGTCGATTCCGTCTCGGGAGACGATCTTCAATCGGGAACCACGCCGCAAACGGCGTGGAAATCGTTGAACGCCGTCAACAAGGCAGAGTTTCGGCCCGGCGACCGCGTTCTCTTCAAGCGGGACGGAATCTGGCGGGGACAGCTCAAACCGCGTTCCGGTGAAGAGGGCTCGCCGATCATTTACGGTGTCTACGGCGAAGGAAAGGAAAAGCCGCAACTCCGAGGCAGCGTGCCGCTCGATAAGCCGACCGACTGGATCGACGAAGGAAACGGACTCTGGTCGACCAAACCGGACACGGTTCACGTCGGCGACAAAGTCGAAGGCTTTGAACAATTATCGTGGAGCCGACATCAGGAAGCCGGGGCCGACGTTTCGGTGAGAGTTTCCGACCCGGAAGACAAAAAGTATTCGGGACGGAAAGAATATCGATTTTCGTGCAAGTCGCCGGGAACGAGTTCGAATCACGTTCAGTTCATCGTCGCCGGTTTCCCCGTCGAAGCGGATAAAAATTACCTGCTCCGTTTCGCGGCGAAGTCGACGAAGCCGTTTGCGTTGGCGTCGATCGGATTTTCGGAGCCCGGTTCTCCGTGGGGCGGACTTGGTTCCGTCCTCAAACGACCGGGCCCATTCGACGCCGATTGGAAAGAATACGAAATTCTTTTCCGCTGCAAAACGTCGCATGAAAAGGCCCGGCTTACGCTGTCGTTCGGCGGAACGATTCCCGAAGGCGCCGAAACGGCGCTCGTTCCGCTGGAACTCCGGGAAGCGACGGTCGAATCGAACGGAATCGATACCGACGTCGGCAACATTATTTTGGACGGAAAAAAAGCAAGCTTCAAAAAATGGACCCGGGAAGATTTGAAAAATTCCGACGATTTTTGGTACGACATGGAAGCGAACCGCGTCGTTTACCGTTCGAAAGAAAATCCGGCGACGCTGTACAAAAACATTGAAGCCGCTTTGCATCATCACGTCGTCGACCATTCGAATTGCCGTTGGGTCGTGTTCGACGGTCTCGATATCCGTTACGGAGCCGCCCACGGTTTCGGCGGCACGAAGGCTCGGACCGTCGTTTATCGAAATCTCGACGTTTCGTGGATCGGCGGCGCCGACCAATACCGGCAAGGCGGTGAGGGGCGTCGGGTCCGCTTCGGCAACGGCATCGAATTCTGGGCCGACGCGTCGGATTGTCTCGTCGAAAACTGCCGATTCTGGGAAATCTACGACGCCGCGCTGACGAACCAGGGCGCCGGAAAAAATATCGAGCGCAACCTGACGTACCGCAACAACCTGATCTGGAACAGCGAGTATTCGTTCGAATACTGGAATCGCGAGGAAGAATCGGTCACGGAAAACATCCTTTTCGAGGGAAACGTTTGCGTCGACGCCGGATTCGGTTGGGGACATGTTCAGAGACCCGACAAGAACGGACGGCATCTCATGATCTATCGCAATCCGGCTCGAACGTCGAACTTCGTCGTTCGCGGCAATATTTTTTGTGACGCGACGGAAAGCGCCGTCCGCATCGACACGGATTGGCGCGACGGCCTGCAAATGGAGCGCAACGTTTATTGGCAACCCGCCGAAAAGGATCTCGTGCTTTGGCTCGTCAACAACCATTACACGACGGAACGGTTCGCCGACTATCAAAAGGAACTTCAACTTGACACGACATCGAACGTCGAGAAGCCCGACCTCGAACGGTTTCCGGGACTTCCCGTCGACGTGAGAACGCGGCCCCGTTAATCGCTTTGTATCGAATTCAACTTCAGCATCAATTTTCCATGGCCTTCCTGCGAACTCGCGAGAACAGCGTTCTCGAAAAAAAAATCTATACGATTCCTTCCGCGGCGTCCCGAGTCGGTCGCTATCCCGACTGTGAGATTTTCCTCGATCACAGCGGCGTCAGTCGGGAACATGCGCGGATCACGTTGGACAAAAACGGGTATCATCTCGAAGACTTGAAAAGTCGCAACGGAACCTTTCTCAACGGCACGCCGGTCACGCAACCGGTTCTGCTGCGTGAAGGCGACGTTCTCCGTTTTTGCGATCTCGAATTGGTGTTTTCGGCCGGGGAACCGGAGCGTGTCGAGCATCACTTGCCGAATCCCATGAAGCAAACGCATCAAGCCTTCGTGTTCGACGACGGCGGCGGCGAGGATTCCTTTACCGTCAAGTCGCAGATCAAGTTGAGCGAAAAGAAGCCGACCTTGACCTCGGCGAACGCCGCGACGAAACTCCAGGCGATGATCGACATCGGTCGAAACCTCGGCGCCGCCGTCGACGACGTGTTGTCCCAGTTGATCGACAACCTCCTGAAAATTTTTCCGCAGGCGGACTGCGCCTATATTTTGCTCAACGACGAGCAGACCGGCCGCCTCGAATTGAAGTCGTTCAAGCATCGCGATCCGAATAATCAGGAACAGTTTCGCATCAGCCGAACGATTTTGGAAAAAGTCGCCTTTTCGAAGGCCGCGGTTCTCTCCGACGACGTCGCCAACGACTCCCGTTTCGAGCCGAGCGAGAGCATCGTGAATTACAATATTTACTCCATCATGGCGGCGCCCGTGATGGATTACGACCAATCCGAGGTCCTCGGCGTCATCCAGGTCGACGCGAGATCCAGCGGTCGGAAATTTACGTACGAAGACCTCGACCTGCTCGTCAGCCTGGCGTATCAGGTCGCCGTGACGTACCAGAACGCGAAGCTTCAAGAGGTCGCGATTCAGGAACAGGTCATGGAACGGGAAATGAATATTGCCCGAAAAGTCCAAATGGGCCTGTTGCCGACGGAGGCGCCGAAAGTCGCGAATTACGGATTCTTCGACTATTATCAGGCCGCGAGGCATCTCGGCGGCGACTATTACGATTACATTCCGCTGCCGGACGGTCGGTTGATCTTTACGCTCGGCGACGTTTCCGGAAAAGGAGTTTCCGCGGCCCTTCTCATGGCGAAGCTCTCCTCGGAGGTCCGTTACGGTTTGCTCATCGAAGCGTCCCTGGCGGAAACCGTCAAGCGGCTCAACCGAAGTTTCTCGGAGAGTCGTTGGGATAATCGTTTCATTACGTTCTTTTTCGGCGTCCTGAATCCGAAAACGCACGAAATTCGATTTTTCAACGCCGGACATATTCCTCCGATTCTCGTGTCGCCGGACGGTTCGATCCAAATGCTCGGCGAAGAAAAGATCGGACTGCCTCTGGGCGTCATGGAGGACACGGAATACGACGAATCCTCTTTTACGATCGAAAACGGACAGAATCTCGTGATTATCAGCGACGGAATCACCGACGCGATGAACGCCCAGGAACAGTATTTCCAGATGCAGGGCGTCTTCGATCATCTCAAGCAGTCGCGGACCCGGTCCGTGACCGAGTTCGGCAAGAATTTGATCAACGCCGTCCAGAGTTTTGCCGGACGCGTGCCGCAAACCGACGACCAGAGTTTATTGGTTGTCGGACGGCGTGATGGAGAATAATCGTCGTCGTTAGCCGCGTCGGCTTCCGACGTACGGAAAAACGGGAAAACTTTAATCGTCGAAATTTCTTACGGAGATTGCATGATGCCGCAAAATGTTACGGTTTTTGATCTCGCCGTCGAGACGTTTGATTTTCGTGAAACGCTCAAACAGACGCCATGCCGTGTCACGAAACGGCGACTGACGAACGGCCGCTCCGACGGCGTCTCGCTGGTCGAACTGGAAGTCGGCGACCTCTCATTGAGCGTGCTGCCGACCCGGGGAATGGGCGTCTGGCGCGGTCGCTGCGGCGACGTCGACCTGAAATGGGACGCTCCGGTTCCCGGTCCGGTGAATCCGGCGCTGGTCAACCTCGCGGATCCCAGCGGCCTCGGTTGGCTCGACGGGTTCGACGAATGGATCGTCCGCTGCGGTCTCGAAAACAACGGGTCGCCGGAGTTCGATGAAAAAGGAATTCTTAAATATCCGTTACACGGCCGCATCGCGAACACACCGGCTCATTCCGTAACGCTTTCCGTCGATCGGGAAAAGGGCGACATCACGTTGACCGGCGTCGTCCGGGAAACGCGGCTGTTCTTCAAAAAGCTCGAACTGACGTCGAGCCTCACGATGCATGCCGGGAGTTCGGCGTTCACGATCCGGGACACGATCACGAATCTTTCCGCCGAACCGGGAGGATTTCAATTATTGTACCACGTCAACACCGGCATGCCGTTCGTTTCGGCGGGGGCGAGGGCCGTCGTTCCGTTCGACCGCCTTGCGCCGCGGACGCCGGTCGCCGTCGAAAATCTGTCGGACTGGAATAAATTCGGTCCCGAAACGCCGGGAAGCAGCGAAGTCGTTTTCTTCTTCGAGCCCGCCGCCGACAAGGACGGCCGCGTCAAAACGATGCTCGTCAACGCCGAGGAAAATCGCGGCTTGGTTCTCGGTTTCGACAAAAAATCGTTTCCGTTATTCTGTCTCTGGAAAAGTCGTCTGTCGAACGCCGACGGTTACGTTTCCGGCATCGAACCGGCCGTCAATTTACCGAACAACTATTCGTTCGAAAAGGAGCACGGCCGCGTCGTGCCGTTGAAACCCGGCAAGTCGCGGACCCACGAACTTCGTTTCGAAATCCTGCGCGACGCCGAAGCCGTGAAACGGACCGAAAAGGAAATCGCGGCGATTCACAAAACCGCCGCCGGAAAAATCGAATCGAAACCCGTCCCCGAATGGACGCCGTAAACCGTTGCCGTAATCAGAGCCGCGGCCGGCAGGAAGCGGTGTTGAAATGGCTTGCGCGTCCTGCAGGGCGCGGCTGGGGCACTTTTTCATTCGGTAACCCGGAACACCACGCGAGGGGAAATTGTTTAGAAGGGCATGGCGGGGCTGGG
>JAVBQW010000212.1:0-5584 GCA_031548665.1 Thermoguttaceae bacterium
TCGATGGTATTACAGGATTGGAAGTTGCTTCCGTTTCGGGAAACGTCAATCCGTTCACTTTTTCCGCAAGGAGAGTACGGCCTGTGTGGTTCTCGATCTTGGTTTCTCGTGTTATCAGCCCCTGTTGCACCAATGCTTTCAAGGCTGCAACGGAAATAGGGCCAACCTTTTCGCCGCTCTTGTTGTAGTAAAACCAGTTTGCCATTGTCGTAATCAAAAGTTAGTGAGAAATTTATAAGATCGTATTGCCGTAAATCACTCCGACGACAGCGAAAGCCGTCGGAGCTATTTTTTCATGCAGGGACGCCGTATTTTTCGTTTTGTCCACGAAATGTCTTATTGTCTCCGTGATTAGAAAATGTCCGCCCCCCCCTCTTTAGGGGGGTGTTGACTTTCCCGAAATCACAAACACGACAAAAGAGGAACGCCGACGAACGACGATGATAATGGTTGACGAGTCGGATTATTTCAGATTTTTGACGTATTTTTCAACATCGAATTTCGAGAGTTCGGAATCGGTTGGGACATAGAGCAGATGCCGTGGATGTCCGGCTTGGGTCAAATCGCCGAAGTGGAACCATTTCGCCCCCTGTGCGGCGGGTAACTGAACGATTTTTCGCAGACTTTCAGCGAGATATTTTCTCTCCTCGATGTTGGTTCCCCACGCAGCCAGGATCGTGGGATTGGAAACGTTGCCCAATTCTTTCTGAATGGCCGCAATGTTCCTGTCCAACAATTTTTGTACGTCGGTCGGCGGCAACTTCGACGGAACCGTTTCGCGTAACGGATAAAGATTGAACATGACGAAACCGTCAGTCCCTTCATGCGATTCGGCAATCGTCATTGCCTTGCGAACCGTCCTGTCGGGTTTGTTTTCGTCGGCGGTACTTGAGTTCAAGCCGATGACGAATAAAGGATTGTTCCCCTTCTTTTTCAGCACGAAACGGATTTTTTCCTTTGATGGAATGCAAATCATGCCGGAATAATCGATCTTGGTTGTCATACTTTCCTTTCGAGTGTGAAATTAACAAAGTTTACCTGCCGCATGACAATTGCGGTTTGAGGCGTTGTCTATAAAGAGAGACGTCAGCGACCGATCAATGAATCCCTCTCCCCCTCTATAGAATAAATGACCGAGGGGTGTGACAAGAAAATAAGAAAGGGCGCCAGTATCAGTCGTCTGCACCCGGTATCCTCACAAGAAACCGTATCAACACAACATGATCCGGCGCCCCGTATCGCTACGGGACGCAAAATCATACGTGTTGATAAACGGCGAAAATACCCAACGAACCGGTCGAAGGAACAACCCGACCGATCAGCGTAACTCTTTGTCTTAAAGAATCTTGTGAGGATTTTAGTGCAGACAATGACTTTTCGTCAACCTGATTTTTCGATGTTTAGTGTTTCAGTGGCAATTCTCCAAAGGAAAAGGAAAGTACATAACTGATTGAGTCTACGCCATTTTTACCGAATTTGCAATATGCTCTGAAAATTGCGACCGCTGGAATCTCCGAGCCGATTCCTGTATATTGTGCTTGCCAATTGTTTCCGTTCAACATTTTTCTCCTGCCGCCATGCCCCAAACGTCCAAGCTGAAAGACGACGACAGTTCGGATTTTCCGTACAAGAACAATATCGATCCGACGTCGACAACGTTGCTCGTCCGTATTCAACACGGCGAGGCGGTTGCGTGGAGTCGGTTCGTCGAACTCTATACGCCGCTCGTGCGTGATTGGTGTAAGAAACCCGGCGGGAAAATGAAACGACAGGATCGGCAGGACGCAACCCAAGAGGTCTTCGTTCGAGCCGCAAGGACGATCAAGGATTTCGATATTCACCGTGAAGGCCGCTCCTTTCGGGCTTGGCTGCGGGTCATTACCACGAACGTCATCAACAATTTTCTCGAAAAGTACGAAAAACGGAAAGACGTGGATCGCCTGATGTCCGATTCCGGGCCGATCAAAGAATCGTACCACACGCCATTCGAGCTGTCGGAAGAACCGGACGAAAAGAAACAATTATTGCGACAAATGTTGAAATACGTCAAATCGCAATACAGCGAACGGGATTGGGAGATACTCAATCTGCTCGTCAACGCCGGTAAAAACTCGACCGAAGTCGCCAAGATCATGGGATTGACCGGAGCCGCCGTGCGTCAAATCAAGAGCCGGATTTTGAACCGAATTCGTGAGGAATATGAAAAACTCGGCATTCAAGACGATCTGCCGGATCACGGCGGATTTATGTCCTGATTTTTCGTTTCGACAAGCCTACTGCGCATAATACCGGCTGGTATAAGCGTTTCCGTCGTCCTTGGACATATAACGTACCGTTACGAAATCGCCGAAGCTCAGCGAGTCGAGTAGTTTTCGTAACGTCGCTGTCGAATCGCTTTTGCCGTTGATGCCGAGAACGGTGTCGCCCGGCTGAAGGGGAGTTTGGTCGGTTAATTTTCCGGCGTTCGGGAACACGGCAACGGGATTGCTCCATCCCTCCTTTCCGACGACGGCGGTATCCCCTTTATTCTCGATACGAAAACCGGCATTGCCCTTGAAACGTCCGATAATATCGAGGAGCGTCAGTTCGAATGTCGGCGACTTTCTCTGGAGCGGCGATTGGTTCGTCCACAATCCGTACTCGACCGCCTTGACGTTTTCAGCGACACCGGACGGCAACTGAAACGCCTTGGTAAAAACCATGCCCGGACTCATTCCGATATCGTCGACAGTTAAAGTACGTTTTCCTTTCGTCGGCGACTCGAAACAAAACGCTTTCAGGCGAGGTCGGTTGTTTCCGTCCCTTTCCCAAAGACCTGAGAACGTCGTACTCCCGATTCCGTCCTTGCCGTCCCCGTGCAAAACAACTTCGAAATCGGGCGGATAATCGGTGTCGTCGACGACTTCATAAGCGACGGTGTACGGTAATGCTCCCGCCTTGCCAATGCCGAAACCGGCACGGCTTCCGTCCTTGTTCACGCCAGGTGCGACAAGAATTCCTCTGCTCTGGAGGAAACCGTCGACACAATCGTTTTTATCCATGCTGAACCGCGTTCCCGCCCGGCCTTGGTCATACGATTCGCCGAAACAGCGACATTCCCAACCATAGGAGCCGTTCGCTCCCGGAGAAGACGATCCGGTCGATTTCTTCAGCATTAGATATCCGAGCGGAAAAAGGATGCGACCCGTACCGGAATTTTCGCCGCGAAAAGTCGTGGCGGCATCAAAGACGTGGGAATCGAACGGCGTCCCTTGAAACGATAAAGGGCGTTCGGACGACTTTCCACGCATGGCCGTCAGTTGTCCTGAGCCGTCGGCGTTGATGACCACGGCGACACGAAGGACATTGAATACTTGTGCTCGAACTTGTGTCCGCTGCGAACGAATGACGGACGGCGGGGTCGATTGTCTCGCCTGTTCGTCGAGCAATGACCGTTTGACACGCTTTTCCACCGGCTCCGACTGCGGGATGTTTTTGTCGTTCGAATAATTTGGCTGTTTCGCGGGAAGGAGCTTTGGGGTGTCAACGGCAGGGATGTCGGTGTTTATCGGTTTCAAAAAAGAGTAAGCCGTGAAGAAAACGGCAACGGAGAGAAGCAATATCGTACTGATACGAAGAATCGATCGAATCGCTTTCCACGGAATGGATTTCGTCTTGATCGGCGGCAGCGGTGGTGGGAGGCGGGGCGGTTCGGACGGATTCGCCAACGCCTCGACGAACGCCTTGCAAGTTGAATAACGGTCGCTTTGGTTCTTGGCGAGTCCCTTGAGCAGTGCGGCGTTGACGTGTTCCGGCAGATCGGGAATCGGCGTCGGGGGATTGTGCAGAACGGCGTTTTTCAGGATTTCCGTATCGGTTACACTAAAGGGAACATGACCGGCAAGAAGTTCGTAAGCCGTCACCGCAAGGGCATATTGATCCGTTTTCGCATCTTGTTTCCGACCTTCCCATTGCTCCGGAGCCATATAAGATCGTGTACCGGTAATGTGTTTGGTATCGGAATTTTCAGTTCGGGAGAGGCTTTCATGGATTTCGTCCGCTAAGCCGAAGTCGATGATCTGGACGCCGTCCTTCGGACTGACGATCACGTTTTGCGGCTTGATGTCGCGGTGAACGACCTTTTGACGGTGAGCGTAATCGAGTCCGTCCGCAAGGGACATCAGGATTTGTACGATATTTCCGAGCGGAATCCGTCCGTACTGATCGACATGTTGTTTTCGGAACTCGTTGAGCGTCAAACCGTCGACGAATTTCATCACGAGAAAGAGTCCGTACTTCGGATCGTTGAACAAACCGTAGAGCGGACAGATATTTTGATGTTGCAGGGCGTGGACTTTTTGAAACGATTCACGGACGGAGTTCATCGCTTCGGCAACGTGCTGTATCTCTTTCGGCACGAATTTCAGGACGACGTAACGTTCGGCGGTTTCGTCATACGCTTTCCACGCCACGCCCATTCCGCCGCGACCGACTTGGTTTTCGAGCCGATAATTGCCGCCGATCCGATCACCGGGGACGAAGTCGCTTTTCTCCGTAACTGTTTTGAAGCCAACGGTTACGGATTCCGCCGAATCATCGAGTCGAGCCGATTTGATCTCTTGAATCAATCGACTCGGCTGCTCCGTTTCGAGACGGTGCAATCGTTCCAGACATTCCGTACAGTCGGTCAGATGCGATTCGATTTGCGAATCCCGCTCCGCGTCGAGGCGTCCTGCCGCAAAGAGTCGAAGTGTGTTTTCGTCGAGGTGCGAAATCATGGGAAATGCGAAATGAAAAACGGGCATCGAATGTTGGAAATTCGATTATAACCGATCCTTCGGCAAAAGCATATCGGGAATGAGGCTTAACAAAACTCCGGGGCGAGCGGACGCTTCGCGGGAACGGCCTACAATTCTGCCGATGCGAGACAAGCAGACTCCCGCACCTCACACAATTCCATTCGTTACGAAATTATAAGGAGAATCAAACTATGTGGACTATTCCAAAGACGAAATCCCGAAAATTCGCAGCCTCCGCACAACAGGAAATCGACCTGCAACGTTTCGGAGAGGTGAACACTCTCGTGGTGAATCCGACGACAGAACTTGCCGTGTTACTGAAATTTGATCCGAAGACGATGGAGGTTCCGATTGTCGTCGAGAAAGGCAACCGTTTGGGGATCGAGGAGGTTCAGGGACTAACGGAACAGGGTTTCCAGATCGTCGAAAGCGAGTTGCTTGCCGCAGCCCTGTACAACAATTGCGACGTCGGCCAAGAGATTCCCGTCGACCTGTACCCCGACGTGAGCGAGATGTTGGTGGGGGTGTATCTGTTGAACGAAATCGCCGCCCGACTCAAGACCGAACTGGTGAAAGAACTGAAATCGCAGTCCTCTTATGCTCGAACTCGCACACGGTCGGCTATTCGAGTCTCCTTGGACTGAACGCCACGTAATACTTTTAAGGGGTCTACGACAAAATTAGTGGGTAAAAACGGATTGTATTTGCGGAATTTTGAGGAAGCATCGCCTTCGGCGTGAGGTTTTGGGAGGCATGGCAACGAAGAATCGTCGGAGAACATAAAGAAACATCTCGATAAAACGGAG
>JAVBQW010000169.1:0-5103 GCA_031548665.1 Thermoguttaceae bacterium
TCCGTTTTATCGAGATGTTTCTTTATGTTCTCCGACGATTCTTCGTTGCCATGCCTCCCAAAACCTCACGCCGAAGGCGATGCTTCCTCAAAATTCCGCAAATACAATCCGTTTTTACCCACTAATTTTGTCGTAGACCCATTTTTTCTATTTGTTCTTGACCGCCTGTTCCATCGCTTGGACGTGGATATGGAAACCCAGAGGGTGATTCGTGCTTTTCCAGCAGCCGGTCTGGTTCCTTTTGCTCGTTCCGTTGGCCTGCGTCCTGTATGGTTGGCGGATTCCGTCGCGATTGTTGACCGGCTTGCGGTTGCTTGCCGTGCTGCTGATCGTCGTCGTGATGACGGGGCCGCTGATCACGCTGCCGACCCGGAGCGGAACGATCGTCGTCGTTGCCGACCGCAGCCGTTCGATGCCGTCGGAATCTCGTGACGCCCAGAAACATGCGATCAATCTGCTGCTCGACCACATCGGCAGAGAGGATCGGCTCGGAGTCGTCTCGTTCGGTGAAAAAACGTTTCCGGAACGTCTTCCAACGGGAGCCGCCGCCGGGAAGTTCGGCGAATTCGTCGGCGAACAGCATCCCGACTCTTCGGATCTTGCCGGAGCGATCGAAAACGCGTTGTCGCTGATTCCCGTCGGCGACAAGGGGCGGCTCCTGATTCTTTCCGACGGCCGCTGGACCGGCGAGAATCCGAGTCGGCTCGTTTCCCGACTCGTTCAACGGGAAATCGCCGTCGATTACCGCGTCATGGAACGCCCCGCCGTCGGCGACGTCGCGGTGCTTTCCCTCGAAGCCCCGGATCGTGTCTTGCCGGATGAAGTCTTCAAGATCGTCGCTTGGGTGCAGGTTCCGACCTCACAGGACGTCGAATATGAACTGCTCCGTAACGGCCAGATCGTCGGTTCCGCGAAACGGAGCATGAGTCAAGGCGGCAACCGGTTGGAGTTTTTTCTCAAGGCCGGAAAGCCGGGAGCAATCGACTGCACGCTGCGCGTTCGAGGGTCGTCGGAAGATCCCGTTCCGGAAAATAATATCGCTCGAAAATTGGTCGGCGTCGAGGGAACGAAACCGTTGCTCCTGATCGCGCAGCGGCTCGAAGGCGGCGGAACCGTCAAATCGCAATTTGCCGAAGTTCTCCGACAGGCCGGTGTCGAAACGGAAATTTCAAACGGCGACAACTTGACTTGGGGGCTCCCCCTCCTTAGCCGGTACTCCGGTATCATTCTGGAAAACGCCCCGTCCTCGCAGATCGGTTCCTACGGCATGGAACTGATCGCGCAGTGGATCAAGGAAACCGGTTCCGGCCTGATGCTGTCCGGCGGCAAGAATTCGTACGCTTTGGGCGGGTATTACCAATCGCCGCTGGATGCCGTGCTGCCGGTTTCGATGGAACTTCGCAAGGAACATCGAAAATTGGCGGTCGCGATCGGAATTTTGACGGACTGTTCCGGCTCCATGGGAATGATGGTTCCCGGCGGCAAGATCAAGATGGATCTCGCCAACCTCGGAGCGGCCGAAGTTCTCAACATCCTGACTCCGATGGACGAAATCGTCGTCTTGACCTGCGACACGCGGCCGATGGACGTTTTGCCGCTGAAGAAAAACACGAATCCGAAGGCCGACCGGAACACGATTCTCCGTGTCGGTCCCGGCGGCGGCGGAATTTTCGTTTACGTCGGCCTGCTCGAAACAACGCGGCAGCTTTCGAAGGCGGAAGCCCAGACGAAACACGTCATCCTGTTTACGGACGCCGACGACACGGAGGAACCCGGCGACTACGTCAAGCTGTTGGAATCGTGCAAGAAGGCCAGGATGACGTGCAGCGTGATCGCTCTGGGAACCGAGAACGGTGTCACGGCGCAACTCTGCAAGGACATCGCCCGGGTCGGCGGCGGCAGCATCTATTTCACGGAGCAGCCGAACGACTTGCCGCGACTTTTCGCACAGGATACGTTTACGATCTCGCGGAGTACGTTTATCGAGGAAAAGACGCCGTTCCATTTTACCGGCGGCATGTTGACGCTCACGGGCCAAGCCTTCGTCAACCCGCCGGAGTTGGGCGGATACAATTTATGTTATCTGAAATCCGGAGCCTTGCCGTCGGCGATTTCCGACGACGATTACAAGGCTCCGATCGTCGCTTCGTGGCAGGCGGGACTCGGCCGCGTCCTCTGTTATACGGGCCAAGTCGACGGCAAGTTCACGGGGCCGATGGCGGAGTGGGACCGGTACACGTCGATGCTCGCCAGCATGGGCCGTTGGACGGCGGGCCGAATGGAGACGCTGCCGAATAACATGATGCTCACGCAGCAACTCGACGACGGAAGCTGCCGGATTCAACTGCATCTCGATCCGGAGCGGGAAGCGGCGTCGCTGGACACGCTGCCGCTCGTTACCGTACTGAAACAGACGCCGGGACTCGGAATCGTCGCGGAAAAACTTCCCATGCGCTGGCTGGAACCCGAAAAGCTCGGCGTCACGGTGCCGTTGACCGGCAGCGAAACCGTGCAGGCGACCGTCTTGCTTGTCGATCAGGGCGACGTCAAACCGTTTACCTTGCCGCCGGTTTGTCTGCCGTACTCGCCGGAATTTCGTCCCGCCGGTCCCGGAAAAGGTCGAGATGCTCTAAAATATCTCGCGTCGGCAACGAACGGCGTCGAACGCATCGAGTTGCCCGGCATGTGGAAGGACATCCCGAAGGTTCCGCGATATTTCGACATCTCGCCGTGGCTGCTTTACGTTGCGATTTGCCTTCTCGTCGCGGAAATTTTCCAACGCCGAACCGGTTGGCTCTCCGCTTGGGCGAAACGCCTGGCCGGCAAGCCCCGGCAAGTTCCGGAACGGGACCGCTCCACGCCGCTGGACGATGTTTCAAAGGACAAGGCCGTGTCGCTGTTCCGTCAACTTTCGTTGCGAAAAGAACGAAAGAAAGCGATGGAGCAATCCGGAATCCCCGTGGAAAAACCGTCGCCGATGGAATCAAAGGTTGTCAAGCCTCCGGAAACCGAGCCGGAAAAGCCGTCGGACTCTGGCGGCGTCGCCGACGCCTTACGGCGTGCGAAGCAATCGTCGAAATCCCGGACGGACAAGAATTAACCGCTTCTTCCCATTCGGCCGATACTCCGGCGTTTTCGATTCCGTCTTTTGTTCGAGCAACCAACGATACAACCCCGGATTTTCGTACGTCACGGTCCATGAATCGTGGTCGAGATCGGGATAGATGGTCGCCTTGATCCGTTTCCCACCGGCCGCTTTGATCGCGTCGACGAGATCGGTGCTCATCGACACGGGAACCGCTTTGTCTTTCGCTCCGTGAAAAACCCAAATCGGAACATCGACGAACCGTTCGGCGGCGGCGGGATCGAATCCTCCGCAGATCGGTACTCCGGCGGCGAAGCGATCCGGGAAATGATAAAGCAGGCTCCAGGTTCCGAAGCCGCCCATGCTCAATCCGGTGACGTAAACTCGGTTCCGATCGATGTTGTACATTTTCTCCAGTTCGTCCAGCAACAGGCCCAATTGGAGCGGCGACCAGGAATTTCCGTCCGGACACTGCGGCGACACCGTGATGAACGGCCAGTCTTTCGCCTTCGCCGGATCGTCGAGCAGCTTCGGCGGTCCGTGAACCTTGACTTTATCGATCAGGTCGCCGCGTTCGCCGGAACCATGGAGAAAGAGAAGCAGCGGCCAACGTTTTGTCGTTTTCGTTGCGTAATCGTTCGGGAGGAACAACCAATAGGAAATCGTCTGCTGTTCCGTGTCGCTGAGCGGTTTCGGATTCTTCGCTTCCTCGAACGATTTCAGGCGGCGTTCCTTGTCCTCGGCGTCGCGTTGTTCCTTGGTGAGAGCGTCTCGCCGTGATTTCTCGGCTTTGCGTTCCACTTCGCCTTTCCGGAGCCGAAACACCGTGTTGGCCGGAAGATCGGCGGATTGGACGACCTGCTTTCCGGGAGCGGGTTCGGTGTTCCGCCCCGTTGTCGCGACGTCAACGGCCCAATCGATTCCTTGAGCGAGAAGTTTTCGTAGCGCAGGATTTTCATAGGATTTGGCGTCGTGCCCCAACACGATGGCGAAGATCGGTCCCTTGCCGTACCGCGTCGTCCACGCAACCTCCGGCGTCGCGTCCGGGTGGTCGGTCTTCAAGAGAAGATTGACGCCGGGTTTGATGTACAAATTCTTGTATCCTTCGTCGTGAATTGTGAAATTGCCGACGCCCTTGGTGATCGGATGCTCCTTGTCGAGAACTTCAATGTTCATGTCGAGGTCGTGTTTGTACTTCGCCGGTTGATATTCTTTCCCGTCGATCACGGTCGGTTTGTGCAGATATTTTCCGCCGATCATTTTGGGGTACAACGGCCAATCATCGTACCCGCAAACGCTGTGATGCATGGCGACCAACGGCATCCCGGATTCGATCAGCTTGGCGAAATTCGTCCGCTGCTCCTCCGTGGTCGGAAACTTGTTCATGTCGTACGACAGGATCAAGTCGTATTTCTTTTCCAACCCCGGCGCGAGGAGATCCATGTCTTTGGGAAGTTCCGCTTTGTCGTAACGGATTCCCGGCATCTCGTCGAAGATCTTGAAAAAATTCGGATTGTCGAAACCGTGTCCGCCGGTCACGACGAGGATGTTGTGTTCTGCCGCGACCAGCGGCAGAGCGGTGCAAAGCAACAGCAAAAAAAATAAATGTTTCATGGCAATCACGGGGTTGAGGCATTGAGCCGGATATCGGCCCATTATTTCGATCGTCTCATTCTATTCCAACGTCACGTCGGCGTCGAGAGCCGAGAGCCGAGAGCCGAGAGCCGGGACCTGTGGTCCCGGTCCCGGTCCCCCGGTCCCGGTCCCCCGGTCCCGGCGACGTTGAGACGGATTTTCGAGGGACTCTACGACTGGAAGCGTTTGCGAAAAAGGGGTGATCGAGTGTTTCGAATTCAGCCCCAACGGGGCTAAACAGTGTAGTACAAAGTTAGCGAATTGAGCTTCGTGAAAATAGGAAAGATATCGTCATCCCCGCGCAGGCGGGGACCTAGAGAGTAAATTTTCCAACCCTTTGCATCGCCGCAAGTTAAAGAGTGTGCAAACGGTTGACAACGCCT
>JAVBQW010000168.1:0-8704 GCA_031548665.1 Thermoguttaceae bacterium
TCCGTTTGCGAAACGATTTTTGTCGACATGGCGACCTCCTTGAACAATGAACAATGAACAATGAACGATTCCGATCAAGCACGATGCCGTATCATAGCAGATTGACGCCAAACAGAAAACATCAATTTATGCGAGCACCCATGACAACTATCAAGTTTTGATATGGTTCAAAAATGTTCAAAAAGATGGTTGGGGGAGCGGTTGGATTTGCGACGTGTTGAAGATTGAAGTTGCCAAAATTAGTGAAAACACAACTGTTCCCAACGCATCATCTGGATCAGAATCCAATCCGGATAGAGTTCGCCGTCCCGCTCGTCCTTATCAATCCAGTGCTGATTCATGGCGCCCTGGTCAGTCTCCCGATAACAGCTCTCGCCGAGTCTTTCCATCCTCCAAGTAAGATCAAGACCGGTATGGTACTGGTGGACACGATGTCTAACAGACGTGATGAATGCAGCCCATCCTTTGTTCGTAAGAAAAAGCCAACGAACCCGACGCACCAGCGTGGAATTTATGTGTCGTTTCGCCATAACGTGGTTCCTTGCAGATGTGTTGGCTTCTGAATCTTCCGAAAAATTTTCAAAGTTTTTTCCTGATTTCGGCAAAATCGCCTTTCTCTGTGCAGCTTAATAGTGAAGGCAGGACAGTACCCGCCTCCAAGACGAACATTTTTTCAGGAGAAAAACAATGAAAAACCTTATTACTCTGCTTATCGTGTGTGTTCTACTGCTTGCTGGCGTTGCCGGGCTGTCCATTCAAGGGGGTTGGAACATTAACATCCACCGTCCTGATAATGGATCCACAAATCCCAAGCCTCCGACGATGTGGACACAGGAAGAGATCGACCGCAACCCTGTTGGCTACTCGCAATATGTGGAGGCCAAGCTGAAGGACGACCTCAAGACCTTCCAAAAGACCCGGAGAGATCTGACGCTTCGAATGGAAACACTGGCCAAAAAACTGTCCGAAAAGACCAAATTGCTCGAACAGGGAGAAAAACTGGCCGCCGACTTCGCTGAAACAATTACCGCCGGAGTGTTTCCTGTCGACATTCATGGAAAAGAGTACACCGAATCACAGCTTCGCATTCAGATTTCCCTGACGCTCGCGCAGGTCAACGGTCTCAAGGAATCCATCGTGGATATCACGAAGGTTTCCGCCGTCGCCGAAAAGGAAATCCAAAAGCTCGTTGTCGGTGTCGAGAAAACCGAGTCGCAAATCGCGTTGCTTGCCGCCCGGCGTGAGATATTCCGTTCGCAAGCGACCAGTGCCGAAGGACTTGAAATGATCGCTCAGAGCAACGCCGTACTCGAAGGGAATCAAATTCTTATCAAGGAAAATCCGGTTCGGACCATTGAGGAAATTCTCCACGAAACCGCTTCACAAGGGAGCCCGGCCACGGAGAAACAGGTCGACGAATACCTGAAAAACTTCGCCGCCAAAAAAACGAGCGGCAAGAACGGTTCCGGCAAGGGAGATCTCCTCCAATCGAAGGACATTCCTTCCGCCCCCGGCGACGCTCGGTAGTCCACTTCTTTGACCGGAAGGGCAACCACCCTTCCGGTTTTTGGTCGCAATTTTGACACGTAAACTTCGTCGATTTCGAAAGGGAAACCATGAAAATACTTACGCATATTTTGTCGATGCTATTCTTCATCGCATCGGCATCGCTTTCCAACGCCGCCGAGGAAGCGATCAGCCAGGATCAAATCCTCAATCAGATACATCAACTGGAAGGACAACAAACGGCGCAACGGCAAATCCAGAATCAAAGTCAGCAGCAGACGCAACAACAAGCTCAAAAACCGTCGCAAATTCAGAGTCGGCAACAACAAACGCAGCAACATATTCAAAAGCCGTCACAGAATCAGAGTCAACAGCAGCAAACACAACGGCAGGGGCAAACCTTCGTCAATATCGGTCCGAATTGGAAGATTGGCACAAGTTGGACGGTCGAAACGGCTAACCTTCAAAAACAAGGTTCCGTGCAAAAGCAAGCCACTCCGGTCGCTTGGGTATTTACGGTTGTCGGTGAAACGAAAATCGTCGACCGGGATTGTTTCGAGGTTGCGATTCGCTGTAACGACAAATCGGATCGACAACCGCGTGTTTCGATTTGGGTCGACAAGCATTCGGGAATGCTAATGCGGTTGACAACGTTGACGTTGGTGAAAGGACAGTGGCGCAGCTTTACTGAAACCTATTCAGTACCCCAAGGCCAATCGACGGCGGTTCTCGGTGCGATTCCGAGTCTGCCGCTGGACATGCCGCTTTTCACCCAAGGCAACAGAAGCAAGGACATCGACGGAATGGCCTATCAAGTACTCCAAGGACCGCCGGGGGTCAAAAATATCGGCGAATCGAGTTTCACATACAAAATTAACCAGTCGGTCAAGCCGGTCTCCGAAGAACAAAAGAAAAAATTCGCCGGGGCTAAATCGCTCGACTTGCCGGTTGATTTCACGGATGCCGTCGAAGTCGAACTCCAAGGCGGCTCCAAGAATCAGGTTCGGCAGGTTTGGGCCCCCGGTTCCCCCTGGCCTGTGTACAGTAATAACGGCAGCAGTGAATCCCGCTTAATCCGTGTCACCAACCCTCAACAGTAAAGGAGCGGCCATGAAACGACATCGAAACGTTTTCGTGACATTGTTTGTTGCCGCGACCTTTATATGCACGGCTTTGTCATCTCATGGAGCGACGGAAGAGGGACGTGTCACGACGGACGTCTGGTCCGGTTATTGGTGGCCGTCCTCCAAGGGCGAAATACTCGAACCACTTGGCAAATACGACGTTCTGGCCGGTCGTCGGTCTGCGCCGTGGGAACGCGCGAAAAATCCGTCGAACCTCAATTATCCCGGCTGGTTCGGATTGTGTCACGGTTGGGCCGCTTCTTCCGTCATGGAGCCGGAGCCGAAAAAAACGGTTGTGTTCGAGAATCGACACCTGACGGTCGGCGACCAGAAAGGATTACTTGCAGTCTGTCACGACGACGACGTTGCGAACTTTTACGGCGACCGTTTTGGGGACGGCGTCGGCAATGAAGATTCACAAGACATCGCGCCAGATGAGCTTTGGATGGTCTTGCGACGACATATCAAGGAACAGGGTGTACCGATCGTTCTAGACATTGAGCCGGGTCCGGAAGTCTGGAATTATCCGGCTTTCGCTTATCGCATCGATTATTCGCCGATTCGTGCGGGAAGTCCAATTCACCAAGGAACGCTCTCGATTTGGTTTGCCGATGACGCTGTTCATAAAGATTTTGTCGGTCTGAAGCGGGTTTTCCAGCGCTACAGCTTTCAAGTGGAAATGCGAGGCGATTCGGTCGTCATGGGCACAGGCAAATGGATCGGAGAAAGTACCAAGAATCACCCCGATTTCGCATGGTTTCCATACGTTGTCCGTTCCTCGAATCCCGAATTGGACTACGATTTCGTCCGTAAACTGCTTGGTCGTTCCTCTACGCCTCCGCCACCGACTTCCGAAACGATGCCGGTGTTGGCCCCCGTTGACGTTCCGAGCGATCCCGAAACGGAATCCTACTTGACGCTTTCGCAATTATTGCCGCTGCTCGAAGGAAAAATCTCCGATTTCGTGTTCGACATCAGCGTGGAACCGTTCGGCGGTAAATTCACGGAAAACGAACTACTGAAAATCAATGGTATTTCCAGGGCGACGGGACATTTATATCTTTTCGGCATCGCGCCGGATGGTCGGCTTTCCGTGCTCTATCCGCAGCCGGAAGACGACAACCGAATCGAAGCCGACAAGCAGTTTACCGTTCCGAATCCGAACGCCTCCTATCAATGGCGATTGACGAAGCCTTACGGCAATTACCGCGTCAAGGGAATCGTTACGGAAAAACCGCTCCGCTTTACCGGCGAATTTGCGATAAAACCACAAACGGCGGAATTCGCCACGAAAAAACGTATTCTCGACTGGGGTGAACTGCTGATGCGAGTTATTCCGGCGGAACAGGATGTTTTGATCAAAAGCACCGAAAAAGTCAAAGGAAAGCCCAATCCCGAATCATCGCTCTTGAGGAGAATACTTGGCCGTTTTTCCCAAGACGAAGAGGTTATTTACGTTGGTCCGGCCAAATAGGTTTATGCGAATTTGTTTTTCGACGAACGTTATTCAATCACAGAGAAAAAACATGAAACCTAAAAATATTATTTTATACGTTGTCGGTCTTTCGTGTGTGATTTATACCGTCAGGCTTGATGCTGAAGAATCGTTCAAGTCTCGGGTGGAATCCAAAGCCCGTGGTATTGTTTCGGAAAAAAAGCCCGTAATGGGATACATCGAAAACGATTACGCATCCTTTTCCGTTCGGGTCGACGTCGACCGACGTGACCGATGCTATGAAGAAAACGATCTTCTCACGGTTCACGTCAAGACGAGTCGCGAGGGATATCTCTACCTGATTCACGTTTCCGAAATGGGAAAGGAAACGCTGTTGATTCCAAGTGAATTTCAGCGGGACAATCGAATCGTGCCGAACAAGACGGTTTTGTATCCGGACCCAGACGCGGATTTTCAGTTTCGCGTAACGCCGCCGTTCGGTCGTGAAAGAATCAAGGCGATCGTCACGGACCGCAAGCTCAAATCCGTCGATCTGGGCAAGTTCACGAAAGCTCCGGCGACCGCATTGAGCGATGCCGATTCCAGAGCGTTCAGCAAAGAGCTGGGAGGTTCACGAGACCTTCTCAGTGAATGGAAACCGTCTGCCGGACTGCCGGATTTTGCGGCGCACGAAGTCGTTTATACAAGTTATTCCAGGTCCGGCAGATCGGTTGTATCTTCGAAAGACACACGGTATGCCGTCTGTGTCGGTGTTGGCAAGTATCACGACGCAAGTATTCCGCAGTTGGAAGCGGCCTCCAAAGATGCGCGAGCTGTCGCGAAGCTGCTCACAGATCAGTGCGGCGTTCGAGAGAACAACTGCATTGTTTTAACGGACGAGAATGTAACCCGTGAAAGAATTCGCGAGGTATTTTGCATCGACTTGCCAAACACGACAAAACCGGGCGATATTATTTTCGTCTATTGGTCCGGACACGGGGGACGCTACTCCGCGACATCCGGTGATCGGCCCTATACGACGTATTTGGTTCCTTTCGACGGCGAAAAAAACAATCCCGAAAGCACGATGATCCAGGAAGGTCCGTTCGGCCAATGGGTGCAGAGGCTCGACGGACGCAAGTTCTTTTTTATCATTGACTCCTGTTACAGCGGGGGCATGTCGAAACGGGCCAAGAGTTTGGGGGCCGACACCGAATCCGATGAGAACGCTCTCGCCTTCCGTTTCTGTTTCACGAACTTCGCCGGATCGAAGGCGCTGGGGCAACAGGGTTTGGCCGTGCTTTCCTCTTCCACTGGGGAAGAACTGTCCTGGGAACGCGAGGATGGAAAATTGAGTGTGATGACCCATTACCTGATTGAAGAGGTCAAAAACGGCTCTCATAACATGACGCACAAGGATATCAAAAAACCGCTCAAAGAGAAAGTGACGCAGTACAATCAGAAATTCCGCCCGCAAGCCAGACAAACGGTGGTCGAACAGGACGAATTGTCACCGGGACTTGTACTGAAACCGTAGAAAAGTGAAACAAATGTCGCTATAATGCGAGTCGAATTCGTGGTTTTGACTCGTATGTTTCGCAAATGCTTTTTCACCCACAAGAAATATGAAAACCGTGAGAACGCTGATATTCTTTGTTCTGACAGTTATAGTGTTTCCAGTCTTGTTTGGACAGGAGCGGGACATACGCATTGAAAAGCGTTCTACCGAGGAAAAGCCTGTCGAAAAACCCACCGGCCAAAAATTCGCGATTTTGGTCGGTGTGACCGAATACGAACAGGCGAACCAATTCCCTACGCTGACTTATACCGTCACAGACGTACAAGCCTGGCAGAAAGAATTAGTGAAGAGTTTTGGCTTCAAACCGGAAAAATATAATTGTTATGGCTTCTCGGGAGGCCCCGCAAAGGCGACCTGAAAAAAGGAAAATTATTGCGGAGCTTGATAAGTTGCTGGCCAAAGTCAATGAAAACGATCTTGTCATTTGCATGTTTTCCGGTCATGGAACCCAAAACGATACGGGGCAGTATTTTTGTCCGGAAGACGCAAGGCATGATGATCTGGCCAACAGTTGTGTGTCCCTCAATAGGGTTTTGAACGACTTGAAAAGCTCGTCCGCCAAGTTTAAGTGGCTGATAGTTGATGCCTGTCGAAACGATCCGACTAGAACGGCATCGTTTGGCGTACAATCTCTCGGAAAAGTAGAGTCGATACCCAAAGGTATGACCGCAATTTTCAGTTGCAGCGCCGGTGAAAGGAGTTTCGAAGATGCGGAGTTAAATCACGGTGTCTTTACGCATTATCTTATTCAGGGGTTGGCAGGAGAAGCAGCCAAGGATGGTGTTGTTACAATTGCTGGTTTGTATGAATATGTCCATAAGAAGACAAGAGATTCTGTCAAAGCAAAGTTCAAACAAGACCAGGTTCCGTATTGGAACTGGGAAGGTACGAATTTTATTTTACGCGACGATCTGTTGATTGACGGAGTTAGCCGCGAAAACAGGCAAATAGCCGATAGGTTATATAAACAATCGCTTGTACATCGACAGAAAGAAGAGTACGATAACGCATTGGCGGCAATCACCAAGGCTCTTGAAATCATGCCGAGCTATCAGGATTTTTTGAGCGAAAAACAATTACTCGAACAATTGCTCGAATTTTCCTCGGAGTTGAAAAAACGCAACAAGGAGAGTGAAAATCGCAAAAAAAAGGACGAAAACCGTACCAAGGCAGTTGGCTACGCTACGTCGGCGATTGAGCTTTTCGAAAAAGAGGAATATAATAAGGCAATGCAGGCCATTGATAATGCTTTGGCATTGGCTCCGAACGACACCCATTTTCTTCGCTGGAAAAGGATTATTGAGAAGGCAAGTCCGCCAATGTCGAGTTCTTCGATTACGACGACCACGCCAAAAAGGCAACGCCTACGGGAAGCCAAACTTCCCGTTGTTTGGAACGCGGACGATATTCCCGACACTTATCCAAAGGAAACGGGACCGAAACCGACCTTGTCACTGGATGATGCGATCTATGTAGACGATCGTGAACAGGTACGCCGCCACATCGCACATGAAACGTCACTCGACGTGCCAGTGACAACGAAAATACAGAATTGGCTTCAGACGAATGAATACTTTCCAGTCCATATGCTTTTTCTAGCGGTCGCTATCTGTATATTGGTCTTTATATCCCCTGCTTATCAAGATGTTCGCAAAAAAGAAAAAGTAATTGTTTTCGGATTTGTTTTCGGCGTTTTGCCTCCCTGTCTTCTTTCTTCTCCGAATTGGTGGTGTGCGGCAACATGCGTCTGGATGACAATTTATGTGACAATTTCATTAATAATATACATTAATAAAATGAGTATTTGGTCATTGTTCTCTATAACTCTAGTTGCCGTTGCTCCAATTATTACATGTTGCAGCAACGATAACCCGTTGTTTGTCCGGTCCACCATTGGTTATGTTTTGACGTTTCAAGCGGGTACTCTTTTCGCTTCTGAGCCCAAGTGGGATTGGAGATTCTTTTTATACTTAATCATTTGCTGCCTGACGGCGTATAACAACACACTCACGTTTTAGGTCGGCTCTTCAAGCTGATACACTTTCACATCGGCTCCCATCATTGACATGACCGACCTATTCATGAGCGAAAAAGATTGGTTCTACAAACAACCCGGTATGAAACTTTGGTATGGCGGTTGCCGAACACTTGAAAATATTCTCGATAACCCCATCAATGGGGTGCGCGAAACCCCAGTTGCGCGACTGCGTGGGGTGGGTTGTACAGACAAGAGAAATGGTACGAGACAAAAAGTAGCGAGATGAATCAATACGAAACAAAACGTCACACGCTGGAGGACTGTCCGGAGTGGGTGCAAAAACATTCCGACTGGACGCCGTGGGAAACCGGTTGCGATAAAGCACTCGGAGTAATACGCAGCTGGAATGACAAACACGCTCCGCAAGTGCGGGACGAAACCCCACTACCGCAACTCGCGGAAACCGATCCGCTCGTTTTTCGGCTTTGGAATTGCCTGATTCATCATTGGGAGTCGACGGGGCGGGACCGCTCCCACACGGAGGTCGTCGCCAATCTCGAAAACGAAAAACGACCGAACGGCGATAATCTCGGCGGTAACCCGCTTTTCGACCTCGTTCTCTGCGTTGCTCTTTGCGACAAACAAAAAAAAGCTGCCGAACATTACGGCAAGAATGTTTGGCCGCATATTTCCAAGACCGCGCAGTACCTTTACAGGAATCGCTTCGGTCAAACATATAACGACGAATGGCAAGGTGATTTCTACAGTTATCTAGTTGAAATAGGCAGGCAGAAGGATAGACCACTGGATCGTTTTCTCGGTTTGGGATGTTTGATTTCATGGCTGAAAGGACGTTTAAGCTTTTTTCTCCGCGACCGTTTTCGGCCCGGTCGTGGCGAAGACCTTTACCACACCCGCATTGCCAACGAAACAAGCCTGACTGACGCGTCCCAATCTTTTCGGACAGTTTAGCCTTTGGTAAAATACCGCGAAAGGAGAAACAGTCATGCCGAAAAAGTCAACGAAGTCGTCCGCGCCGCCGCGATACTCCGAAGAAGTCCGCGAGCAAGCCGTCAAGCTCA
>JAVBQW010000099.1:0-7050 GCA_031548665.1 Thermoguttaceae bacterium
AATATCATTTTCCCAAAAGGAAATTCAAGGAATGAAAATGCGAAAAATATAATTTTGTCGCGATTATGCTTGTCAAACAACCGTCAAAAAACTGTCTGCCCAGTCGCTGAGACTTGGCCCATCATACGATAATTCGTCCCACAGTATCCGACCCGGAGTTCGTAAATGCCGTCCCGCAAATAATCGGCTTCCGGACGCCGCAGTTCATGGCCGAGTTCGGCAAGCCGCCGAATTTTCAAACGGCATTTCGTTCTCGCTTCTTCCGAAAGCGAGGCGAGCCAATCGACCAGCGGAACATCTCCGGGCGATTCCTGATAAATGACAAGCGTGGTTTGTGGCATGGAAAAACGGTCGGGATAACATTCAGGCTTTACCTCTATTATTCACAATGTTGTGAAATTGTCAAGATCGATTTTCTCATTTTTCAAGGATTGATTCATGGCAACAACATCAGGGATTCGTGCGGGTCGTGCGTTCGTGGAACTGTTCGCGGACGACACGATGCTCGTGCGTGGGCTGCGTCGAGCGGAAGCGCGAATCCGCAAATTCGGCACTAAAATCCAGAATATCGGGCGACGGCTCGGAACGCTCGGACTCGCCGCGAGTATTCCGTTTGCGATTTCGGTCAAGACGTTCGCCGACTTCGACGACCGGATGCGGGCGGTCAAGGCGGCGGTCAGCGCGACCGGCGACGAGTTCGACATGCTGACGGCCAAAGCGAAACGGCTCGGTCGTACCACGTCGTTTTCCGCCGTCCAAGTCGCCGAATCGATGCTCGAACTTGCTCGCGCCGGATTCAGTCCGACGATGATCGACGATTCCATCGGTGCGATGCTCGATCTGTCTCGCGCAACGGGAACGAATTTGGCGCAGGCGACCGAACTGGCGGTCAACACGATGTATTCGTTCGAACTTCCCGCCAGCGAAATGACGCGCGTATGCGACGTGCTGGTCGCGGCGGCGAACGGTGCGGCGATGACGCTCGAAGACCTCGGTTTTTCGATGAGTTATTGTGCGCCGATCGCCAAGGAATACGGCCTGACGCTGGAAGAGACGTCGAAGATCATCGGTTCTTTGTCGAACTATGGTATCAAAGCGTCGCAGGCGGGAACCGCGTTCCGGCGAATCCTGACGAACTTCGCCGACGACGATATCCAGCGGAAGCTGAAACAACTCGGCGTGTCCGTGATCGACATCGATACCGGCAAGTATCAAGATAGCTCTTCTGTTTTTCCTGTCCGAATATTGTAGAGGCGGATGTAGTATTTTTTTGAAACAATATGAATTCCGATGAGAACTTCTCCCGCCAAGGCAAAAGCAGACTCGATCATATTTGGGAAAGACACCGAATCTTCAATCAGTCCTGTATCGGGGTGAATGATTTTAAGTGTCTCGGCTCCGCCCTTATCATAGGGCCAAAACACGCCCAGATACCGATTCATTGTTTTGTTGAAATGGAGTCGTAAAGCGTGTTCATTGGGTTTTGAATCAACAACCCATTTTGGCCGACCAGATTTTGTATCGTAACAACATAATGGCTTGCCACTTTCGGAAATACACACGCTTTTCGGACCAAATGCGACTTCAAGTGTACCGAACGACTGGCGTGCCATACGGCATATTGTTTTTTGCTCGTCTCGCCCAACAATAGTGAAGTGCTTACTTGTTTCCTGTAAGTTGATTGGTTCATAAGCGCTTTCGGAATAATCCTCGATTCTTGGAAGATAGTTGATGGTTCGACCGCTTTTATAGTCTATGATGTACGAAGCCCCTTTTTCAAACTCTGCGAACAATCTATCCGGGTCAGTAATTAGCGGGCGAAGCCGTTGTAGCTTCTTTAAGTCTTGACGTTGCCAAAGGATCGCTCCATCTCTTCCCGAATAACCGACAATACCATGCCTTTCCCAGCAACCGCAAACACAAATACTGCCGTTTTCATGGATCGCCATCCGGCGACCACCGTAATCGAGGATGGTTTCAAATTCGGCTTGCGTCTTCTTCGTCGAAAGATCGACGATTCTGACGTGTTTTTCAAAAGCACCAAGTGCAACCATTGAGCCAGAAGATGAAACAGCTATTTGTCGAATTTCCATGTGACTGCGGTTTTATGAAAATTGAAGCAATATCGAATTGCTTTAATTGTAAATTTATACCATGTCTGCGTCAAGCATCACTCGACGCCTGGTACGCTGCTTGGCGACAAATGGAGTCGTCCGGTACGTTCAGCGCCTTTGAAATCGGCGGTCTCAACGACGGCATCGCCGAGGATCAACTGACGGAGCTTCGCAGCCAGACCGCTCTTTTGCGTAACTTGAAATTCAAAGGAATACCGTGGAAGGAGGACTGAGGAATGCCCATCAACGTCAAAGAAACCTACGGCGCCCAACTGTCGGGCGAGCGAAGTCCCACGGAGCGTAATAAGCGTTTCAAGATCACCGGGACCGACAACGAGGATGTGGCGTATGCCGCACTGTCGTCGTTCGTGTACGCGAATTTCCCTCAACTCGGTCGCCTGATCGTCAAGAACGTTTCGCTTGACGAAGGGGTTCCCGGCGCCTTTCTTTGGGAAGGGACGGCCTCCTACGGGAAGCGTGACAAAAAAGCATTGCGGGGTGAACGGCCTGAAATCTCGTTCTCGACGAAGGGTGGTACCGCCAAGATCACTCGCGGCATCCGTACCGTACAGGCCGTTGCCCGACCCGTTCCGGTTTACCAGTTCCGTTGGGTCGCTCCGAACGGAACGCCGCAGGACTGGAAGGACGCCGATCTCTGGACTGATACGCCGGAAGAAGAACAGGAACGTTACGATCAGGGATACAAAAAAGAGGATCGGATCAAAACTGAACAGATCCCGGACGCCAGCGGGAACCCGATCATGGTTCCCTGCACGAAACCGGGCAAGCCGATCAATTTTCATAACGGAATCAATTTCGAGAACGGATCGTTTCAAGGCTGCGAAAAGGTTGTTCCCGCATTGAACTGTACGGTCGCTCTCTCTGTTCCCGACGAACGGGTCAACCCTTTCTATCAGCGGCTGCTCTTGAGCATGACCGGCAAGGTGAACAGCAAACCCTTCCTCGGATTCAAAGCGGGAGAATGGCTGTTCATGGGCGCCGACGTGAATAGTCGTTACGAAGAGGACGAGGAAGAAAACGACGACGAAGGGGATGAGGAAAAGCCGCCCAAAATCTATTGGGACATCAGTTACGAATTTCGCGGATCGCCCAACGTCACGAATCAATACATCGCCGGACTCGGTCCCTTTTCAAAGCGGGGCCACGATTACGCCTGGGCTTACAGCGAAAAGAGGGAGTCGACCGACGAAGACAAGAATCCCGACCCGTCCGACGACGAGGAAGGAGCCGATCCCGGAACGGAAACTCTTGAATTCTCGGACGAAAAAATGACCGTCGTCGCCCCGCTCTGCGTCTATGCCGAACAGGTCTATTACTACGCCGATTTCACGGCACTCGGACTGTCGTTATGAAGAAACGTAAACTGACCCGCGCCGTGAGCGGTCAAGCGATGCAGATCGGCTTGAACGATTGGAACACCGTCTGCGAGACCGTCGAACGGATCAATGGGACAGACGCGAATACGGATCTGTCGCAACGAAATCGATTTCCGGGATCGGGTGCCGTCACGGTACGGAACAACCTGTTTCATCCCGTCCCGGCGTTCGGGGTTCTCGTTGCGGAAAAGACGCTCCATGAAAACCGCTTTCCCGACCAGCAGCTTCGATTCGCCTTGAACGCCGGAATCGAAATCACCGGCAAGCAGCCGACCGGCTCCGACGAGGAAATCCTTTGCGTCGTTCAGGGAACAATCCCGTCGAGGCATCTCGGTCAGGGGATCGTCTTCGGCCCGACCTGTGTCCGCGTCGACGTCAAGAAGCGAAGCCATCTTTACGCCAAACAGATCAAGGGAACCATCGATCATCTGGAGTCGGCGGAGTCCGGCCCGGTACGTCTCATTGTTCCCGCATTGCGTCCCGGCTTGTAAATCTGTTACGCTATTATCGGTCTAGAGCCGGGCGAACCCGTCGTCCATGCGAAAGAACTGTTCCCCGCCGTCGTGTACAAGCATGAACGTGAGGAAGAACAGCAGGACGGTACGATCAAAAAAATCCCGGAAACCTTCATCGTCTGTCCCGGCGGGCGCGGTGAAGAGCAAAGTCTCAAAACGGCTCATGTGCTGCATGTGGAAGGGAAAACCGTTTCGACCGAGCGGTTCGGAAGCCTCCCGGTGGCGATGAACAATTTCGGTGCGGTAATGGCCGATAACGGTTACGGGGAACCGCTGCTCGTCTGTTCGCCGGGGGATGTCGACGAAGGGATTCGCTATCCGGTTCAGCGTTACGATTTCCAGCAGGAGCAGTGGGCGAAGACCGACACGAACCAGTCGTTGGCCGGATGCCCGGTGTATCTCAAGGATGGCAAGATCATCGTCGCTGGAGGGCAATCGGCATATTTCGTCTCGAATCCGGTCAAACTCGGCATCTCCGGCACGACGCAGTTTTACGGACACCATGTGACGCCATTCTGGAACATCGATCCGATCTCCGGGGCGCTGGAAACACGAACGCCACGCCGCCAAATCACGAGCGGAACCACGGAACAAGTCGAATGTCATGTCGTGAATCAGGAAAAGCGATTCATGAAACAGAATTTCAAAGGGATTCCGTTGGCACGCTCCGCTGACGGTTTGTCCGTCGAATTCCTTGCCGTTGGCGGCACGGAATTGTTGGGGTATCAATCGAAAGCGGTCGTTTCCTATACGGTCGATTCCATCGGAGCCTATGTCGATTGCGAAAAGAACGAAAACCGAATTCTCTCGAAATGCGAACTGTTCCCCGATACTCCGCTTCCGCTCGGCGAATGCTGTGCTGTTCGAGTGAAGCATATTCGTTCCGGTAATTTGACGCTGGACGGTGATTGGCTCGTCTGTATCGGCGGTCGGTATCGGGATAAGGAGGGGCGATTCATTCTGCACAAAAAACCGTTGTCGCTCAATCTTGAAGACAAGACCGAAGGTTGGCGGGACGATCTTTTTCCCGAATTGAAAACGCCCCGATACAATGCCGCGCGGGCGTTTTCGTCCTACCTGACGAAATCGTGGTCGATGCCGACCTCGCCTTTTCGTCAGAATCTGGCTGATCCGCAACGTGTGCTGGCGGCGGCGTTCCTTCACAGTCGCTTCGTTCTCGGCGGCGGCAGAAGCGAAGGAGGTTCGGACGGCGGCTCCATCTGCTGGTCGCACGACGGTCGCTCGATCCGCAGTATTGGCACCTCGCCGTTTGCGAAGGGAGCGGTCGTCGGATTCGCCGGTGGTTACGATAAGAATCAAAAGCCGTTCATCATCGCCATCAACGAGTTCAATTCCTACTCTCTCGGTGACGGCACGGCGCGCTCGTGGAAACCGGGACAGCATGTCTTTCAAGAAGAAAAGGATATTCTGGACGAAAACGGCGAACTGGTTCAGGTCTACGATGTCGTCGACTTCGCGGACATCGCATCCGGAAACGATATCACGATCATCGTCAATTCATCCGGTCGCTCCTGTCGGGTCCGGCACAACACCGTCGATCGGTCGTCGCCGGAACCGCTCGTTTGGGACACGACCGGCGATATCGTTACAGCAAGGCATCTGCGCTGCATCGATTTCGGGAACGGCGAATTTTGGGCGGGCGGTCAGTACGGTAAACTCGCCAACACCATCAACGGACTCCAGTGGTCGGAAGCCCCGAATATTTTTGGCAATGATACTGTTCTCGATATCGCGTTCAACGACGGCAACGGGGCGTGGTGCGCCGTCGGGACCGGAGGCAAGGCGGCGATCCGGCTCAAGAACCGGGAGTGGAAGACCGTTCAGTCGCCTTTTGGTAACGAGAATATCACTTGCGTTTTTTCAGGCGGCGGCGTCTTCGTTTTGTTCACCGCTTCCGGCAAGGGGGCGGTCACGGCGGACGGCACGACGTTCGATCTTATTGATACGGAAACGCCGGTCGCCTCGGCGGTACGATGCGGTTGCAGCGGGAATTCGTCGTTTTTGATCGGCACCGACCGGGGCGAAATCATTCTGTCGGTTTCGTTGGCTCAACTGTTTTCGACGGTATCGCAGGGTGATTTCCAGGAATTCACCGACGAGACCGATGCCAAAGTCGACCGGCAGATCGACGATATTCGACAAACGCATGATGATTTCGTCGATGAAGCGAATCGGGTGCTGTCACGCAAACCGAACCTCGGTCTGCCGTTCAGCTTGCCGGTCACTTGCCATCTCTACGAAGACGGTCAGGAACTGCCGCCGCCGTGTGAACATTTGAACGACGGCGGGAACCCGCTCTTGGACAGCGGCGGATTTCCTTATGCCCCGGACGTTTATTGTCCGAAATGTTTTCCGTGGAATATGATCGACCGGCTCCAGTCCGGCGATTTGTCGACACAACGTGCCGCCCCGGAATTTCATTGGCACAGTGACGAAAATCTCGTTCGGCGTGCCTGGCTCGGCAGGCCGACGCCGGTCAATCAAGACCCACGCCATCCGATGACCGGCGTGGCGACGCTCGATCATGAGGGTAAACTTCCCGTTGCGCAATCGACGTGGATGCGAGACGCCGCAAACGGAATCGCCGCGCTCGATGAAAACCGTCGAATTTACCGCGATTATCTGCCGACCAGTTACGAAGTCGACCTCTTGATGAACGCCCTGCGCGGCGGCATGGTCGAGAACTGGTTTTTGATCAATAATCCGATCTTCGAAGACGTCGGCGGCTTTTCGCGGATTTACGCCATCGATTCCGTCGACGGGAATGTCGTCATGGTCGGCGACAAAGGCCGCATCGCACACGGTCCGAACGCCCGCGCCTTGGCACTGGTCGAGTCTCCATTCGGTATGGAACCCGTCATCGATTGCAAATTCGGCGTCGACGATTTCGAACGGGAAATCTGCGTCGCGATTTCGTCCGGTAATGCCCTGTCCGTCAGCCGTGATAACGGCAAAACGTGGTCGGAACTTTTTCACATTGAATTCGACGGGGTTCCCGCCGAT
>JAVBQW010000044.1:0-26387 GCA_031548665.1 Thermoguttaceae bacterium
GTGAATGCAACCTTGATTCTGCCGCAAGACTGGAGGCTGGAGACCGGAGGGAACGGTTGGAAACCGGGAACTCCAGTCTCCGGCCTACAGTCTCCAGCCTTGTTCAGTGTTCGATGCTTTGCAACTTGCACAGTACAATTAAGGGAACCTCAAAAAATCCCTCCGAGCATCTCTGGAATCGAAAACATCTCTTGATTTTTTAGGACTGCGACCACAGGTCGCAGCTCGTTTTCGGAGTTTTTCGAGGCTCCTTAATGTCGATTTCCGTTTCTTGCAATGAGTCCGGCGACGTAACCGGCTTTGAATCCGGCGTCGATGTTGACCACCGTGACGTTCGACGCGCAACTATTTAGCATTCCGAGCAGCGCGGCCAAGCCGCCGAAACTCGCTCCGTAACCGACGCTCGTCGGTACCGCGATGACCGGACACGCCACGTAACCGCCGACGACGCTCGGCAAGGCCCCTTCCATTCCGGCGACCACGATCACGGCGGCGGCGTCCTGGAAACTCGGCAACTTCGCCTGCAGTCGATGCGGTCCCGCGACGCCGACGTCCTGAATCAGCATGGCGTCAGCCCCTGTCCAGAGAGCCGTTTCCAAAGCCTCTTCGGCAACCGGCGCGTCGCTGGTTCCCGCCGTGACAACCGCGACCTTGCCTGTCCGCTTCGGAACGAAGCCTTTTCGAAATACCCGGAATGTTCGGCCCAATTCACTGCGACGGATTTCGTATTCCGGCTCTTTTTCCGATTTTTTTCCAAAGGCTTCAAGAAGAAAAGCCGCCTTTTCGTTGTCGACCCGGGTTGCGAAGGCGTCTTCGCCGTGTTCCAAGAGCGAACGGAAAATTTTCAAAATCGTTTCCGCCGTCTTGCCTTCGCCGTAGACGACTTCCGGGAAACCGCAACGGTTCGTGCGGTCCAAATCGAGTTGCGTGTCGCCCAAGTCGACGAAACCGGCTCCGTGGCCGCCGCATGTTGCGTGTTGATGGTTCATGTTCGTAAATTATGCGCCGGAGTACCGGCTAAATGGGGGGATCTACGACGTGGATCCTCCGGAGGCGAGACCGACGCCGGCGGCGACGGCGAGAACTCCCAATGTGTTTTGCGCGATCACATTGACCGCGAACAGCGTCCACTGCCTCGACTCGATGAAGCGATGATTCTCAAACGCAAAAGCCGAAAATGTCGTGAAACCGCCAAGAAATCCCGTCAAAATGATCGCCTTCCACTCCGGCGACAAGCGGTTCGAACTCAACAACTCCACTGAGACACCGAAGAGAAAGCAACCGATCACGTTCACCAGGAACGTGCTCCATGGAAACATCGTTCCCTCGACCAAGCGACCGACGGCGTAGCGGCACATCGTTCCCAAGCCGCCCGCCGCAAACACCGCCAAGAGAGATAACAAGGTTCGCATGGTTCAACGCTCGAAAAACTACCTCAACGGCAACAATCGTCCTCGCATCCGTTTTTCGTCGACGACGATCATCGCACCGCGCCGGAGTTCGTGTTCGAATCGCTTGATGACCTGTTCGAGAACAGGGAACAACGATTGGGGAAAAAGCTCCAGCCGACGTGTTTGGATGACGCTTGGGAAATCAAGGCCCTCTGAAGCGAGAATCGCAACGAAATCCAAATCGTTGGTAATAATGATCCAGCCGTTTTCGCTCGCCCAACGCAAAATGTCCCTATCGCAAGCCTCGGCGGGTCCGACTTCGATCCAGTGAATCGATTCGTAACCCTTTTCACGAAAAATCGTCGCCAACTTGGGCGATAGGTTCATGTCAAGCAGGAATTTCATCGTTCACCGGAATCCGGTCGTCAAGAGGAAATTCGACTTCTTCAGCACGCCACGCGGCATAGGCGAGCGCTTGCATCACATCTTCCCGTTCCAAATAAGGGTATGCGTCGAGAATCTCGGAGACCGAATGTCCGACGGCAACGAGTCCGACGACTGTTCCCACCGTCACCCGCATCCCGCGGATGCAAGGTTTGCCCCCCATCCTTCCCGGATTGAACGTGATCCGATCCAACATTTGCATGAATCGTCCTCCTCGTAAACTTACTTGAATCGCGGTTTCAGGACGCAAACGCCCAGCGGCGGGAAATAGACGTCGATCGACGCCGGTCTGCCGTGCGAACACTCGTCCGTCGCCTGGATGCCGGGGCCGTTGCCGGTGTTGCTGCCGCCGTAGAATTCCGAGTCGCTGCTGAAAATTTCTTCGTAATAACAGTTCATCGGAACGCCCAATTTCATGCGGCGGGGAACCGGCGTGAAATTGCACAGCACGACAAGGAAGTCCGGCCATTCTTTCGCCTTCCGAATATAAGCGAAGACGCTGGACTCCCAATTATGGCAGTCGATCCATTCGAATCCGCGACCATCGAAGTCGTATTCGTACAGCGCGGGTTCATTGCGGTACATTTTGTTCAAGTCCGCGATGCAACGCTGCAAGCCCTGATGCGGCTCCCATTGCAGCAGATGCCATTGCAGTGAATCGTCGAAGTTCCATTCGTTCCACTGACCGAACTCGTCGCCCATGAACGTCAACTTCTTGCCGGGATGCGTCCACATATAGGAGTACAGCAATCGGCAGTTCGCGAATTTCTGCCAGAGATCGCCGGGAGACTGATCGAGAATCGAGCCCTTTCCGTGGACGATTTCATCATGCGACAACGGCAAAATGAAGTTTTCGTGGAAGGCGTAAATCAAACTGAATGTCAGTTCGTCGTGGTGATATTTTCGATGGATTGGATCGTGCCGCATATAGCGCAGCGTGTCGTTCATCCAACCCATGTTCCATTTCATCGAGAAGCCGAGTCCGCCGCAGTAAGTCGGTCGCGAAACGCCGGGCCATGCCGTCGACTCCTCCGCAATGGTCAACACGTTCGGATACTGGAGGTTGAGCTGTTCGTTGAATATTTTCAGGAACTCGATCGCCTTCAGGTTTTCGCGGCCGCCGAATTCGTTCGGAATCCAGTCGTCGGCCTTGCGGCTGTAGTCGAGGTACAACATCGAGGCGACGGCGTCGCCGCGGAGACCGTCGACGTGATATTTGTCGAGCCAGAACAGGGCGTTGGAGATCAGGAAGTTACGAACTTCGTTGCGACCGTAATTGAAGATCAGTGTTCCCCAATCCCGGTGTTCGCCCTGTTTCGGATCGGCGTGTTCGTACAGCGCGGTGCCGTCAAACTGACGCAGCCCGTGTCCGTCGCGAGGAAAATGGGCCGGAACCCAGTCGACGATCACGCCGATGCCGTTTTGGTGGCATTGGTCGACGAAATACATGAAATCCTCGGGCCCGCCGTAGCGGCTTGTCACGGAATAGTATCCGACGACCTGATATCCCCAACTTGCGGAAAGCGGATGTTCCGCGACGGGAAGCAGTTCGACGTGGGTATATCCCATTTCGAGAACATATTCGACGAGCATGTCGGCGATGTCCCGATAAGTCAACCAGCGATGGGGATCGTCGCCGGGACGCCTCCAACTGCCGAGATGGACTTCATAGATCGACATCGGCTCGTTGAGCCAATTATAGGACTCCCGTTTTTTCTGCCAGTCGGCGTCGTTCCATTGATATCGATCGAGATCGACGACTTTCGACGCGGTGTGCGGCGGAACCTCGGCGAAAAAACCGTATGGATCGGATTTCTCGTAAACGTTGTCCCCGTTGCTGACGAGATATTTATAGGTCGCCCATTCCTTGACGTCGGGAACGAACGTTTCCCAAAACCCCGAAGGAATGTGCTTCCGCATCGGATTCGCCTTGGGATTCCAATTGTTGAACTCGCCGATCACGCTGACGTTTGTCGCATTGGGCGCCCAAACAGCGAAGTTGACGCCTTTGACGCCGTTGAGTTCACGAAAATGAGCACCGAGCTTTTCGTAACTCTTCCAATGCGTTCCCTCGTTGAGCAGGTAGAGATCAAAATCCGTGATGAAATCGTCGGGATGCGACGGTTGAGCGTTGCTCTTTTTCACGGGAAGGGAAGGGACCGTCGGTTTCGACGTCGGGGACATGAGATTCTCCTGCGGGCTTGAGGGCTGAGCGATCCGGAAACAGCGCTATTATACCGGAAACACCGAAAACCGACAAGTCAGGAGGCTGGGCGTCAATTTATCGAATCGGCGTTCCGGCCGGTGGAAACGGATCTTCCGCGACCCGTTGCTGAAAATCTTTTCCGTAATTGTCGCGGTCTTTCTTTTTCGAACCGGGAAAAGATTGACAGCCCCCCTGTATCAGGATTATGATAAGAAAGCCCACGAGGAGAATTGAAAAGATGGATGATTTCATGGTTTACCAACTGTCGTCACGAGGGAGTGACATAAACTCGTCCATGGTTCCGGGGCCCGTTTTTTCGATTTTTTTCTGTTTCGGCGGCGTTGTGGGTTTGTTTTTGCCCTTGCCATGAAATATCGAGAAGGGGTTCGTCTTCTCGCCGGACGATGATTGGCAGCCGACCGAGCCGACGACTCCGCCCCAAAGGAGCGTCGACAACAAGACCGAGATGATGAATGATTTGACTCGCAAGGAAACCTCCGTGTTCGCCTACTCAAGATAATGATATCGATTTCCGCTTCAACCCCCGGATTACGGCGGAGTACCGCCTACATCCGGGGCTCTTTAACCGATAGTATATGTATAATGATCGTCGTTTTTGTTAACTTTGTTGAGAACAATACAGAAATTTCGCCGGTTCGTCCAGAGCAAACGCTTGCGTTTTAGCCGCGCAGCGAGTCTTGCTGGAAACGGCATCCATTACCAAAGAAAGGACTGCATTCGATGAGTTCGACCGAACAGATGTTCAAATTGGCCAAGGAACGTTACGCCGCGATCGGTGTCGACGTCGACAAAAGTCTCGAAAAGCTCGCGAAAATCAAGGTTTCGCTCCATTGTTGGCAGGGCGACGACGTCGGCGGCTTCGAGTCGACGGCCGGTCTGACCGGCGGCGGAATCCTGGCGACCGGCAACTATCCCGGAAAGGCCCGAACGCCGCAGGAGCTTCGACAGGACGCCGAAGAAGCATTCAAGTTGATTCCCGGCAAGCATCGGTTCAATCTCCACGCGATTTACCTCGAAAACGGCGGCAAGGCGGTCGATCGGGACGAAATCGAGCCGCAGCATTTCAAGGGCTGGATCGACTGGGCGAAGGCCAACGGTCTCGGACTCGATTTTAATCCGACATATTTCTCGCACCCGAAGGCCGCCGACGGTTTTACCTTGTCGCATGCCGACAAGAAAATCCGTAAATTCTGGGTCCGGCACGGAATCGCCTGCCGCCAAATCGCCGCCGAGATGGGCAAAAAACTGAAAACGCCGGCCGTCGTCAACTTTTGGATGCCGGACGGCTTCAAGGACATTCCGGTCGACCGCCTCGCACCCCGGCAGCGGATGATGGAGTCGCTGGACGAAATCTTCGCCGAGGAAATCAGTCCCAAGCACGAACTCGACGCCGTCGAAAGCAAGCTCTTCGGCATCGGCAGCGAATCCTACGTCGTCGGTTCCCACGAATTTTTCATGGGTTACGCCGCCAAGAAAAAGAAATTGCTCTGTCTCGACGCCGGACATTTTCACCCGACCGAAGGGATCGCCGACAAATTGTCGTCCTGTTCCCTGTTCGTCGACGAATTGCTGCTGCATGTCAGCCGCCCGGTCCGTTGGGACAGCGACCACGTGGTGATCTGGAACGACGATCTTCGGGGCATCGCGGAGGAACTCGTCCGCAATAATCTGTTGGATCGGGTTCATATCGGCCTCGATTTCTTCGACGCGACGGTCAATCGGATCGCGGCGTGGACCATCGGAACCCGGGCGATGCTCAAAAGTCTGCTGGCCGCGCTGCTCGAACCGATTGCGCAACTCCGCCGCTGGGAGCTCGACGGCGACTACACGCGACGTTTGGCGATGATCGAAGAACTCAAGACGCTGCCGTTCGGCCCGATTTGGGACCGTTATTGCGAGATGAACAACGTCCCCGTCGGCACGGCATGGATCGACGCCGTCAAAAAATACGAACAGGACGTCCTCAGCAAACGCCGCTGAGAAATTCCGTCCATGAGTCGGGACATGTAGGCCCGACGCCCAATACATGTCCCTTCAGAGCCGCGCCCGTAAGGAAGCGGTTTTGGCGGAACTACCACGTCCTAACGGGCGCGGCTCTGATATTACCATGGAAAACGACGACATCCAAACAATGGATTCAATCGAAACGGCGACGAAAGCGCAACGGCCCTATCCCAATTGGGTCGGTCCGATCATGGCGTTGTTCCTGCCGGGCTCCGCTCATTTTCTGTCCGGGCAGCGCCGAACCGGCATTCTTTGGTGGATAACGTCTCTCTTTTTGTCATTGCTGACGATTGTTGTTGGCGGAATTCCCGGTTTGGCCTTCTTCTATGTGTTCGTGCTACTCGCCGTGGTGCTCCTGCTCTTTTACATCACGATGCTCATCTCGTCCTGGTGCCCGACGCGGCGAATCGGGTGCCTCGGCTGGGTCTTGTTTCCCTTCATTGTTTTTGTTTTGAGCGAAGCCGTCGTCCAGCCGTGTCTTTTGTTCATCAGGACTTACGTTTGCGAAGCCCTTCTTATAAGCGGAATGTCGATGGCGCCGACGCTGATCTCCCCTTCGGAATCTACTCCAGAAGTTCAGCGAAACGATCGGGGACTCGTCAGCAAGCTGCTCTACCGATTGGGCGATCCGCAGCGCGGCGACATAGTGACTTTTCGAGGGACCAACGACGACGGATTGCCGAAAATTGTGATTAAACGCATTGTTGGCTTGCCCTGCGAGACGGTGAACATAGAACCACCTTACGTCCTCATCAACGGCAAACGACTGACCGAGCCACCGATTTTTGAAAAGATCGCTTCCAAAGAGGACGGCTATACCGGTTACTGCACGGCCGAAAAAACGGGCAGAGAGGATGGCATACCGCTTCCGCTCACACTTGGTCCAAATGAGTATTTTCTTTTGGGAGACAACTCGCCACGGAGCTACGACAGCCGGATGCGAGGGCCGGTCCTTCGCAAAGATATTATCGGGCGGCTCGTTCGGATCTATTTTCCGTTCGACCGAATCCGGGAACTCGAATAGCTGCGCAACACGCGGTTTTCCGGGACCACAGGTCCCGGCTCCCGGCTCTCTTTCGAGATGATCAATCGACGAATTTCGAGACGACGACGCAGGCGTTGTGTCCGCCGAAACCGAAACTGTTCGAGACCACGGTCGATATTTTGAGTTCCTTCGCCGTGTGGGGCGTGAAGTCGAGATCGCATTCCGGATCCGGTTCGTCCAGATTGATCGTCGGCGGAGCGATGTCGTCGCGAACACTTAGCAAACTAAAAATCGTTTCGACCGCTCCACTGCCGCCGAGAAGATGTCCGATCTGGCTTTTCGTGCTGGAAATCGCGACTTTCCGTGCGTGATCGCCGAGTGCCCGTTTGATCGCCCGGGTTTCCGCGATGTCGCCGAGATGCGTGCTCGTTCCGTGGGCGTTGATGTAGTCGACGTCATTCGGATTGATGCCGGCGTCCCGGAGCGATTTGAGAATCGCTTTCATCGCGCCGGTTCCGTCTTCGTCCGGTTGCGTGATATGGGTTCCGTCCGACGTGCAGCCGGTTCCGCGAATCTCGCCGAGAATTTCGGCTCGCCGAGCCTTGGCGTGTTCCAACGATTCGAGGACCATCACGCCGGCTCCGTCGGAAAGAACGAAACCGTCTCGGTTCTTGTCGAACGGTCGGCTGGCTCGCTGCGGTTCGTCGTTGCGTTCGGAAAGCGCTTTCATCGAGCAAAATCCGGCGATTCCAACTTGCGTGACGGCCGCTTCGCTGCTTCCCGCCAAGATGACGTCCGCTTCGCCGTACCGGATCATGCGGACGGCGTCGGCCAGGGCATTGATTCCCGACGCACACGCCGTTCCCACGGAATAGGACGGGCCGTACAGGCCGAAATGGATCGAGAGATTTCCCGCCGCCGCGTTCGGCATGATTTTCGGAATCGTGAACGGCGAAACTTTCGACGGTCCCTTTTCAAGCAACCGCGAATGTTGGTACTCGATTTCGCCGAGTCCGCCGACGCCGCTGCCGACGATTGCTGCACAACGATCCCGGTCCTCCTTCGAAAAATCGAGGCCGGACTGCTTCACCGCATTGATCGCCGAAACGATCACGTACTGGACGAAGCGTTCGAGTCGTTTGGCTTCATGAGGCGGAAGATAACCGTCACAAGAAAACCCCAGGCATTCACCGGAAATCAGCGAACGGCATAATTCGACGTCCTTGATTGTGGTCGTCCGCCGAACGCCGGACTCGCCGTTACAGATTTTCTTCCAGACCTCTTCGACGTTTTGACCCAGAGGCGTAACCAATCCGTATCCCGTAACGACGACACGATGCATGACAATGGAGCGGTGAACGGTACGTTGTGCAAAGATAGGGAATGATTTTCGAAAAAACGGATAAAATTTCGTCATCCCCGCGCAGGCGGGGACCTAGACGAAAGATATGATGAACCGTTTGCATCCTTTAATATCGTGTGCAAGAAAACATTGAATTCTGTTCTCTAGTTCCCCGCCTGCGCGGGGATAACGAGCAAAAAAAGAAACAAAATTAATTATTCCCGGCGGCGGCGTTTTGGATATGATCAATCACCTGACCGACGGTCGCGATGTTCTGCGCTTCCGATTCGTCGATGTCGATGCTGAATTCCTCTTCGAACGCGATCATGAGTTCGGCGATGTCGAGCGAGTCGGCACCGAGGTCGTTTGCGATGTCCGTATCCCGCGTGATTGCCGCCTTGTCGGCACCGAGTTGTTCCGCGATGATATCAATAACTTTTTCTTCAACGTTGGAAGCCATGGAAATAAGGAGTTAGGAGTTAGGAGTTAGGAGTAAGGAGATAGGAGTTAGGAGATAGAAGATAGTAGGTTGGAAAGGATTACGTCGGAGAAGGATAAGGATTGTTTTTGCATCGAATATCATGCTTTTCGGCGTCGACTCCGTGCTTCTAACTCCTGACTCCTGACTCCTAACTCCTTTCCTACATAATCATTCCGCCGTCGACGGTCAGGACTTGACCGGTGACGAAGGACGCTTCGTCGCTGACGAAGTACAACACCGCGTTGGCAACGTCTTCGGTCACGCCGAGTCGGCCGAGCGGAATACGATTTTTGACTTCCGTCATCATGGCGGCGGGCAGGACGGCCGTCATGTCGGTTTCGATGAACCCCGGTGCGACGGCATTGACGGTGACATTTTTCCCTGCAAGTTCTTTCGACGCCGTTCGGGTGAAGCCGATCAGACCGGCTTTCGAAGCGGAGTAGTTCGCTTGCCCCTTGTTGCCGATCAGTCCGCTGACGCTCGACATGTTGACGATTCGTCCCTTTTTTGCCCTTCGCATCGTTTTCGAACAGGCCCGAGTGAAGAGGAACGGACCACGAAGGTTGACGCCGATCACGTCGTCCCATTCTTCGTCTTTCATCACTCCGAGCGGCACGTCGCGGGTAATACCGGCGTTGTTGATCAAAATGTCGATTTTGCCGAACTTTTCGAGAACGGCGGCGACGGTCTTTTCAACGTCGTCCGTCGACGCAACGTTACAGATATATCCTTCGGCTTCAACTCCGTGCTTACGAATCGCTTCAAGAGCGGATTGCAGACGTTCCGGATTGGTTCCGACGCAAGCGATTTTCGCTCCACAGGCAGCAAGAACTTCGGCGACGGCCAATCCGATTCCACGGGTTCCTCCGGTAACAACCGCGACACGGTCCTTCAAGTCGACTTTGATCATGATTTTAGTGAACAGTGAACAACGAACAGTGAACAATGGAAAGAAGCATTTCGCCCAATTTTCCATGATTCGTCATTCGCTGTTCACTATTCATTGTTCGTTGTTCACTGTTCGTTGTTCACTGTATCAGACGTCGATTCCCGAGCAGGCGACCTTTCGGTCGATTCTTTTCATCAGGCCCCGCAACACACGACCGGGACCGACTTCGAAAAACGAGTCGAATCCTTGAACGATCATGTTGCGAATCGACAGTTCCCACAAAACGGGGCTCAAAATTTGCCGAACGAGGAGTTGGCGAATCTCTTCCGGATCGTCATGCGGTTTGGCGTCGACGTTGCTGAAAACGGGAATCCTTGGTTTATTCATCTTGGTTGCCGCCAAGGCCTCGGCGAGAATTTTGTCGGCGGGTTGCATGAGCGGTGTGTGAAATGCCCCGGCAACAGCCAAAGGAATCGCTTTCATCGCTCCTGCGGCTTCCGCAAGTTCCGCGACGCGTTCGCAAGCGGCGTTTGTTCCTGAAACCACGATATTACCGGGACAAAGTACATTCGCGACTTGCAACGTTTCATCGCCTTTTGCCTGAGCACAAAGGTCCTCGATTTTTTCGATTTCCATACCGAGGATACTGACCATTCCGCCGGCAATTGCATCCGAGGCATCTTGCATCGCCTGACCGCGTTTCTGGACAAGCCGCAAACCATCTTCGAACTCGAAAACGCCGGCAAAGGTCAACGCCGTGTATTCACCGAGACTGAGTCCCGCTGCCGCTTCGCAACGTTCAACGACTTCCGGAGTTTCGATTCGCAAAGATTCCCATGCGGCGACACTCAACGTAAAAATCGCGGGCTGGCTGATAACCGTGGAATCAAGTTCCTCGGCGGGCCCCTCAAAACATATTTTGGCGAGATCGTAACCGACGACGGCATTGGCGCGATCGAACAGCGTTCGCGAAACAGGATACTTCTCAATGAGCGAGAGTCCCATACCGACCGACTGCGCACCCTGACCGGGAAACAATAAGGCGATTCTGCCCATGTCTCATGAAGGGAAAGAGAAATATCGCAACAGCCGACTATTCTTTCGGCGTTACGACTTGGCGACCCATGTAATATCCGCATTTCGGGCAAACGACATGCGTCGGAATGGCTTCGCTGCATTCCGGGCAGTTCGTTCGCTGAACAGGCGTTTTGTGGTGATGGGAACGACGTGTTCCGGTGCGAGCATTACTGTGTTTTCTTTTTGGAACGGCCATGATTTTTCAAACTAATCGGCGTTGAGAGGTCGGCGCGGACGCCGACCGAATTTCTTACGATCAGGGTTATAATAATTCGATATCGTCAAATTGTCAATCGGGATCGGAATGTCTTTTTGACGTTTTGCCAAAAAATGTCAAAATTCACGTCTCCGCTTCGTCCGCTGTGGTGAATGTGTTCAGGTAGCCGCCGGGACGTCGGCAGCTACCGTTACCAAACAAATCTATTGTTTTTCGGTCGTCTACAGTTTTCCGATGCGGATGTTGCGGAACCGAATGTCGGTCGACGGATCGTGTCCCTGAAATTGAATGGTTCCCGCTTCGATTCGGCGGCCCTTGCGAGGATTCTTGTCCGGATCGCGCTGGTCGGTCCAGTCCGTGACCTGAATTCCGTTGACCCAGGTCGCGAATTTCGAATCATCGGCGTAAATCGTCAGGTAATTCCACTGCCCGTCCTTCGGTCCCATGTTGCGACCGACCTGGCGACGAAACAGTCCGCCGGTATCCGTTCCGATAAATTTTTTGTAGTCTCCGTCCGGCGGATTATTGAAAACCTGACATTCGTACCCGTCCATCTTCGAGCCGGGAACGCAACGGAAGAAAACGCCGGAGTTGACCGCTTTGTCCGTTCGGTATTCCAGCTGCAACACGAAATTGTCGTAGACTTCCGTCGTTTCGATACTGCCGCTGCCTCCGACCAATCGCATTACGCCGTTTTCGACGGACGCCTTGGCTTCGGGATAAACCTTCCAGCCGGTCAGGTCCTTGCCGTTGAAGAGCGAAACCATCTCTTTGGGCAGCAGCTTGACGTTGCGGTATTGTCCGGACTCCAACGAGATGTCGGTGACGCCGGATTGACGAAGATTGTTCGTTTCCATGCTGAGCGAAAAGGGCGTCCAAGGAGAGTCGCCCTCGGCGCGTCGTCGCTCGCCGCTGATCGTACTGCTTGCAAATCGAACGTTGAATCGAAGAACAGAGTCCGCTTTCGGCGGCGAGTTGACGAGCAAACCGTCGCGGACGTCGAAAGTTCCTTCTAACGGCGTCCAGCCGAACACCGACACGCCGTCGAAGAGTAGAATCCAGCCTTCCTGCAGTTCGGCTTCGGAAAGCGTCGCGGTTCCTTCCAAGACCGGCGGTTTCGAGCCAAGATCTTGCGACGGAAACGCGGCGTCCTCGGCGAACAGCAGGGAACAGCTCAAAACAAAACAAGTCGGGACAATGAGGTATTTCACAGGAAATTTGTTGTTGATTGTTAAAAAAATACCTTGCCGATACCTTTTCCGGATGAAACAGCGTTTGCGTCCAATTCAAGAAGCTCGGCAGGGCGAAAGACGATTCCGCTGATTCTAGCAAAAAAACACGCCCATTCAAGAAACACCCAAATAAAGGACTCCGCGACGTTTTTCAAGTTTTTCGTTCCTCCGATTGCGATTTCGGAGCGAATTGTTTATGATGTTCGATATCTTGAAAAATTGGAGTCTTTTCGAACATCCGCGCGTCGCAAAGCGACGCGGCAAACGAATCCCTCAACCTTTTCGATACCATGCGAGTCCCGGTTCTTTTTCTTGCGTTGACCTTGTTAGCCGGAACGCTTTTCGCTGAAGAGTTCGCTCCGCTCTTTCCCTTTGTGATTACCGGCGACGTCGGCGGCAACATCACGGACGTTTCCGCGTGGAACGACGCCCCCGCCGGCAAACACGGCTTCATTCGGGTCGAGGGCGACAAATTCGTCAACGACAAGGGCCGATTCCTGATTTGGGGAACGAACACCTGCTTCTCGATGAACTTTCCGGAACACGCGGAAGCCGAAAAGGTCGCGGTCCGATTGGCCCGGCTCGGATTCAACTGCGTGCGGCTGCATCACATGGACTCCCGCGACATTTGGGGCGGTTCGAACGCCAAGTCGTTGACGACCATCGACCCGGCCCAACTCGAAAAGCTTGACTATTATATTTATCAACTCAAAAAGCACGGCGTGTACGTCAACCTCAATCTACACGTTTCCCGAAAGTTGGACGAACGTGACGGTTTCACCGGCAAGGACGAACGACCGGGACACGACAAGGGCGTCGACAATTTTTATCCGCCGATGATCGAGTTGCAGAAAAAATACGCCCGGGATCTCCTGGAACACGTCAATCCGTACACGAAAACGGCGTACCGGGATGAACCGGCAATCGCGATGATCGAAATCAATAACGAGAACTCCGTCGTCTCGCAATGGGCCTGGAACAGGCTGCCCGCCCTGCCGGACCCGTACGGAGCCGAATTCCGTAAACAATGGAACGAGTTCCTCAAAAAGAAATACAAAACGACCGCCGCGCTCGGAAAGGCCTGGGGATTCTTCGACGTTCCGCTCGGCGACGAAATGTTTTCCCAAGGGAACGGCAGCGTTCCTCATCGGGAGGAATCGAAAAAATGGAGCGTCGAGACCGACAAGGAAACGAAATGCAAGAAAATCGCGGCCGACGACGGTTCGATGCGGTTGGAAGTCGAAAAACTCGGAACGGTTTCCTGGCATCCGCAGCTCATCGCGCACGGATTGAAAGTCGAAAAGGAAAAACCTTATACCTTCTCGTTCCGGGCGAAGGCCGATCAACCGAAAAAAGTTTCGTTGCAACTTCGCATGAACCACGATCCGTGGAGTAGTCTCGGCTTCCAAAAATCGGTCGACCTGACGACCGAATGGAAAACGTTCTCGTTTACGTTCCACGCGGCGGAAACCGACGAAAAGGCCCGATTCGACATCGCGGGCTTCACGCCGGGAGTCTTTGAATTTGCCGACTCCTCGTTGAAGCCCGGCGGTTCCATGAGCCTGAAACCGGATCAGAGTCTCGAAGCCGGTACGGTGCCGCTCGTCGACAAATCGGGCTCCGGACTCTCGCCGATCGCCGCAAACGATTTCTGCGAATTCCTGTTCGACATCGAAAACACCTACTGGCTCGGCATGTACCGCTTCATCAAGGACGAACTCAAAGCGAAGCAGCCGATTAGCGGCACGCAACTCCATTACGGTTCGACGACGATCCAGGCGAAGCTCGATTACATCGACAACCATTCCTACTGGAACCACCCGAATTTCCCGGGCAAGCCTTGGGACGGCAACAATTGGACGATCCGCAATCGGGCCTTGGTCAATTTTCTCGACAAGGAAATCCTGCCGCCGCTCGCCACGGCCCGACCTGCCGGGAAACCGTACACGATCAGCGAATTCGACTCGCCGTATCCCAATCAATACTGTGCCGAGGCGTTGCCGATCCTCGCCGCCTTCGGTCGCTTCCAGGGTTGGGACGGAATCTTCCATTTCGCGTATTCCCACAGCAGGACGAACGTCGACACGAAAAGAGCGGCGAGTTTCTTCGACATGGTCGGCAACACGGTGAAGCTCGCGCACCAACCGGCCTGTGCCGCAATGTTCCGTCGGGGAGGAACCGGCGACGTCGCCGAAGGAAAAACGCTCATCCTCGGCGGAATGGACCCGGCGAAGGAACTCGAAATCTTCCAACGGGAAAAAGGAACCTGGAGTTTTAGCTTTAAGGGCATCGGACTCGATCCGCGACTTGCGTTGCTTTGTAGAACGGCGCTTGATCTTTCGGGAAAACAGACGGATAACATCTCGATTCCCTCACTGAGCAATGATGTTGGGTTGGAATCGGAAACGCATGAACTGGCGGCCTTCATGCCGTCGGACGATCGCGGCGGATTCTACATGGTCGACTCGCCGAACAGTAAATTGTTGACGGGATTCTACAATACGCTTCCACGCTCCGCCAAGGCAACTCAAGACAACAACGTTCAATTGGAAGTCGGCAAGACCCGACTTGGTTGGGCGACCATTTCGATGGTTTCGATGAACGGCAACGGTTTCGATCCGGCGAAAGCGGACGGCAAGCCGATCCGGGTTCTCGTTACGGCGACGGGCCTGATGCAGAACACCGACATGAACATCGAAAAGTTGGACGGCGACAAGATCACAGTCGGCAATCGTTGGGGAAAAGAGCCCGTGCTCTGTGAGGGTATTCCCTTGACCGTGGGATTCGAGAAGGCGAAGTCGCTGAAATGTTTCCCGCTGGACGAGAACGGCAATCGCCGTGAAGAGCTTAAGACCGACGGCAACACGGCCAAACTCGGTCCGGAATACAAAACGATCTGGTACGAAATCGAGGTCGAATAACGCATCACGAAAACAACGTTTACATGGTACAAAATTGATAGCCGCTTCAACCCCCAAATTCCGGCGAGTACGCCTCCATTTGGGGCTCTTTATTGAACCGCCATGCCAACTCACCTTCCGCTTTTCGCCCAAGGACTCGACCCAACGGTCGTCGGATTCGTCGTCAGTTTGATCATCGTCTGGACGATCGGTCTGGCGGTCGCGTCGTTGATCGGCGGTTTCCTTCTCCGGGCGGCGACCCGGCTGATTTGCAACATCGATTTAACCTACGGTACGGCGGTCGGATACGTGTTTGTCGTTTCGTTCGTTTGCGCCGACTTCGGTGTCATTACGAAAGTTCTCTTCGACATGGCAGGAGCGACGACGACCAATGATTTTGGCCGACCGACGATTGTCGTCCAGTTGGTTTCCAATGTATTGGCGTTCCTTTTCGCGTCCGTATTTTTTGGTAGCATGATTACCGACTTTCGTAAGCGTCCAATTGGCTTCGGCAACGGCGCCCTGATTTCCGTCGCTCTGTCAATCGTCGTCGTGATCGTCGCCATCCTCCTGACCGCCCTCGCCTTCGCCTTTGCAACCGCCATCGGACAACAAACATGAATATTCTCGGTATTGGAACGGATATCATCGAATGCGAACGGATCGGCCGTATGGTCGACAAACACGGCGACCATTTCGTGAACCGGGTCTTCACCGAGGAAGAAGTCCGATACTGCACGGAGCGACGGAACGGCGACCAACATTTCGCGGGCCGCTGGGCGGCCAAGGAAGCCGTGTTGAAAGCGCTCGGAACCGGTTGGATCGCCGGCATTTCCTGGCAGGACGTCGAGATTTCCAATGAAGTGAGCGGCCGCCCCCTGATCCGGCTGTACGGCGGAGCCGCTGAAATCGCTCAGAAACGGGGAATTCGGGAGATCCAGATCAGTATCACCCATTGCGTGTCGCACGCTGTCGCCTTCGCCGTTGCCATCGACTAAGGCTTCCGCCCGAAAGGTTTATACCCGGTTGACAGTCAGTGTAGAGTGATCAGTGTGGAGTACCGATTCGGCCAAATCAACCAATACGGTACTCTACACTTTACACTTTGTACTCTACACCCACTGTTTGACGGGTATGGTTTTTTGAGCGAAAGCCTGAGTGTCTTGTATGCCGGCTGCAGTATGTTAGGGTTTTTCCGGGTTTAAATTTACGGAAAAACAATAATTTCTTTGCCTCCCGTCTGGTAATGTAGGTAGTATAGGTATAAAATCCCAGTTGTATTGATGGTACGAAACCAAAATGGTTGCTTCCGATGGACCGACGCTCACGGAGCGAAATTCGTCTTGACACGTTTTGCCGAAATCGGCTATAGTCATCGCGGTAAGGACACCGGGACCTGAAAAACGTTCGAGCGTTCGCCCGTTTTTCAATTCTTCAACGAGACGCAACGCCTTCATGTCGGAACAGCAAAGTATCACATCGGCCCTCGCTCCTTCGGGAGAACGGAGTATCGTCCGGAAAAAGGCGGGGGAGAACTTGAGACTTGACCTTGACTTTTGCCGAATTTCCCGGCAGGAGGCGACGTCGACTCATCCTCACGTATTGTTTTCGCCGGTCCATTACGAACCGGGATATGCGTATCCGCTCTTCGTTTGGCTGCACGGCAGTGGAGCCGACGAACGCCAATTGATGCGGTTGATGCCGCTTCTCAGCATGAGGAACTACGTCGCCGTGGCTCCTCAAGGTCTTGCATCCGTTGAACCGGAACCCGCCGCCCTTGGCGTCGTTTCCTTGGACGTCTCCGAGATCATTAACGGTGGTATTCGTCAACGTCCACAGTACGATTGGCCGCAAACCGAGGAGGCGATCAGCGAATCGGAACGTCGGGTCTTCGACTGTATTTCCGTTGCCTGTAGAAAAAACAACATCGCGAATCACCGAATTTTCCTCGCCGGATTCGGCAGTGGCGGTTCCATGGCCTTGCGACTCGGCCTCCTTTATCCAAAATCCTTTGCCGGAGTCGTTTCGATTGGTGGAGCGTTTCCGCAAGGACATCTGCCGTTTCGCCAGTGGAACGCCGCCCGGAATCTTCCCATCATGTTCGCTGTCGGCGAAAAAAGTACGACCTTTTCGCCCGCCGATGCATGCGACGCTCTGGAACTCTGTTATACCGCCGGGTTGCCGATCGTTGTTCGAGAATATCCCTGCGGGCAGGAAATCGCTCCGGCAATGCTTCAAGACGTCAATCGCTGGATCATGGAACAAGTTTGCGGCTAAGACGATTCGTTCCTCACGATTTAGCCGGTACTCCGGCGCTTCTGCCTCGCTCCGCCGGAGTACCGGCTAAATGAGGAGGACAGAACGGTTTGCCGCCTTGACGCTTTGAGGGGATTCTGGGAAAATCATTCGGTGTCGTGATTTTGTCCCTCGAACCCGAATTCCCCGATCATGCATATTTCTCTCGATTGGATCGCCGATTACGTCGACTTGAGTGGTCTCGACGTCAAGGACATCGTTCGTCGCCTGACCCTCGGAACCGCTGAAGTCGAAGGAACTGAAGAAATCCGCCGTTCCGTGCGTGGTGTGCTGATCGGCGAAATTCTCTCCGTTGAAAAACTGGGCGGCAAGCTCACGGCCTGTACGGTCGACTGCGGTTCGAAAAAATTCGCGACCGTCTGCGGAGCTCCAAACGTTCGCGTTGGTCTCAAGGCTCCCTTCGCTCCTGCCGGAACCGTCCTGCACGGTGACAAGAAGATCGAACGTTCCGAAATGTCCGGCAAGCCGAGCGAGGGAATCCTCTGCAGCGCCGCCGAACTCGGAATGAGCGATTGGCATGAAATCGTCCTTGAATGTCCGGCCGATATCAAGAACGGCACGCCGCTGATCGAGTTGGTTCCCGAAACCGACACGTTGATCGAAATCGACAACAAGAGTTTGACGCATCGCCCCGATCTTTGGGGACATTACGGCTTCGCCCGGGAATTTGCCGCCGTGTTCGATCGGCCCCTGAAACCGTTGCCGCAACTCGATCTCTCGGCTTTCGACAAGTTGCCGGCCTATCCGCTCAAGAACGAGGACTACGAAAATTGTCCCGCTTACGGTTGCATCGAGTTCAACACGAAAGGGACGGTACCCTCGCCGTTGTTCATACAGCGACGTCTCCACGCCCTCGGCATGCGGTCCTATAATCTGCTTGTTGACGTTACGAACTACGTCAACTGGGAACTCGGCCAGCCGACCCATGCGTTCGACGCCGACAAGCTCGGCGGAATCCGTGTCGCGACGATGCAGCGGAACGAAAAGTTCAAAACCCTCGACGGACAAACGCGGAACCTGCTCCCCGAAGATTTGTTGATCTGGGGGACCACCCAAGAGCCGGGATCTGCGATCCCGGGACCGGGACCACAGGTCCCGGCTCTGGGGGACTACCGTCCCGTGGCGCTTGCCGGAATCATGGGCGGCGCCGAAACCGAGGTCACGGAATCGACGACGAAAATCCTGCTGGAATCCGCGAACTTCAAAGCGGCCCGAATTCGAAAAACATCGGGGCGGCTTGATCTTCGGACCGACGCCTCGCAACGTTATGAAAAGTCGCAGCCGCCGTGCAACGTGAAAACCGGCGTCGCCCGAATCCTGAAACTGATCGAGGAGTCCGGCGCGGGCCTCCAAGTCTTGAGCCGCTTTACATTGGACGGCGATCTGCACGACAAGGTTCGAACCATCGAGCTTCCGCCGGGCCGACTGGAACAACTTGCGGGAATCACGTTGCCGAAGGAAAACGTGCTGAAAATCCTTCGATCACTGGATTTCACGGCGGATTACGACAGCTCGGAAACACTGCGTGTCGGCGTGCCGCCGTTTCGCAGCGCCAAGGACCTGTCGATTCCGGAAGATATCGTCGAAGAAGTTTTGCGGATTTACGGATTCGATAACATTCCGCCCGTGATGCCGTCGCAGCCGATCCGGCCGCTGTTCGTCGAGAAATACATCAAGATGGAACACAAGGCCCGGCGAATCTTGACCGGCGGACATCGATTCCTCGAAGTCCATAATTACGGCTGGACGAACGATCTTTGGCTCAAAACGCTCGGTTTCGATCCCGGTCAAACCTTGGTGTTGCGGAATCCGACGTCGCCCGAAACGAGCCGGATGCGGAAGACGTTGATCCCGAATTTGCTGGCCCTTGTTCCTAAAAACCGGCCGTTTCGCGACGAATTTCGGCTCTTCGAACTGGGGCGAATTTATCTGCCGACGGGCAAGCCGAAAGAATGCGACGAACAACGTCGACTCGCCGGGGTCGCCTTTCAGCAATCGGGTTCGCTCGAAGATTTTTATCTCGACATTAAGTCCTCCGTGGAGGATTTGTTCGCCGTCTACGGAATCGGCGGCGTGCGGTTCGCCGCCTCGGAACAGTCGCCGACGCCGTGGCAGGCAGCCGATCACTGGGTCGAAATCCACGTCGGCGACCAAATCGTCGGCGCTCTCGGCGTGATCGACAAACGGTTAATGAACGAAATCTGTCCGGAAGGCGGCCAGGTCGTCTGGTTCGACATCGACCTCGAAAAACTGGACGGCGAACTGTTTCCGATGGTCAAGTTCGTGGAGCCGCCCCGATTTCCCTTATCTTGGCAGGATTTTTCGCTGGTCTGGAGCGTCGACGCCGGATTCGACAAGCTGGAATCGGTTCTCGACGGTTTCAAACATTCGCTGATCGTGAAACGGGAATTCCTCGTTTCCTACAAGGGCAAGGGTCTCGAAAAGGGAACCGCGAGTTATTCGTTCCGTTTTTGGATCGGCGCCGCCGACCACACGCTCAGCGGCGAGGAAATCGAGTCGTTCCACAAACTGTTTTTGGCGTTCATCGCCGAACACGGCGTCGCCCTGAGAGCGTAAAAGGATTCTAAACTTCGTGAAGGCATTACTTACCGTCCCCTCTTCCAGAGGGGACGGTAAAGTGAGCTGCACATAAAATTCTGAATACGATGTTCCCCCTCGCCCGTTTTTCATTGCTCGGCATTCTTCTCGTCCTGTGCGGTTGCCGGGAACGTTCGCCGAGCCCTCCGACTCCGGTTCCAACTCCGGCGGTTGCGTCGCCGGTTTCCGTTCCTGGGGCGACGACTGTCGCTCCGACAAAGTCGCAACTCGTTCCTTCCGAGAAGACGCCGAAAGAGATCCTCGAAAAAATGGTCGCCGCCTACAAAGCGGCGACGTCGTACGCCGATCACGGTTCCGTACGGATCATCGGCAAATTGTCGCAACCGGACTCCGAACCGGTTTCCTGGCCGTGTACCGTGGCGTTTCGTTCGCCGGGCGACCTGCGACTCGAAGTCAATGAGGGAATGCTCGTCTCCGATGGCGTCGATGTTTTCGCGCAGGTTCGACGGCTCTTCGGACAAGTCCTGAAATTTCCGACGCCGAAACGCTGGACGCTCGACGCGATTTTCAAGGACGTTTATCTCGATGAGGCGATGAACCTTGGCTTTCCGAAGGAGATCGTCGCCTTTCCGCCGCAACTCGTTTTGCTTTTCGCCGCCGATCCGCTCAAAACGTTCCTCCCGGAAGGAGCGGTCGCCGAACTGCTTGCTCCGCAGCTCATCGAACAAACAACCTGCGATCTTGTTCAAGTTACGCATCTCGACCGCAAACGGATTTTCTGGATCGACCGGGAAACGGGAGCGTTGCTTCGTTTCGATTATCTTGTCGAAGGACTTCCGCTGCCGCCGGGTGTCGAGAGCATTCGGCTGATTCGCATCGAGATGAACGACGCAATGTTCGATGCCGCGATTTCTCCCGACGCCTTCGAAATGTTCCAACCGGAAGGAGCGACGCAGGTTGACGAATTTCGCCCCATTGAATCGATGTTGCTCGGACAAAGCATCAAGGATCCGCAAAAAATCGTGTTGAATCGGTTGCCGCTCAAGGGGGCCGACCAAACCGGGACGGTTTCGTTGGCGGATCTTTCAGGGAAAACCGTTGTGTTCTGTTTTTGGACGACTTGGAGCGAACACAGCCGCAGCGCATTGGCCGAGATGCAGAAGGTTCAGGACACGTTGCCGACCGACGAGCGCGTTCGATTCTTTGCGGTCAATCTCGACACGCCGCGGAACGATTCGGAGCTTCTCCCGATGATCGAAAAGACGTTTTCCGATTGGGCCTTCTCGATTCCCGTCGAACGTCCCACCGATCCAGCCGCTTTGGACGAATTGGGAATCGATTCGTTTCCGACCCTCTGCATGGTCGGACCGGAAGGACGCGTCGAGTTTTATTTTCGTGGCATCGTCCAAGCGGCAACCCTCGGTAAAACGGTCCGCGACGTCCTGAGCGGCGGCAAACCTCATAAAGAGGGACTCGAACTTTTCGATCTGGAAAAAACCGAATATCGAAAAATGCTCGTGTCGATGATCGAAAACGATTGCTTCGCTTTGTTGCCGTCGTCAACCGAACCTTCCCCGGTGCAAACCGTTGCCCCGCTCCATTGGCCGTCGACGTTGAAACTCACGGAACGCTGGACGCTTCGAACGTTGAAGAGTCCCGGAAACATTGTCGAGCTGCCCGGTACCGACGGAGCGGCTCCGTCCCTGCTGTTGCCCTGCGAAGGCAATTTTCTAGCGCTGCTTGATTTCGACGGCAACGTCGTCAAAAAGGAAAAACCCTCCGGTCTACAAAACGACGAACTCTTGAACATCGTTCGACTTGGTGTCGACGGAATCGGCAAGCAGTATATCGGCGTGTCGTCTGTCGGCGGCCGGACGGTACACGTCTTGGATGAATCGTTGAAAACGATTCTTTCCTATTCTCCGAATCAACGAACGGACAACGCCGACACAACACCGAAGTCGGAAGTCGTCGCCGATTTTCGATTGGTCGACCTTCAAGGAAACGGAACGCAAGCCTTGCTTCTCGGCATCCTGTCGCTTGACGGAACGGGACCGGCGACCAACGACTCGCTTCGAGCCGTCGACGTACAGGGACAAGAGCTTTGGCGGGATGAAACTATCGTTTCGCCGTTCCAGGTCGATACTTTTTCCCGGGGAGGACGCGTTGAGGTCTTTGCGATCAACGGCAAGCAACGCCAAGGCTCCCTGCTCCGTTTCGATACTCAGGGCAAGCAACTCGGCGAACTGGTCGTCGACGGCGATCAACTGATTCGTTGGTTCAACTGCGCCGATTTGAATGCCAGCGGGAATTCGGAAATCGCCGCGATTCTCGTTTCCCCGACCGACGGAAGCTCGGTAATTGCCGGACTTGACGAAAAAGGAAAAGTTCGATGGAACGTTCCGCTTCCGTCGGGCGATCTTCCGACGCCGCTCCAGCAACTCGGTTTCGGCGACGTCGACGGCGACGGCGTCGCGGATTGGATCGTTCCTGCTGCGGACGGTTCGATTCGTTTCGTCGATCTTTCCGGAAAAGAGATCGACTCTTTTGCAACCGGTCGAACTCTTTCGGGAGTTGCCGTCGTTTCTTGGAACAACCGCCGTTTAATCGTCGTCGCTGATCCCGAAACCGTTACGGCTTGGGAAATCGACGGAGCATCCGACTTCCCGACGACGTCCGGCAGCAGCGAATCGGCAAAATGAATGCTTGAGAACGGATTCGAGGTTTGCCGATTCCGTACTGCGAAGCGGCATTCGCCTGACTTTTCGAAAAGAGGTTTCCCGCTTCGTATTCTTCGTCAAGTCAAAGGATAGGCCGATCAACGGAAGACGGTACCACCCCCTATCTTATTCCCTGCCAATACGGAGAGCTGGCTCCGATGGCTGGAGATTGAACGACGCCGTTTTGCGGTTGTCCGTTGACGATGATCGTCGGACTGCTCGACGGATTGGAAATGATCGGGGACGCCGTGTTGCCGATCTGTTCAATGAACAGGAGAACGTTGGCCCGACTTGTCGGCTGTCCCAGTTTTTTCATGTTCGCGAAAATGTTCGTCGCCTCCGAGGTCGGCTGCTGCCCCGGAACCGGAACGGTCCCCAGATCAAGGAGCAGCACCTTGCTCTTCGGCCAGCGAATCTGTTCGTCCAACTGGAAACACGCGACCTGCGGCGACTCGATTTGGATACGTTGCCGGGGATTCGCCTGCGTCGGGGCGTCAATCATCAACGGAATCATCTTTTCAATCAACGTGATGTCGAGTTTGATCATCGCGTCGACCGTTTGACCGTCCAAACCGGCCAACGGAATGAACGAGACACCGAATCCTTCATCGATCGTCACGCGGTCTTCGGCGTATCCGTTCAAGGCCGAGGGATTCGCTTGAACGTCACGTAAATAGGTCCGTTGTTTTCGCGACTCGACGTTATGCGCAATGCCGTTCGGAATGTAAAACTGCGGTGGAGAAAGCTCCGTAAAATCGTTGCGTTGACTCAATTCCTGAAAGAGGAGTTGCGTGCCTTCCTTTTCGAGAATCCAACCTTGGACGCCCGGACTCCGAATCGGAATCGGTCGAAGGTAGGTATGTCCTTTGGTAATCCAATCCGGTCGCGACAGGGCGACGACACGGACGGTGTAGGACTCGTTGACGGTCTGTGGATTGATAAAACGATCCACGATGTCGGCGACGAGAAGTTGGACTTCCTTCGTGTGATAAACGTAGAGATTGTTTTCGTCGGCGGTCAGGATACCGAACGGCGCAGTGTGCCAAAGTTTCGCGCCGGTCTGACGCAGGATCCAATCGACGACTGTTTGGCTCGGATTGCTGGTTGCCGGAAACGCTCGTCCCTTCGTGTATGGGGTAATGTCGAACTCTCTCCAAATTTGCCCGTGCTTGTTCGGAATCTCGCGGAGAGTCGTTGAAATGCGAGCCAGACGGGTTCCCAACACGGGATCGACGGTCCCGGCTGCGACCGTTTCGGAGGCGGCGGCTGCCGCCGCGCCGCCGGCCGGTTGAACCTGTCCCATGGCGACATTCACCGGCCCTGCGACCTGTTGGATCGGAGAGGGAGCCGGCAGCGGTTGGGCGCCTTCGACCTGCGGAGCGTGAAACGGAATTTCCGAAACGTTCGGAACCTGTCCGAACGATTCGGAGGTCGTACCGAACGAAAAGCCAAGCAAAATCGTGAAGAAGAGAGCCAAATGTCTGACCGGCATCGGAAATTCTCCGTCGAAAACGTTCTTTTTTCTTGAAACGGCTCCGAAAGATGAACGGTTTTTCCGTCCGACTACTTCGGAAGCACGTCGAAGTATAAGAATTTCCGAAAACCGACACAAGGGCAAAAAACCGCCCTTGATTCCGATTATTCCCAGCGTTCGGCGAGCGTTGCGTCGACGACGAGCGGGACTCGGAGCGGCTGATCCAGCGACATTTCGCGGACGACCAATTCCTTGAGGGCGGCGGCGGCGTGTTTCCGAACCTCGAAAACGAGTTCGTCGTGTATCTGGAGCAGCAGATTCCACCCCGGAGCCGGGGGCTGTGCCCCCGGTCTTTGTGCCCCCGGATTCTGCGCCCCGATACGGATCATCGCCTGTTTCATGAGATCGGCTGCCGAACCTTGGATGACGGTATTGATCGCCATGCGTTCGGCTTGGTTGAGTCCGCCTTTCCGCACGGGCCGGATGACGCCGCCGCGAAAATTCCGTCGCCGTCCGAGCAGGGTGGAGACGTAACCCGTTCGGATGCAGTCGTCCAAAATCGACTCCAAATACTGGCGGATGCCGGAGTACTTTCGAAAATATCCGTCGATGAACGCTTGCGCCTCGGCCTGTTCGATGCCGAGTTGTTTGGCGAGTCCGAAGGCGCTTTGTCCGTAGATCACGCCGAAGTTGACCGCCTTGGCGCTGCGTCGCATGTCGGACGTCACGGCGTCCGATTCGACGCCGTAGACTTCGGCCGCGACCCGCGTATGGATGTCCTCGTTGTTACGGAAGGCCTCGCAAAGCCGATCGTCTTCGGAAAAATGAGCGAGGACACGAAGTTCGATCTGCGAATAGTCGCAGGAAAGCAACAGGTCGAACCCGTCGCCGGGTTTGAACGCCTTGCGGATTTCTTTTCCTTCCGGCGAACGGACCGGAATATTTTGCAGGTTCGGATTGCTCGAACTGAGCCGTCCCGTCGCCGTGGAAACCTGGTTGAACGAGGTATGGATCCGACCGGTTTTCGGATGGATCAATTCGGGCAACGCGTCGACGTAAGTTCCTTTGAGTTTCGATAATTGCCGATGCTCGACGACGAGCGCCGGCAGCGGATGCAGCGGCGCGAGTTCTTCGAGAACATCGATGTCGGTGCTCTGGCCGGTTTTCGTTTTCTTCACGCCCTTCAAGCCGAGTTCCTCGAACAGAACGACGGCAAGCTGTTTCGGCGACGCGACGTTAAAGTCGTGTCCGGCCTCGGCATAAATTTTCGTTTCGAGTTCCTTGAGTTTTGCCGTGAACCGGTTCGACAATTCCTTGAGCAGCGTCGTGTCGACGGTAATTCCCGTAAATTCCATGTCGGCGAGGATTTCGACCAACGGGAGTTCGCAGGTTTCGTTTAGGGCCGTCAACGGCTTGAACTCGGCGAGGTTTTCCTTGAGAATCGAAGAAAGTCGCCAAGTGATCAGGGCGTCTTCTCCGGCGTAATCCGAAACGATCTCGGTCTGGACTTCGTCCATCCGTTTTTGTTTCTTGCCGGTTCCGATCAGTTCCGTGATCTTGATTGTTTTGTGTTGCAAATACAATTCCGCCATGTCGTCGAGATTATGGTTCATCTCGCCGGCGTTGAGAAGATAATCCGCGATCATCGTATCGAACGCCGTTCCGTTGACCGTAACCCCGGCGTTGCGGAGGACGACGAGATCGTATTTCAAATTCTGTCCGATTTTTCCGATCGTCGGATTTTCGAGAATCGGCCGCAGCTTTTCAAGCGTTTTTTCGGCGTTCAGGGTTTCAGCGCCGAGCGGTCCGCGAAACGGCAGATACCACGCCTCGTTATCGTTCCAACAAAACGACAAGCCGACGATCACGGTGTATCGCGGCGACGTCGCTTCGAACCTTGCGTCGAGCGGCGCCGTCTCGGAATCAAACGCGAAGATTTTTTGTCGTGAAATATTTTCGAAAAACTCTTCGAACTTTTCTTCCGTGTCGACACGATGCTCGCCGGGGGCTGTAACGCGTCGGGGGAGGGAGCCCCTCAAGTGCCGGGGGGGTAAGCCCCTCAAGAGCCGGGGGTGTAAGCCCCCGGATGGTTCGCCCTGTTCGTCAATGTGATCTTTTGTTTGATCTTC
>JAVBQW010000165.1:0-37507 GCA_031548665.1 Thermoguttaceae bacterium
GCCGTTTATCTCGGTGTTGTCGTCCTGTTCCGCTCCCATATCGACCGCCCTGTCGAAGTGTTCTTTTCGAACCCGAAGATAGTGTTTCTCCGCAACCTTGGTCGAGTGTCCCATCCAAGCCGTGATCGCGGACAGAGGATATATATCAAACGGCGAGACATTGGACGTTTTCGAAGGACTGGAAATTGAGCGTCATCAGGGATTTGAGTTACGGCGCCGTATTGATTTTTTCTGCCGCCTCCACTCGGGGCTCTTTTCGATAGGTTGTTTTTACCGCTCCCTTAGTACTACAGCGCAATGACTTGTCCTCAGTCCTTAATTTTCAATCGATTGTCGATGCAGGGAAGCCGAAGAATTCGGCGCGAAACAGCCCGCCGTCGACCTGAAAAACACGGTGTTTGTTCAATATTTTCGTGAAAGATCACAAAACGAATAAGCATCGGCTTTTCAGGAAAAGGGGAACTCTCCAATCTGTTCCGAACGACAAAAGCATGTGCGATGTAACGTGTTGAAAATTAAGATCTTGCAAAATCCCATTGCGTTGTCGTACTAAAGCCGGCACTCCGGCTCTCCCGGCGCAATGACGAACGTCGTTCGACCGCCGTTGCGCCGGAGTACCGGCTAAATTCCCTACATTCGGCAACTCGGACTCTTTTGTCGACTTTCGCCGTTTTCCGGTCGATGATCATTGGGGATTCTCGTATCGAATTATTTAGGTGGGGATGTCATGGAACAGCGGACAGACATTACGGAGCTGATTCCGAAAGCGCTCGGCAACTACTGGTTGATCTTCTTCGGCGGCGTCTCCGTCGTCGCGGTCTTGGAGTTCGCCTACCATCAATTGCCGAACTGGTCGCAGACAATCGGAGAAACGAGCTTGACGCCGCTGGACGTTTCTTCCTCCGGAAGTATTTTGGCGTGGTGCCTGTCCGTAACCTTTCTGTTGACGGCCGGAGTTTCGTTGATCAACTCCCGGCTCGGAAAAAAATACGACGATCCGGATAAAGGAGACGTTTGGTTTTGGACAACCTTTGCGTTGATCCTCCTCAGTTTGGACATGCAGGTTCAATTTCGCGAAACACTCCGGGCCTTGCTTGTTCACGCCAGCGGAACCCCCCTGTTTCAAGACGGCGCCGCTTGGTGGATGACGATCTACGCCTTCGTGTTCGGCCTGATTGCCATTCGCCTGTTGCTGGATATGTGGGCGTACATTCCATCGTTTCTCTTGTTTTCACTCTCAATTCTTGGAGTCGTCGCTGCGCAGTCGGTCCGGCTTGGCGTGTTTTCCTTTCCGAAAACGCCAACGGACCGCGTCGTATTCCAGACGGCGTTGGAAGCCTTGGCCGCGTTGTTTCTTTTCCTGTCGTTTTTGCTTTTCGGACGCCGCCAGGTGCTTCGCGACCCGGACGTCGCTCTCAAATGGTTCGCCAAAGTTTGGAAACAGACGCTTCCGACCAAGCCGACGACGATTGCCGTCGAAATCCCCGTCGTTCCCGTCATCGTTGCGGATCCCGCGACGCCTCCGGCTCCACAAGCGGAGCCGTCTCAAAAATCGGTCGGCGAACCGACTTCCGAACCGACGACGAAAACGGCTCGCCTTGCGGGAACGCCCAAAGGACGGCCCGTGTTGCTGAAAAAAAACGATGACGACGATTTTTCGTTGCTGAACGCCTCCTGACGTGGCAGCCGAAAGCGAAGAGACCGTGAAAACAGGAAGACGGGGGCTTGTTTTTTTTCCGGAAATCTGGGAGGATCAGGTTTTCCTTCGTTCCCCTCCTCGAACCTTGACGCTTCCATGGAATCATTGATCCTCTTCGCCCAGGACGCCGTACCGGCTGCGGGCTCGCAATGGATGATCGACGCCGCCGTCTTTTTTCTCTTCCTGCTCGCCGTCGTGATCGTCGGCATCGGAATGGGCCGCCAGAAATCCGGCAGCGAAGAAAACAGCGAATCGTATTTTCTCGCCGGTCGCGGCTTGGCGTGGTGGTTGATCGGTTTTTCGCTCATCGCCGCCAACATTTCGACCGAACAGTTCGTCGGAATGTCCGGACAGGCCGCGATGACGCTCGGCTTGGCGATCGCATCCTACGAATGGCTCGCCGCCGTTTCGCTCATCGTCGTTGCGTTCCTCTTCCTGCCGAAATTTTTGAAGGCGGGCGTCTACACGATTCCGGAGTTTTTGGAGACCCGATACAACAAAGCGGCCCGAACTCTCATGTCGCTGACCATGATGGCGACCTTTGCCAGCGTAAACATCGCCGTCGTAACCTATTCCGGAGCCAAGGCGTATTCCGGGTTCTTCAAGGACATGGACCTCCATTCGCTGCGGTTTAACATCGATTCGGTCCATCCCGATTTGACGGCAAAGGTCGCCGACGCCGCCAACGCAGCCGCAGCCGTACACGTCGGAACGTTTGCGATTCCGCTCGATTTGACGACGTTCGGTTGGATGATCGGAATCATCGCCGCTCTGTACGTCTTCATGGGCGGTCTCAAGGCGTGCGCCTGGGCCGACCTGCTGCAAGGTTCCGCGTTGATCGTTTGCGGAGCGATGATCCTGTATTTCGCCCTCGGAGCGCTCGGCAAAGCGGATAAACCGACGTTGGAGACCGCGATGCAATCGCTCGCCGTTCAGGCACCCGACAAGTTCACGCCGGAAAAACAAGCGGAGTTGCTCCCGAAACTGGAAAACGCAAACGCTTTCGAACGGTTCACGATGCTGAACGGATTCAAGCTCCGAATGAACCTGCCGTGGACCGACGGCGTGCTGCCGATTACCGCTCTCCTCTTCGGGATTTGGATTCCGAACCTGTATTATTGGGGGCTCAACCAATACATCATGCAGCGGACGCTCGGATCGCAATCGCTGTCGCAGGGACAGAAAGGAATCGTGTTCGCCGCGTTTTTGAAACTGCTGATTCCGTTCATCGTGATCTTTCCGGGGTTGATCGCGTTCAATCTCTACAGCGGGGCGATGAAGGATATCGCCCAATCCAAGGTCGCGACGCCGGAGAAATACGATTCGCTTGTCAAGGAATACACCGCCAAGGGGAATCTTTTCACGTTCGATCAGGATTTCGTCCGCTTCCAACCGGAAGTCGCCGGAAAAATGGTCAAGTTCAACGCGGATAAAGAAGGGTTTACCGTTCCGGACGATCTCAAAACGAAACCGCTCGAAGCGCTCGCCGCAATGAAAGCGGATTTCTCGAAACGAGCTCTGGACAAACAACCGAAGTACGGCGAGACGTTCTCCGGATATAATTACGACTCGGCGTTCGCCCTGTTGATGCAGCGGCTCGTTCCGCAAGGCGGACTTCGCGGATTCGTGCTCGCCGCGCTGCTCGGCGCGATTATCAGCACGTTGGCATCGCTCTTCAACGCAACGTCGACGATCTTCGCAATGGATATTTACAAAGAATATCTGCACAAGAACGCTTCGGAGCGAACGCTCGTTCTCGTCGGTCGGCTCTGCGTGATCGCCGTGATGATTTTCGGCTGTTGGCTCGCGCCGATGCTCGACGATCCCAAGTTCGGTGGCGTCTTTACGTTCATTCAGGAGTTCCAGGGGTTCATTTCGCCGGGAATCCTTGCGGCGTTCCTCTTCGGCTTCGTCGTGTCGCGGGCTCCGAGAATGTGCGGGCTCGTCGCCCTGCTGTTGAATCCGATCATCTACGGATCGCTGAAACTCTTCGCCTCGCAGATCAGTTTCCTCGACCGAATGAGCATTTCGTTCGTCTCGATCATCCTGATCATGAGCGTGATGACGCTCATTTGGCCGCTCAAGACGCCGTTCAAACAGGAACTGAAAACGAACATGGACATGCGGACATCGAAAACGGCGGTCGTGATCGGAATCCTGATCGTGTTGGTTACGGCTGCGATGTACGCCTATTTCTGGGACCACCAGACGCCGATGTTCGAAGGGTTTTCCGATTGGATCGGCAAACTGACCGGGAAATAGTTGTGTTGCGGAAGATGCAAAGCATCGAACAGGGAGCGAGGCCGGAGACTGAAGGCTGGAGTTTTCGGCTTCCGATCGTTCCCTCCAGCATTCAGCATTCAGTTTTGCGACAAAATCAAGGTCGTCATTCCAGTAAAGGTTGGGATGACGAAAACACCGCCATGCCATCGAAAATTTCCCTTTCCCGAATTCCGCGAACGGAAGTTCACGTCGCGCTGTTCTTTCTGGTCCTTCCACTCGTCTTTTATTTCAACTTCTGGTATGAGAAGGGGTTTTGGGCGATCAGCGACTCCTTGATCGGCGGCATTCCGAACTATCGGCTTTGGTTGGATTCGATCGGCAGCGGGTTCTCCGCTTTTCTGTGGAATCCGTATATCGAATCGGGCGCCCCGAGCGCGACGGACATCCAGTATTGCAGTTATTATCCGTTGCGTCTGTTGTTTTGCCTGTTGCCGTTCCAAACGGCGTACAATTACCATCTGCTGCTCCATTTCAGCTTGGGTGGTTGGTTTACCTATCTCTATTTGCGCTCCGTCGGCTGTTCCCGAGCGGCTGCGATTCTCGGCGGACTGGCCTTGATGTTTTCGCCGACGACCAACATGCGGATCATCCATACCAGCGTCATCTTTTCGATCATTTGGTTTCCGCTGGTCCTTTTTTTCCTTGAGAAAGGCGCAGCGACGAAAAATGGAAAATACATCGTCCTTGCGGCTCTCGCCTGCGTCATGCAGCTTTTCGGCGGTTTTTTGCAAGCCGTCGTTTATTCAGGAATCCTCTACATCGTTTATCTTGTTTTTCGAATTTATCCTGAATTCAAGGAGGATTCCGGAGCGGGACGTCGCCTGCTCGGTTTTCTCGCTCTCTTTGGACTGATTTGGGGACTGATCGTTTCCGTGGTCGTGTTGCCGACGATGGAGATTTCCTCGTTCGTCGGCAAGGAGCGAGTCTCGTTCGAACACTTTTCCTACATGTCGCTGCATCCGATGGCGTTGCTCGCGTACATCAATCCTCATCTTCTCGGCGATATCACGGCGTACACACCGCAGGCGGTCCATGAATACAGCATGCTCTTTCCGCTGTACGGAATCACGACGCACGAACACCAGATTTACGTCGGCATCGTGGTCTTCGTCTTCGCCGTCTTTTCGTTGAAGTATTTCCGGATCGATTCCCGTATCGTTTTTTGGTCGTTTATCTGGCTCTTCACGATCCTGTTTTCCTTCGGTGAACATTTTCGACTTTTTTCCGAATTCGTTTATCAGCTTCCCGTTCTCGGCTCATTCCGTGTTCCCGGACGCATCCTGTTTCTGTCGGCGTATTCGTTGATCTTTCTCTTCGCTCTTTCCGTGGACCGCGTTCTCGGTATGGACGACGCCGCACTGAAACGGGTTGTTCGATTTCTCGGCGTCGCCAGCGGCGTTTCCTTCGTCCTGCTCGGCATGGTCCTGCTGATGTTCCGGCTTTTTGCCGCCTTGGGAGGAGCGGGACTCGATCAGTTGACCTACCATCATCCCCGATTCGAGTTTTATTTCGTTCCCGTTTCGGTGGTCGTCCGGTATTTTCGTTTTTCGAATCCCCTTCTTTATCTCGCGCCGCTCTTCCTGCTCGGCCTGACGTTTTTCTGTTGGATTTCGCTTCAACGCCGACAACTCCGCTATCTTCCCTACGGCATCGGTTTGATCCTGCTCGTCGATCTTTGGAGCTTCGTGTATCCGATGAACTCCCAATGGTACCGTCCGCTTCCTCATTCGGAAATCGTCGATTTTCTGCAGCAGAACATGTCGCCGACGGATCGTTATTATCTCGCGATCGAAAACGAACCGCAGTACCATCGGATCGGCGTCGACACCGGATTGGTTCCCAATCTCGGTGAGTGTTACCGCCTGCCGTGTATCGCCGGATACATGACTTTTCCGAAGAAAAATTATTTCTCGGGTTTTTCCTATTTGTCCATCCTCCCGGATTTTGATCGTTATATCGTCGACAATCGTTTTCTTTCGATGCTCGGCATGAAATACGTTGCGGTTCCGACGGGTTCCGGGTTCGAACAATTATTGCAACAAGGAACGACGAACTATCGAAAAGCCGTCGAATTTGCGCCGTTTACCGTTTACGAAAATCTTCGGAGCAAGCAACGGTTCTTTTCGCCTTCCGAAGTTCGATCGATGTTCAACGTCAATCCGACGGCCGCCGTGACCGACACGGTCGTTCACATCGACGCCGCTCCCGGAGAGATTTCCCGGGATTTCGACGCGACGAAGATTCTCTCGTTCGATTACCGGGGCGGAACCGCCACGGTTCAGGTCGACGGCGAGAAGGACTCGTTCGTCGTGTTTGCCGAAAACTATTATCCGGGCTGGTCGGTCGAACTTGATGGCCGACCGACCCGCTTGCTCAGTGTGGACGGTTTGCTCATGGGAGCGTTCGTTCCGAAGGGCAAGCATCAATTGCAATTCAACTATTTTCCGGCGACGCTCAAGCTCGGAATGATCGCTTGCGCTCTCGGGATGGTTCTTGCCGTCGTTTCCTTTTGTTATTGCGACCGAACCGCTCGTCGTCGCAATGCTCCGTCAACCGATGTCCCCGTTGAATCCGCGACGAAATAATTTTTCGCTCCTTCAACTCCCGTTCTCGTTTCAATTCCCGGAGTTTTTCGATGATCAAAGTCGTCTTGTTGGCCGGCGGGCTGGGAACCCGATTCGCCGAAGAAACCGATTTCCGTCCGAAACCGATGATCCATATCGGCGAGTATCCGATCCTATGGCATATCATGAAATACTACGCGGGCTTCGGCGCCGAGGATTTCTATATCGCTACGGGATACAAGGGCGAAATGATCCGCAGCTATTTCGCCAATTATTCGGTCCTCGAAGGCAGCATCATGGTCGACCTTGCGACCGGAAAGATCGAGAACTATACGTTGCCGCCGGAAACGTGGCGAGTTCATCTGATCGAAACAGGTCAGGAATCCCATACGGGCGGACGACTTCTCCGTATGAAAGATTGGCTGGTCGGTTCGGAACCGTTCATGTTGACCTACGGCGACGGTTTGTCGAACGTCGATGTGAACGCGCTGCTCCGATTTCACCGTTCTCACGGAAAAATCGCGACGATGACCGCGGTGCGGCCGCCCTCACGATTCGGAACCCTGATCATGGAGGGCGACCAAATCGTCGATTTCTCGGAAAAACCGGCTCGCGGCGAAGGATGGATCAACGGCGGATTCTTTGTCCTCGAAAAAGAGATTTTCAATTATCTGGCTTTGGATTCCGACAGCCTCGAAATCAACGCCCTTGAAGAACTCGCCCAGGAAGGACAGTTGATGGCGTTCAAACACGACGGTTTTTGGCAATGTATGGACTCGCTCCGGGACAAGCGTTTCCTCGAATCGCTCTGGTACGACGGCCGGGCTCCGTGGAAAATTTGGAAGGAACGGTAAAACAAATACCGTAGCACGGTATGGCGGTTGCCTTCGGCCTCATCGTCGCCGCCTTCCGTTGGTCGGCTCATCGCTTGACAGTATTTGACTTTACGAAAAAAAGCCGTTTCGCAGTATATCATTCCCCCCAACGCGCTGCGCGGCTAAAACGCAAGCGATTCGCTGAAATAATGATTAATCTCTTCGAAGAAAAATATCGGAATCGCTCCGTGTTTCTCACGGGACATACCGGATTCAAGGGAACCTGGATGTTGCGTTGGTTGAATCTGCTCGGCGCTGACGTGACGGCGTTCGCGCTGCCGGCCGAACGTCGCGAACCCTTGACGCCGTCGACGGTGCCGTCGCCGAACAAAGAATATCTGGACGACATCCGGAACGCCGACACCCTGGCGGAAGCGGTTCGGAAGTCGCGACCGGAAATCGTGTTCCATTTCGCGGCGCAAGCGCTCGTTCGACGGTCCTATGCCGATCCCTTGGGAACCTTCGCGACGAACGTTCAAGGAACGGCGAACCTGCTGGACGCCTGTCGCCGTTGCGATTCCGTTCGGGGAATCGTCGTGATCACCTCGGACAAATGTTATCGGAACAACGAATGGGACTGGGGATATCGGGAAATCGATCCGCTCGGCGGTCGCGATCCGTACAGCGCGTCGAAATCCTGCGCTGAAATCGTCGCCGAGTCGTTCCGGCTCTCGTTTCCGGGGCTTTCGAATCTCGCGACTTGTCGGAGCGGCAACATCATCGGCGGCGGCGACTGGTCGGAGGACCGGTTGGTTCCCGATTTGATGCGAGCGGCGATTGCCGGAGAAACGACCTTCCTTCGAATGCCCGAAGCGACACGACCTTGGCAACACGTCCTTGATCCGTTGCACGCTTATCTCCTGCTCGGTGCAAAATTTCTCGACGGACAAGAAAATTTTTCAGAGCAGTACGGACAGGCTTGGAACTTCGGGCCGAACATCGAAGGAAATCTGTCCGTCGGCGATGTTGCCGGTCGAATGTCGAAATGCTGGGAAAAGATTCGCTTTTCCAGCGCCGAATCCTCCGGTCCGCACGAAGCCCGGCTCCTGATGCTCGATTGCAGCAAGGCGCGACATCGGCTCGGTTGGAAGCCGGTCTGGAACATCGACGAAACGATCCGACGAACCGTCGACTGGTATCGGCAATACATTGAAGGCGGTATCGACATCGCGGAGCGGCAAATCGCCGATTTCGTCGCCAACGCTCAGTCCCATTTCAATCGATAGGCGTCGAACACCGGACCGTCGACGCAGGTTCGGCGATAGTCCCATTCGCCGGGATTTTCTTCGCTCCGATAGTCGACGACGCAACCGAAGCAGATTCCGAGACCGCAACTCATCGGGGACTCCAGCGACACGTCGCAGGGCAACTTCAAGCTTTCGGCGACGCGGAACACCGCTTTCAGCATCGGTTGCGGTCCGCAGGCGATGATTTTCGTCGATCGGCCGGGTTCGTAAACCGTCGAAATCAACTCCGTGACGGCTCCGTGGTGTCCGCAGGAGCCGTCGTCGGTCGCCAGACGGACGGCGATTCCGAGTCGTTCAAAGTCCTCCATGCAGGCGATGCGCGACGCCGTCCGGGCTCCGTAAAGCAGCGTCGAGTTCGGATGATTTTGGGCGAACATCAGGAACGGCGTCTGTCCGATGCCGCCGGCGACGAGAATCGGGTGTTCCGCGTCGTTCTCCTTGAATCCGTTGCCAAGCGGGCCCCAAATTTCCAACGGAGCACCCGGCTGGACCTCTGAAAGTCGGGACGTCATCCTGCCAACGACCAGATAAACAAACTCGATCAGCGTCGACAGCGACGTTGCCGACCGCGTCAATCGGTAGACGGCCAAGGGACGGCCGAGCAACGGGTCGCTCCGATTCGGCAGCCGAAGCATCGCGAACTGTCCCGCCGCGACCGACGGAACCGATTCGGAAACCGAAACGGCGATCCGAAACGTTCGCTCCGCAATCCGTGTGTTTTCGACCACGACGCCGGTTCCGTGCCAAGTGCTGTGCATCTGAATTGCGAAATTGATCAAAAAAGAAGATCAAAAAAGGAGCCGGGACCTGCGGTCCCGGTCCTCATGAAAATCACCGACTGTTTTTTCCACTGAATCTATGTTATGCTAACCGAGTAATTCCCTGCTGCAAGCGGGACCGACCGTTCGATTTTCGAAAGAAAGCTTTCCCGAACTTCATTGCGTCGCAAGGCGACGCGGCTAACACCATGCCGATTTTTTTCGACCGTCGTACCGACATTGGAACCATTTCGTCGTCGAATCCCACCGAGGTGTGGACCGACTGGCGAGGGGCCGAGGAACGCTGGCTGTTCGTCTCCGCGCACGACGACGACGTCGTCTGCGGCGCCGGGCTGACGCTGCTCGCCGGACTCGGCAACGGCGTCGCGTCGTACGCAACGTATTACTCCAACGGCCAAATGGGTTATTGCAGCGACGAGCAGCGTCGAAATATCGTCCAAATTCGTCGGGAGGAAACGGATTTTTCCTTTGAACATCTCGGATTGCCCAAGGAAAACCTGTTTCGTTTTACGTTTCCCGACTCCAATCTGATTCAGGAGATGGGGCGTCGCTTTGCCGAACCGGGGGCTCCCAATGAGCTTTGCGGCGGAACCGGCATGCAAAACAGCATGACGTGGACGTTACGGAAAGTCCGGCCGACACGGGTTTTCCTGCCGAACCGCCGGGATTTGCATCCCGACCACCAAGCGGTCCATGTCGACTTCGTGATCAGTATTTTTCACGCCCAAGGAGAAATCTGGCCGGAACTCGGGACGCCGATCGCGGAAATTCCGAAACTGTACGAATACGCGACCTACAGCGACTTCGCGTCGCCGCCGACGATGAGAGTTCGGGTTTCCGACGATCTCGTCCAGCGCCGCCTCGACGCGGTTGCGATGTACCGAAGCCAACGACAGATCGGACTGATCGTCGAATCATTACGGAAAGCCGGTGGCGGCGAATATCTGCTCGAAATGGAATTCGATCTTCTCCGCCCCGGCAAATACGACGAGTTGTTTTGAGCGACCTATTCGGCCGGCGTCAACACGACGCGGAAGTTGACCTTGCCGTCGGTCGGTTCCGCGAAGGCGGCGACGATCGAACAGCCCTTGTTTTGACGTTCTTTTTCCGTCGGCGGCGTCGCCGGAAGAATTTCCAGACGCCGCAATTCTTTTGAAGAAACGTCGACGCGGAGTTTCTTTTTCCCTTGTTCCAACGTGAGGGAATTTTTCCCGGGAGCGCCGACGGATTTCGCCTGCGTCATCATTCCCCAACGGACTTCTCCGATCACGCCGTCCAACGAGTCTTCGATCACGACGGAACCGTCGTTGCGGAGCGTCGCGGTTCGCTTGGCCGACTTGACCTGTCCGGCGTAGGCCGCCGTGATGTCCGCGACGGCTCGGGCAATCGCTCCATCTTTTCCGGTTTCGAAGTCGATGATTTTACAGTCGGCCTTCGGATCCTGATTCTTGTCGTCGATCAAGAGCGTGCTGTGACTCCGGGTGTTCAAACGGAAATACTCCCAACGCTGCTTGCCGAAATATCCCGGCAGATTGTAATCGTCGGTTCCCAAGTCGACCGACCAGCGAATTCCGTCGACCTCGTAGACGAACGAGCCGATGTCGAGATGTCCGTGGTTGGCCCGATTGTTGCCCGCTTTGAAACCGAGAAACGCCGCGTTCGGGTCGCCCCAAGCGGTCCGCATCGTACAGACGTCTTGAATTCCTCGCCAACTCTTGGCGAGCGGCGTCTTGGCGAAGTCGGTCGCGGTTCCCGCCGGATTGTACCAGATTGCGTGGAAAACGGCCAAACGCCCGGAAGCATAACGGTCCTTGCGTTCCAGAAAATCGCGGATCCAAACGGCGTAGTCGGGCCGCTGATAAAACGTCGACAGCGCGAACATCATCGGCGACGAATCGGACGTTTCGCCGCCGTCGGCGTAGTTGAAACTCAGGTAATTCGGGCCGATGATTCCCATGAAGTAATCGCCGGTCACGCTGAGCCCTTCCGCTTTGAGCAATCCGAAATCGTCGTGGAAAACGTCGTCGAGAACCTTGAGCATCAGGCCGGTGAACGAGGCTCCGTAGCCCCAATAAATCGGCCCCTCCGGATATGCTCCGTCCGGTTTGTACGCGGAAAGACCGTTCGGCAGACTTTGAATCGCGAAACCAACGATCTTTTCGGCAAGCTGTCGCTCATCATCCGCAATTGCCAAGGCTCCGATTGTCAGGCCGGCGTTGCAGACTTCGTTCCAATTGTTGTTGCCTTTCGCCCACCAACTGTTCTTTTCGTAGAGCGGAAGGCCCGTGTTCAGGGCGTGCTTGACGATCGCGGCTCGAATTTCGTCGCGGTCCTTCGCCGGAATCACGTCGTAGAGCCAATCAAGTCCGATGCCGACCGCCGCCGCCATCTCGGCCGTATCCAGATAGTGCGACGGATTCCAATCCTTGAAACGGCAAACGGTCAACATTTCCTCGATCGCGACGTCGGCGTATTCCTTTTTGTCGGTCATCCGATAAGCGAACGCCAGCACGGAGGTCCGTTCGAGACTTCGCCGACTCTGACCGAGCAACCGCTTGCCGTCGGGAATCCGGTAATCGGTCGGGGTTTCCTTTTTCGCCTTGTCGGCCTTGGCAATCAGTTTGTCGACCAACCGGGCGAGGAATTCGTCCGACTTCATGAGCTGCTTGATCTCCGCTTCCCGTTGTTTCGTCAAAAACAAGCGAGGATGGGCCGGAAGCTTTTCCGGAAACTTGAATTCCGTCGCTTGACCAAAAACGCAAGACAACACGAACACGGTGAAGAACAGTAATCGCTGAGAAAACATGGTAGTCAATGGAATAGGGGGATTAGAGTGGGACCCGAAACAACAGCCGGAATGGAGGCGCACTCGCCGCAATGACGGATCGTCGAACACTTCAGAAAATAATCATTAAAACTGAGCAAGAAGCGTCAGCGAGTGTTTTGAGCACATTCCCTCGCTGACGCGTCGGGCTCTGAAACTTGCCGGGGTTTCTCATTTTCTATCCGACAGAACCACTGCGGCTCGTTTTTCTGTCTCGGGGTCGGTTCGTTGATCTGAATCGGCGTCGGTGTGAATCCGATCAGGATGAACGCCAGAACTCCGCAGCCGAGCAAGCGTCGAAAAGGCGTCAACGGAACCGCGTCGTTGGCGGTCGGCGGATGCGAAACACCGATCATCGCGAGAATCAACAGGATCAGGATCCAATGCCAAAGCTGGAAAACGGCGACGAGAACGATAAGCAGATAAAAGAATCCCATTGCGGCGGCAGCAGCCCGTTTGCCGAGCAGGGCGTAGAATACGTGTCCGCCATCAAGCTGTCCGACCGGCATCAGGTTCAGCGACGTGAGAAGCAGTCCGACCCAACCGGCCATACCGACCGGATGCAACAGGATGTCGAGGTCCGGCGGCAAGGGGCCGTAAATCCACTGGACAGTCCATTGAAGCAACAGCGGTTCACCGAGGCTCAAACCGCTGCCGTTGCTTGTCGCCGGAACGATATACGACCATTTGATGCCGTAATACAGGCAAAACAGGGTCGGAACGAGTCCCGCCAACGGACCGGAGATTCCGATGTCGAACAACGCTTTTCGATTCGGAATCCGACCGTCCATCGCGATGACCGCTCCCAGCGTTCCCAAGGGCCCGATCGGCATCGGGATGAAATACGGAAGACTCGCCCGAACTCTATAACGCAGGGTCTGGATGAAATGTCCCAGCTCGTGACAGGTTAGGATGAGCATCAACGCCAACGAATATTTCAGGCCCTCCTCCAAAGCATGTCGGACCGCGTCGAACGGCTCCACGCCGCTGAAGTAGAGCAAAAGATCCCTGATATCGAGACGTACGGCAGTCGTCGTCAACCACGTCACGGCGTAGAGAAACAACGGCAGCTTCCAGTTGAATGTTCGGGACGCCATAAATTTGAGGCTCAAAACGATACGAAACAACAGAACACGACGCGTCGGCGAATGTTTGAGGTTCCATTCCCCAGCCGACACGTCGGACTCCGCAATCTCAGGCGATTTTTTTGAGTTTCGGCGGAACTCGCAGCTTGAACAGTCCGAAAATATCTTCCTGACTCATTCCGGTCGAGTGATTCACGCCGCGGGCTCCGGAAAGGATCAGTTCGGAAAGCTCTCGTTTTTCCCGGAGGACGCGGTCGATCCGTTCTTCGACGGTATTGGTCGAAATAAATCGCGTCACGGTGACCGGTCCGGCGGCGCCGATCCGGTGAGCCCGGTTGATCGCTTGGTCTTCGACCGCCGGATTCCACCAACGGTCGAACAGGAACACGTATTCCGCAAACTGCAAATTGAGTCCGACGCTTCCGGCTCCGTAGCTCATCAGGATGACGTGCGTGTTTTTATCTTCTTTGAACAATCGGATCATGTCGTCCCGATGCCGCGACGGAATCTGTCCATGATACTCTGCAATGCCGAATCGTGAAAGATGCCTTTTCAGCGTGAAGAGCGTTTCGACCCATTGGCTGAAAACAATCGCCTTTCGACCGCTGGCGGCGACCTCTTCGAGATCGGCTTCGAGCCGTTCGAGTTTCGAGCTTTCGCCGGTTGCCGGATCGAAATTGCAAATTTGTTTCAGACGAAGGATCAGCTCGAAAACCTGCGGAATCGAAACGCTGTCGCCCATCTCGTTGAGCCGCAGCACGCCGTCCTCCTCCGCCATCTTGTAGGTTTCCCATTGTTCGGCCGCCAATTCGAGCGGCGTGTCACAGACCAGCTTCGGCGGCAGCTCCGTGAGAACTTTGTCCTTCGTCCGCCGCAGGATGTGTTCGCCGACAACCTTGCTGACTTCCGACGGTTTCAGCCCGGATTGCAGGAATCCTTCGGAAAGAAATTCGAAAATTCCGACGAGATCTTCCTGCGAGTTTTCGACCGGCGTTCCCGTCATCGCCCAGTTTCGGCGTCGGGGAATCGCCCTCGCCGCCTGAGCCGTTGCGTTACCGTGGTTCTTGATCCGTTGCGACTCGTCCAAAACGACGAGATCGAACATCTGTCCGCCTTGGCTCGGCGTACAATCATAATATTCCCGGTCCCGATTCAGCAATTCGTAGTTCGCGAGCCGCACCGGAATGTTGTCGAGCTGCCAAATCCATTTTCTTCGGGCCGGCGACCCGTCGATCGTCTGGACGTTGACTTCCGGCGCCCAAAGAGAGAATTCCCGCTGCCAGTTCGTGATCAACGGTTTGGGGCAAACGAGCAACACGTTTCGAACCTCGCCGGTTCGGAGCAGCAGTCGGATCGTCGTGATCGCCTGCATCGTTTTGCCGAGCCCCATTTCGTCGGCGAGAACCGCAAACTGAGCCCCATAGAGAAACGCGATTCCCTGTCGTTGATACGGAAACGGCTCGAACGGCATTTCGAGCGTCGGCAGGTTCAGCATCGACTCGATCGGCGGCTGCAAAATATAGCTGAGCCGGTCTTCGATCTTGATTGCGTCGGTCGGAACCTTGATTCGTGTCAGTTTTTCCGGGTTTTCGCAGAAAAACTCACGCTGTTCGGATTCTTCGTCCCAATGCTTTTCTCGCGATCCGTCGACGTGTTCCTTCTCGGACGGTCCTTCGATCGAAGGCGAGTGAAACAACCAACATTTCGTTTCGACCCGTTTCGGTTTGACGATCGGAATCGGCAGCACCCGAACGCCGACCGTCGACGGAATCCGCTCCGATCGAACGTCGACGTCGACCGACCGCTCCAGTTGCCGGTTCCAACCGGTGATATGAAGAGAAATCATGCCGTCGTTCGGGAATCAAGGATCTCCCGCTGAATGTTTTGTGCCCGTTTGGTCAACCGCTTGCGCTCGAGCCGCCCAGCGTGCTTGGGGGGTATTTCTTCAGAAAGATCGACCAAACAATCGACGAAACTCCTTAAAAAGACAACAATCGGCAAATCTTACTCAATCTCCCGTGTTGAAATATTTTTCGCAAACTGTCGACGAAAAAGACTTCAGTGTGATTTGACGAGTTCAAGAACCTTACTGCTCCAATTCGTCTTCGGCTGACTCTTTAGGTTTTTCGGCTTTCGCTGCCGGCTTCCCGGCCTTGTCGCTCTTGGTCGTGGTTGATTTGGGTGCATCGTGTTTCGAGGATAGGGCTTCCTCGACTTTAAGCGCTGCCAGATAATGCAGCGTGCCGCCGCCGACGAACGCCGCCGCAAGAATCAGGACGACGCCGAGATGCAGCCAGATCGGAACGCCGACGTGGACCGCCGCAACGGCTTCGGATGTTTTCTCTTCTTTCTTCGCTTGAGGGACCGAGGCGACAGCCGCTTCGGTTTCGTCGGGTTCCGACACCGCAAAGTCGGAGAGGGGAGCCGCGAAATCCGATTCCTGTTCCGATGTCGTTTCCAAGGATTCCGGGAGCGGTTCCATTTCAACGCCGGTTTCAGGTTCCGAAGCGGAGTCATCGGACTTCGGTTCGTCTTTCGGTTGGCCGATCATGATTTTCGGGAAGCCGGATTCCTTCGGCTTTTCCACTGCGGCGCCGCCGATCACGATTTTTCTTGACGCTGAACCGTCCGAGGAGCCGCCGATCGAGATTTTTCGCGCCGACGAATCCTCCGAGGAGCCGCCGATGGAAACCTTTTTCGACGGTTTTTCTTTCGTCTCCGTTTTTTCGGGTTGGCTCGGTTCGTCCTCTTTTTTCTTGGAACCGAATCCGAAGAATCCCCCGCCGGACGTTTTTTTCTCCGTCGGTTTGTCGTCTTTCTTTTTGGGTTCAATCAATGGTTTTTTCGTGGAACTCCCGGCTTTCGGATCGACGAATCCTTTTTTCGTGGAGCTTCCGGCCTTCGGATTGATCGCGAACGGACTGACTTTTACGACAGCCGCCGAGGAACCGTCGCCGACGTTGATCGCAAGGCTCGTCGATCCGGAAGCGGGTTGCTCCGTCGTTTCCGTTTCGACCGCCGCGGCCTCGACGGGAGCCGAAGAGTCTTCGCTCGAAACGACAACGCTCGATCCTTCGCTTGGAGCGGCGGCGTCGAAAATCGAAGGCAAAGCTTGTTCTTGAGGTTCTTCCTTTTTCTCGTCGACTTCCTTTTCCTCGTCGAAGAGTCCCGGCACGGAACTCGCCGTCACCCAGACGGCTCCTTCTTCGGTCGAACGAACCTTCGTTGTCGGAAAGAACTTTCTTTTTTGAGCGAACTGTTGCAACTTCTCGAAGGAAACCGGCCCCGCTTTTTTTCCTTCGGCGACCTGAATGAACCATTGGATTTCCGACATCGACATACCTCATTTGATGAGCGAAAAAAAATGAAAACGATGACGTATTCTAAAATGTTTTCGCGAAATATTCAAGTCGTTGAAAACATCTCGGCTCCCGGTCTGGTCGGAGGGGGGGCCTTCGGCTATAATTTTTCGAGTTCCGGTTCTTTTTCCGTTTTCCGTTCCGTTTTCATGGCCAACGCTCTCGAAGACCTGATCCAGAAAGCTCTTTCCGTCGACGTCTTGTCGCAGGAACAGATCGCCGGCATCCAGTCGGAGATCGGTTCCCGATCGACCGACGTCGACTTGTTCCTGAACACGGCGTTGCGACGCGGTTGGTTGACGAACTATCAGGTTGATCGCCTGAAGAGTCCGGACACGTTCGGCTTTCTTTTCGGAAACTACAAAGCGCTTTACATGATCGGCGCTGGAACCTTCGCCCGGGTGTTTCGTGCGGAGCATCGACAGACCGGTCAGGTCGCGGCCGTCAAGGTGCTTCGGGCGAGGTTCAGCGACAACAAGACGTTCATCGAGCATTTCATGACGGAAGCGAAACTCGTCTCCGAACTGAAGCATCCGAACATCGTTCCCGTCTACGAAGCCGCGTCGAAAGGGTTCCTCCATTTCATGGCGATGGAATTCGTCGAAGGACAGACGCTTCGCGAATTCCTTCGGATTCGAAAGAAAGTCGACGCAAAAACCGTCCTGCAAATCGCGGTCGATGTTTGCAGCGGTTTGGAATACGCCATGCGGAAAAAAATTCCCCACCGCGACTTGAAATTGAGCAACATCATGCTTTCGTCGACCGGACAAGCGAAAATCGTCGACTTCGGGTTGGCGTCGATCGTCCAGTCGGGAGCCGGCGCGGACATTCCTTTTTTGAAGAACCAGCAGTCGATCGACTACATCGCTTTGGAGAAAGCGGCTTCCACCAAACGGATGGACGAACGTAGCGACCTCTATTTTCTCGGCTGCATCATCTATCATCTTCTTTGCGGCGAGTCGCCGTTCCTCGAAACGAAGGATCGGACCAAACGCATGGATCGGAGTCGGTTTTTCGGTGTCAAGCCGATTCTCCACGTCGATTCGAGTATTCCGCATTCCGTCGCGTTTCTCGTCAACAAGGCGATGACGGTCAACGCCGACCAGCGATACCAGACGCCGGGCGAAATGCTGATCGACCTGCGCGGGACGTTGCAACGGCTGGAAGCCGGACGAGCCGACGAAACCGCGGCGACGCTCCGCTTCGACGGTCTTCAGGCCCTCCAGCGGGACAAGGCGGAACGAGCCCGGCAAATCGAGACGCCGACCGTGATGATCGTCGACTCGAATCCCAAGATGCGGCAGGGACTCGTCAATCTGATGGTCAAGTCCGGCTACAAAACACTCGCCGTCGCGGATCCCGATCAGGCCTTGGCGAAGCTGCTCGACGACGACTGGGCGGCCCAATGCGTCGTCTTCAACGGCCAATCGCTCGGAATGCGAGCGGTTCGTGGTTTCAACGATTTCGCTCAAAAACGGAACATCAAAGAGATTCCGACGCTGCTGATTCTCGATCAGGGCCAAAGCGATTGGGCCAAGGACGTCAAGGAGCAGCCGCATCGTCCTGTCCTCACCATGCCGGTTACGGTTCGACAGCTCCGCGAAACGGTTGTCGGTCTGCTGAAAACCGAAGAAACACCGCCAGACGAAACGCCGCCGGAGACACCGAACGCTCTGTCAGCTCTCGAAGCCGAACTCGAAGCCGAAGCGGAAAGCGACGATAATATTACAGAACCCGATATTACAGAGCCCGACGCGTAAGCGAGGGATGATGTCGGTTCATTCCGGTGAACACCTTACCCTGTTATCCTGAATTTCATGCAAGAACTCGTCAAAAATATCGATTGGGTCGGCTACGTCGACTGGAACGTCCGCGATTTTCACAGTTACGACACGCTCCGGGGGGCGACGTACAACGCCTATCTGGTCCGCGACGAAAAGACGGCGTTGATCGACACGGTCAAGGCTCCGTTCGCCGACAATCTGCTTCGAAACGTCGCCGAAAAGACCGATCTTTCGAAGGTCGATTACCTTGTCTGCAACCACGCGGAACTCGACCACGCCGGTTCGCTGCCCGTCGTGATGCGGGCGCTGCCGAACGCGACACTGCTCTGCAACGCTAAATGCCGTGAAACACTGGCCGCGTATTTCGATCTCTCCGGTTGGAACATCAAGGTCGTGACGCCGGACGAAAAACTCTCGCTCGGCAACCGGACCCTGTCGTTTCTCAACACGCCGATGGTTCATTGGCCGGAATCGATGTTTACGTACGTTCCCGAAGAGAAACTGCTCTTCTCGATGGACGCCTTCGGGCAGCATCTTGCCAGCTCGGCCCGGTTCGACGACCAATGGGAGCTGGCGCATACGCTTTGGGAGGCGAAAACCTACTACGCGAACATCGTCACGCCATACGGAAAACAGGTCCAAAAAACGCTCGAAGCGGCCGCCGGAATTCCGATTGCGATGATCGCTCCGTCACACGGCCTGATTTGGCGCAAGCACATTCCGGCGATTCTCTCCGCCTACCAGAATTGGTCGACGGGAAAATACTCCCCGAAGGCTCTGATTCTCTATGATACGATGTGGGAGAGTACCGGTCGCATGGCCGAGGAAATTCTCAAAGGAGCGACGGAGGAAAGCGACGCCGTCGACGTGCAGTTGATGCATATAAGGAAGACGACCTTGACCCGGATCGCGACCGAAATGCTCGATACCGCCGCCGTGGCGCTGGGCAGTCCGACGCTGAACATGATGATGATGCCGCAAATGTCCGCCGTTCTCAATTACGTTCGCGGCTTGAAGTTTTCGTCGAAATCGGCGTTCGCGTTCGGTTCCTGTGGTTGGGCGCACGCCTCGACGGAACAACTTGCCCGTTCCATGGAGGAACTGCAATGGACGTCGATTCGGGAACCGATCAAGACGAAATATCGTCCGACCGCCGACGTGCTGGAAGCCTGCCGCGCCGCCGGACGCTTGTTGGTCCAAACCGCCGTGAACGTTGCCGCGATTCAATAAAAAACGATGCGACGTTCTTTGCTCCCCGCTCCGAATAATCTTCCTCTCATTAAAGTTCGCCCCGAAAAAAAACCGAAGAAGGATAACGTTGGGCTCCGTTCCGTTTCGCCGTTTGGCAAGAGGGAACGACTCCGTACCGGAAAAGGGACAGGCAGTTCAGTGTCTCGGTTGTCGATCATTATTCCATTTTTTCGCGATACGCCGATGGAAGCGTTTGAAGAAACGCTGGCTTCGGTCCTCGCCTATCGTCCGGAAGACACGGAAATCCTGATCGCCGACGCCGGAGGATACACGGATCCGTGGAACGTCGGCGGTGAGGGCGTCCGTTTTCTTTCCCTTTCCCACCGTTCGAATCCGGTTGACATCCTGAACGACGCGGTTCGGACCGCCGCCGCACCGATCGTTCATCTTCTTTACGCCGGAACCGATGTTTCGGAACAATGGACGCAGCTTTCCTTGGAATGTTTCGACGATCCGCGACGGGGCGTCGTGATTCCCACGGTGTTCGACCGCCTCAAATCCAAACGGGTCTTTGCGATGGGAGTCGTTTTCAGTCGCGGCGGTTCTTTGCGAACCATTCGCCGTTCCCAGTTATCACAGGTTCAACGTTCGACGATCGCTCCGCATATTTCGGCCGTTTTTTTCCGTAAAGCGGCCCTCGAACAGGTCGGTGGGCTGGAGCGGTCCTTTATGCCGCAGTTGGCTTACGTCGACGCCGCGTTTTTTCTCAACGAATTCGGTTGGACGACTTGGGTCGACGATCGGAGTCGGATATTCGTTCGACCGAACATGTTGCCGGCCGCGCCTCCGTTCTCTTGGGCGCAGCAGTTGGAGCGGCTTTATTTTCGCTGGATGGGACGCCAAACGTCTTTGGGATCGGTCGGAACCCATCTCGGCGCCTTGGCTGCTGATTTTTGGCGGCATTTTCCTCGTTGGAAAGCTTTTCAGGCTCTCTTTGGACGTTTGGCCGGACTGTTCTCGTTGTACGAAAGTCCCCTGCTGACCAAACAAATTCGGCTCGTCGTTGCCGAGCAACCGACCCAAAGCCCAAAAAAGGCCGCGTAAATTCTCTTGACTTTTTTCATCGAAAGATTTACCTTGATGGGATAAAGGGGTACTGTTTCCCCTCATTCCTTTTTCGGCAAGGTATTTTCCATGCGAATTCTTTTTCTGTCGGTCTTATTTTCGGCCGTCGTCGTGTTTTCGTTGACGCCTGTCGTCGCCCAATCGCCGAAACCTTCCGTTGAAGTCATCGCGACCGCCGACAGCGAAGACGACGGATTCGAAGCGTACCGGGCATTGGACGGCAATCCCAAAACGATGTGGCATACGCAATTCCGGGAAATACAACCGAGCCTGCCGCACCAATTGACCGTCGACCTCCAAGGAAATTATGAGATCAAGGGAGTCGTCTACACGCCGCGAAGCGACGGCAACTCGAACGGAACCATCGGCAAGTTCGAGCTCTACATTGCCGACGATGCTTCCAAACTCGGCGAACCGATCATTGCCGAAACTTTCGCCAACATCAAGGCTCCGAGCCGAATCGAGTTCAAGGAGCCGAAGAAAGGCCGCTTCGTCGTCTTGAAAGCGATCGCGGCCGCCTCCGGCGACCTGTCCTACGCTTCCGCTGCGGAACTCGAAATTCTCTGCGACGCGGCAACGTTCCGAGCCAAAACGATTACCGCCGCCGATCTTCGCCGTGCCGCCCTGATCAAGGAAATCGGCGACGGCGACCCGGAACGGATTCGGGAGTTCGTCGACCTGATTCGGGACATCAAAGAAAAAGCCCGATTCGACAAAATCGCGGCGGAAACGTTTTTAAAGGATTCGCTGATTCTCGACGGCGATTGCGACCCGGTCGATGTCGTGTTGCGGCGAACGGCGGCGCTGCTCGACGATTTGAAAACGGGAGGAGGTTCGTGGGACGATTTCGAAAGGAAACTCATCGAATCGAAAACCGCAGCGGAAAAAATTCCGGTCGACCAAAAAAAGGCCCGATTTGAGCAGTTCGTCAAGATTTGCGAGCTGCGGCGGAACATCATGTTCTCGAATCCGTTGCTGAATTTCAACGAGATTCTCTTCGTAAAGAAGCATCGGGCGACGTATAATCATATGTGCGACCAATATTACGGCGTCAATCTCCCGGCGGGCGGCGGACTTTATGTGCTTGAGAATCCGTTTGGGAAGGCCGGAGTACCGGCTAAATTGCGGAATCTGCTGGAGAACTCGACCGTGCAGAACGGTCGATTGCAAGGACAAAAACTCGTTCCGGGTTCGTTCCTTTCGCCGGACATTTCTTTTGATGCACGAAAAATCGCGTTCGCTTACGTCGAATGCCAGGGCGATACGGCTCAACGGCTCCACACCGATCCGACCATGGGACATTGGCACGAAGGTCGTAGCTTCCATGTTTTCACGACGAATATCGACGGAAGCGATTTGCGTCAGATCACCGACGGAACGTGGAACGATTTCGATCCGTGTTGGCTGCCGAACGGTCGCTTGGCGTTCATCACGGAACGTCGCGGCGGATATCTCCGTTGCGGCAGGGAATGTCCGACGTATACGCTGTTCGACATGAATCCCGACGGCTCCGGAATCCGTTGTCTGAGTTATCACGAGACGAATGAATGGCATCCCAGCGTGACGCATGACGGACGAATTCTGTACACTCGATGGGATTATCCCGACCGACATGGTTGCACCGCGCACCATCCCTGGATCACGACGCTGGACGGTCGGGACTCGCGGCACGTTCACGGTAATTTTTCACCGCGAAGTCAACGAGCCGACATGGAACTTGATTGCCGTGTGATTCCGGATTCGCCGAAGTTCGTCGCGACGGCGGCGCCGCATCACGGACAGGCGTTCGGCTCGTTGGTGTTGGTCGACCCGCGTATCGCCGACGACGACGGCATGGGCCCGGTCAAGCGGCTGACGCCGGAAGTCGGTTTTCCGGAAACACAGGGCGGAGCACAAGTTTACGGCACGCCGTGGCCGCTCGGTGAAAAGTATTATCTCGCCGTCGCCGACTTCAGCGTAACATCGAACCAGGCCGCCGAGTGGAACAACAAGGAACGTTTTCTCGGAGGTTCCGGAATTTATCTCGTCGACGCGTTCGGCAACAAGGAATTGATTTATCGCGATCCGGAAATCTCGTGTTGTTCGCCGATGCCCTTGCTTCCGCGAACGATGCCGCCGGCGCCGCCGCAACAGATCGCCGACTCGATCGAGGAACAACCGTATCTCGTGCCGATGCGTGACAAAAAATTGCCGGAGGCGACGGTCTCGATCATGAACGTCTACCAAAGCACGCGGTCTTGGCCGGAAGGTACGAAATTGAAAGAGCTTCGGATCATTCAATTGATTCCGATGTCGGTTCCGTCCGGACGGCCGCCGCACGAAATCGGATTCCGCGAACCGACGAGCACGGATTCCGTTGTTCTTGCACGGCATGTTCTCGGAACGGTGCCGATCGAAGAGGACGGCAGCGTCCATTTCACGGTTCCGCCGCGCCGAGAGCTGATGTTCCAGGTTCTCGACGAAAACGGTCTCGCCGTGCAGTCGATGCGGAGTTCGACCTATCTCCACGACGGCGAAATCCTCGCCTGCAACGGTTGTCACGAACCGAAGACCTCGGCGTCGCTTCAACCGACCACGATGCCGAAAGCCCTTTCCCGGGCTCCGTCGACGATCAAGCCGGACCTTGCGGACGCCGCGCCGTTTAGTTATCCGAGATTGGTGCAGCCGGTGCTCGACAAACATTGCGTGTCGTGCCATGCCGAGGAAATCGCCAAGGGAACGAAAAACGTCCCGAATTTGGCGAAGGATCCGATCAAGAACAAATGGTACGCCTCGTTCAACGAATTGGTCCCGAAATACGGATTTTATTCCTACGGCGAACCGTTGCGGACGACGCCGGGCAAGTTCGGCGCGAAAGCGTCGAAATTGTACGAAATCCTCGCCGCCGGACACCATGACGTGAAACTGAACGCCGAAGAGCTGCATCGGATCACGCTCTGGCTCGACTGCGTGTCGATCTTCTACGGCGTGTACGAAAAAGAGGGCGGCGAAGCTCAGCTTCGCGGCGAAATCGTTTTCCCGTCGCTGGAATAAACAATCGCCCCGCGACTTGTCGAAGAGCCGACAAGTCAAGAGCCGGGACCTGCGGTCCCGGTTCCCCTTCTTTCTACGGAACGCGATTCTTTCGCAAAATGTGGTGATAGTGCTGAGCGAATCGATGCGCTTCGTCCCGAACGTATTGGAGCAGCCGCAGCGCAAAAGAGTGTCGACTCAATTTGAGCGGCTCCTCTTGACCGGGAATGTAAACCTCTTCGTCGCGTTTGGCCAAGGAAAGGATCAGACCCGGTTGCATGGGGGCGTCCTTGATCGCGGCGAGAACGGCGTTGAGTTGCCCTTTGCCGCCGTCGATGAGAAGAATGTCCGGCGGCGGGTTCGCGTCGCCGTCGTGATGCGAAAATCGTCGGGAAACGACCTCTGCCAACGACGCGAAATCGTCGACGCCCTTGACCGTTTTGATTTTGTAACGTCGGTATCCCGGTTTGAACGGCAGACCGTCGATGAAATGCACGAGACTGGCGACCATGTCGGTTCCGCCGAGATGCGCAATGTCGACGCCCTCAACGACTCTCGGAGGTTTCTCGAGCTTGAAAATCTTCTGCAAGCCCAGCACGCCGCGTCGAGGGTCGATTTGAAAGGCTTCCGGTTGAACGTGGGTATCGATCTCGCCGCGCTGGTCGAGTGTTTCCAGATCGCGAATCTGGTCCCGGATTTCGGCCGCGATTTCGTAACGGCGATCTTTCGCGGCCTGCTCCATGTCGCGGCGCAGTTCGCCGAGAAGCAATTTTTTGTTTCCTTCGAGAAAACGAATCAGTCGCCGAATATTTTTGCGGTAATCTTCCGGGGTGATACGAAAATTACACGGCGCCGAACATTGATGGATCGAATGCAGGATACAGGGACGGAACCAACGCCAGCGTTCGTCGTTCGTCCGGATGTCCAGCGTACAGGTTCGGTAACGGAAAATTTTTTGCAGGACGAGAATCGCGCCGCGTAAGCCCGACGAGTTGGTGAAGGGTCCAAAGATCTTGACGCCGTGTTCTTTTGGCGTCCGAGTCATCTCGACCCGGGGAAACGGTTCCCGAGTTCGAATCTGGAGATAGGGAAACGTCTTCGAATCTTTCAGGTCCCGATTGAACTTCGGCTGGATGTCCTTGATCAGTCGGGCTTCCATGAGAAGAGCATCGACTTCGCTTTCCGCCTTGAGGAAATCGACGTCGCAGATTTCCTTGACCAGCGGCCCGGTGCGAGCGTCCTCGGCAGCCGCTTTGTGGAAATAGGATCCGGCGCGGTTGCGCAGATCTTTTGCCTTGCCGATGTAGATCACGCAATCGGCGGCGTCTTTCATCAGATAGACGCCGGGGCAATGCGGGAATTGCTTGACCTTTTCCTCCGCGGTCTCAAACGACATGATTCATTCCAACACTTTGGAAAAATCGTCCAACGAAGCACAAGTCGCGGCGACGACGGTCAATCCGATCAGACGTTCCCCTTGTTTAACGGCGTAGACTTTTTCCGTAAACTCCGAGGGCAGTATTCCGAAACGAGCCTTTAAAACCGTGAGAATCGCCAACTGTTCGCCTTCAAAACGACCTTCCTCCAACCCTTCGGCTTTCCCTTCGGCCAATCCTTCCTCTCGCGCCCCACCCATCATAATCCGATAATCGTCGATAAAGCGTTGTCGCTGGCGAGCTCTTTCCTGCATTTCAGGATTCGCGGAAAATCGTTGCAATTCAGCGTACGCTTCCATGATGATCGGATTGTCTTCAAAAATACTCGTCATTTCATCCTCCGTTTTTTGAGTCGCCATCACGAAAAACTTTACCCAGTCCCGCAATTCCCGGTCGAGTGCGTTCACCTTGTCCCAACGTTCCCGAGCCGCTTCAGACAAACGAACGAAATGAATTTGCAGGTGATCCGTCAGCACAACGTTGGAATTTTCTTTCGACGCGATGTGAAAAATATTGTGCAGGTGATCGAGACCTGAAAAAATCGGAAACTCCGTCACGATTATGCTGATCGCCGGTCGAAGGCTCTGGTAGGGGACGCCGGCCTTCAATTGCGAGGAATAGATGTTCGCCCAATAATACAACACGCGGTTTTCAAATGCCGCTTGGGGAGCAACCTGAACTTCCAGATCATAATACCGGCCAACATCATCCACGGCCCGGACATCAAGGATGATCGTCTTGTCCGATGCGAATTCCTTAATGTTGAACGGATTCAAAACGGTCGCCTTGGCGATCGGCGTCTGTCCGGCGTCGATCAGGACGGCGTTGATGAACGAGCGTAAAATCGGTTCGTTCTTCGGAGCCGACCAAAGCACGGCGGTAAACAGGTCGGACGTCGGTTTGACAATAGAGACATCTCCGTTCATTTACTCATTGTACACGAACGAAGACCGACATTCAAGGTCTCGAGTGAAACGAGAGAAGCAGATCCTGCCGACTCCGTTACTGCGCTCAGACTGGTCCTTTGTTCGTAGTACCCTGCCAAGCCTAAATTGCTTTTAGCCACGGAAGACACGGAAGGAACACGGAAAGAGATGATGCAAGGAATTTCTCCGTGATTTTTCCGTGTCTTCCGTGGCAAAATATTGATAAAATATGCTTTGGCGTTGTAGTAGTGCCGAGCTTGCAGGTTTTCTGTTCGACCACGAAATAGAGTTGACGCTGGTTTCGCGATAACGTAAAATGATATTGCATGGTGAATCGGAGGCGGGTTCTCTTGAAAAAACTTCTCTGTTCTTCATGTCGCATAAACTCTCGAACACGTCCACAGCTCTACGACAACGCCGGAGTACCGGCTAAGTATGAGAGGAATCTTCAAGATGAAAAATTTTCATTTCCCGATACTGTTTGGGATTGTTCTTTTTTTCGGCGTTTATTCCATCGCGGGGGAGCCTTCGAAAGCTTCGGAGAAGCGGCCGAACTTTTTCTTTTTCTTTGCCGACGATTGGGGGCGTTACGCAAGTATCTACCACAACGATCCGGTCAATACGACGTTTCAAACACCGAGTATCGACCGGCTCGGGCGGGAAGGCGTCTGCTTTACCAACGCCCATATTAATTCGCCGTCCTGTACGCCGTGTCGCAGCGCCCTGTTTTCCGGACAGTATTTTTACCGAACCGGCCGGGGCGCGATTTTGCGGCCGGCAATTTGGGACGACGCGATTCCCGTTTTTCCGCTTCTTTTGGAACAGGCCGGTTATCGAATCGGTTTTACCTACAAAGCGTGGGGGCCCGGTCTCAATCCGGACGCTCCCTTCGGCGGCAACCGGACACGTTTCGCCAAGGCGGGGAACAGATTCAATCGCTTTTCTCACGTCGTTACGAAAATGGTCGCCGACGGTAAGGACCGTGAAGCCGCAAAGGAAGAGCTTTACGCGGAATGCTTGAAAAACTTCGAGATGTTTCTCGACGCCGGAAAGTCGCCTGAAGAAGCCGCGAAGCCATTTTTGTACTATTTCGGTCCGACCAACACACATCGGACTTGGGAGAAAGGTTCCGGCAAGGCCCTGTGGGACTTGAATCCCGACGACTTGAAAGGAAAAATGCCGAAATTCCTGCCCGACGTGCCGGAAGTTCGTGAAGATTTCTGCGACTACCTCGGAGAAGTTCTCGCGTTGGACGCCGTGCTGGAGCGGTTCCTGAAAAAGTTGGAAGAACTCGGCAAACTCGACGACACGGTGATTGTGATGAGCGGCGACCACGGAATTCCCGGCTTTCCTCGCGGAAAATGCAACCTGTACAATCTTGGTACCGAAGTCTCGCTTCTCGTCCGTTGGGGAAAAAACATCAAGCCCGGTCGAACGGTCGACGACTTCGTCAACTTGATGGACCTTGCGCCGACCTTCCTTGAAATCGCCGGACAGACGCCGCCGGATTGTATGACGGGACGCAGCATTCTTCCGCTCTTGAAGTCGGAGAAAAGCGGACGGATCGATCCGAGCCGGGATTTTGTCGTTACGGGAAGAGAACGACATTACGACAGCGCCCGGGCCGATTTCTCACCGTATCCGCAGCGGTCGATTCGAACAAAGGATTTTCTCTATATCCGCAACTTCGAGCCGAACCGTTGGCCGATGGGCGATCCTTATCATCGGGAAACGAACGACTCGCCCGAAGAAAGGGAAAAGAAAAGCGCGGACACCGGATATGCGTTCCCCGACCTCGACGCCAGTCCGACGAAGACATGGATCCTGTTGCGGGAAAACGAGCCGGAATGGAAACCGTTTTGGGATTACGCTTTCGGCAAACGACCGGGCGAAGAACTGTACGATCTGCGAAAAGATCCCGATTACCTCGTCAATGTCGCGGACAAACCGGAATACGCCGAGGTTCGCCAAGAGATTTCCAAGCGTCTCATGGACATTCTGACGTCGACCGCCGACCCCCGCGTAACAGGCGACGCTCAAACCTTCGAAAAGCCGCCGTTTGCCGGACCGGGAACCGCCGATGTTTCCATGCCTCGACAAAAGGGGAGTCGCTGAGAATCGTCGGGATGGCCTTCGACCTCGGGTTTTGAAAATCCGGGACCTCGGTGTGTCGCTTCTCCATCTTCTGCGAAAGACCGGCGATTCGGTGCGAAATCTTGCCGGAACCAACCATTTTTGCCCCAAAGACATTTTGCAGCTTCTCGGATTTAGCCAATTACTCCCCCAACGGGGGCAACAGGATCCCGCGAAAAATTGTTCAACCCCGTTGAGGTGGAAGATCGCCGCCTTCAATCGGAAACGCTCCCTCAGGATGCCTCACTGACACGTTCCGTTTGCGTCTGTTCCGCTTCATGACCGCGTCGTATGATTTCACGAAGTAGTGTCTCGACGGAATCCGTGACGCAGTGTTCTGCGACCAGACCGGCAAAGAAACCAATGATCGTGTAGACCAAGAACGTTTGGCAGGCGTTCGAAAGAATGTCCGACGACTCCATTCCTTGGACGATTCCAAGAAGGATCGTCAGACACATCGCGACGATTCCCAAAAACGCCGCAAACGGAGCCCCCAAACTTCGCGTCTTTCTCTTTTTCCGTGTTTGGGAAAGCTGCTGTTTTTTTCCCCATTCTTCACGTTCCCGCTCAATCCAGAGGGCGAGCAAGCGCGGATCGATGTTCGGCGGGATCTCCAAGGTTTCCAAGATTTCCTGGAACGGATCTCGCGGTTCTTCGGGTTGGGGAGTCTGCTCCGTACTCATATACCCTCTATTCGGAATCTTTTCCCGAATTGTTTAGCATATGTCCGGCTACGGAGCGGTCTGAACGGAGATTTGGTTGTTAACGGAATCGATCCCGGGTTCCAAACGAACGAGTTGCTCGGCAATCTTCCGTTCATGTTTCGTGGCGACGGTTCCGGTGAGCGTCACGGCGTTGCCTTCCATTCGGACGGCGATTTGTTCCGGCACGGCCTGAAAACTCGGCAAACGGGTGATCCGCGTCTGAATCGCCGTGGTTCGGTTGTCGACTTCCATAGGAGAAAACGCGAACTCCGACGACGTGACGGATCGAACTTCTCGGCCCCCGCTGCTTCCGGATCGAGATGTTCGGCCCATCGTACTCGTCCGGCTCGTCGACATACGGGAGGTCGTCGTGCGGCGGGTCGCGCTTGTCGCCGTTGTCGTCCGCTTTGAACTGGTTGACTTGCTCGCTTCGAAAGACTGTTCCGTACCGACAAACGTCGAGGAATTGGGGACGCCGACAAAGGTACTGGAACCGAGCGAACTGAAACCTTGGAACGTTGGCGTGTCTGCCGTGCTGGTCAGCGCGGTCGGATCGTTCGACATACCGGTCGACGGCGTCGACGAGGAAGACGTTGAACTTCCTCCTGTAGAGCCGGTTCCTCCGGTCCCCCCTGTTCCTCCGGTTCCCCCTGTTCCTCCTGTTCCGCCGGTCCCGCCACCCTGCGCGGCGACAAAGGCCGGCGAAAGCAAAATCGCCAAAAGAACGACGCTCAGAAAAGAAAATAAACGTTTCATGATGTTTTAGCCGCGTCGCCGCCGACGCGATGAATGTCGAAAAAAACTCTTTCGCGCTTGGGCGGCTAAAACGCAAGCGGAACACTGGATTTTTCGAGCCGATTGCCCCTCCAGAATCATCCAACTCCGGAAAGTAGGGATTGTATCGACGAAAAATCAAGAATCCGTCGAAATCAGCGTCGATTCGATCAAGTGGAGCGTCCGCTCGGTCGCTCCGAGCTGCTGTTGAACGAGTTGCCGGGCGCTGCCGCCGAGACGTTCTGCAAATTCGGGATCTTCGAGAGCCCGACGGACGAAAAGCTCCATTTCGCGTTGATCATGAACGACTTGGGCGGCGTCGCCCCGGAGCAGAAGGTCGACGATGTCGGCGAAGTTTTTCGTTTTGGGACCGAAACAGGTCGCCGCTCCATAGGCGGCCGGTTCGATCATGTTTTGGCCGCCGCGAGTTCCCATGCTTCCGCCGACAAAGGCGATCGACGCGGTTCCCCACCAGGCGCCAAGTTCGCCGACCGTATCGACCAACAGAATGCGCGGCCGAACCGCTTTGTGAGAGCAACCGCCGTCCAGAGATTCCGTCGGTTGTTTCACGGACTGATCTTTTAAAAGCGAACGGCGTTCCCAAAGAACTTCCTTGGAGTCGAGCATTGCGGCGACTTCTTCGAATCGTTCCGGATGCCTCGGAACGAGAATCAGGCGAAGTCGGGGAAAGTCCGCTTTGAGGTGTTCGAAAGCGTCGACAGCAAATGATTCTTCGGGCGACTGCGTGCTGCCGGCAAGGAACACGAGATCGTTTTCGGAGATTCCGGCCAATTCACGCAACCGAACCGTTGTCGGATTATTCCGATCCGTAGCGGCTCCGTCGAATTTCATGGAACCGATCACGTGAATCGCGTCGCTGGACGCTCCGAGGCGGCGAAACCAACCGGCGTAGGTTTCGTTTTGCGAAGCGACGGCATCCAATTGCCGAAACATGGGGGCGAGCAGCGAACGAATCCAGAGATACCGTTTGTATCCGGCTTCTCCAAAACGTCCGTTGACGATCGCGACTTTCGCTCCGTATCGTTTGGCGGCGTCGATCAGATTCGGCCAAAATTCCTGCTCCGCGAGAACGAGCATATTCGGTCGCAGCCGCTGCATCGCCTTATCGACCGCCCAACTGAAATCCAACGGACAATAAAACACCGTATGGTGTTCGGCATAGAGTTTGGTCGCAACTTCCATACCAGTCCGCGAGGTCGTGGAGACGACGCAACACCAATCAGGTTTCGTTTCCCGGATCTTTTTCAAAAGCGGTCGCAGCAGATTGACTTCACCGACACTGACCGCGTGAAACCAGAGAACGAAGTTTTTTTCGGAATCTCGACCGTTAAGAACATTGTAACGCCGCGGAATTCGACCGAAATATTTTTGTTTGAACCCTCGACGATATTTCCCCTGTTTCAGCGCACGATAAAGCAGCAGCGGAGAAAACGCCGCCAAAAGCACGAAATAAACCAGGTTGAACAGCCAGGACTTCATAGAACAAAATAAAACAAAAGCCGGAATGGAACCGGTACTCCGGCGTAATGACGGTTGATGGCACTCCGACCGTCATTGCGCTTCGCTCCATTCCGGCTGCTGTTTCAAGCGGAATCCTTATTTCGGCAGGATGATGTCGCTATTTTCCTTGAACGAAACGTGCTTGACCGGACCACCGTTGATTTTGTAGGCGATTCGGAGCTGTTTTACGACGCCGTGTTCCGGATCGCCGAACACGGTGTTGAAACTCGGGTCCGGAATCTCGATGTACCGCGTTCCGTTGAAAAACTCTTTCAGTTTATCCAACGTGTTCGCCCGCTTCGCTTCGACCGGTCCGCCATAGTTCGACGCAACGAGTTCGACTTTGAGGGAATCCTTTTCTTTTTCGATCTCTTTCAGGATCACGGCCTTTTTGTACGACGCCATATTTCGGTTCGGATCGAAATTTTCCGCTCGGTCCGGCATCAACTTCAGATCGCCGCAGAGAGCCCAGGAATCGCCGTCCTGTCGCAGGTCGAAGCGGTTGATTCGCGGAGCCGTTCCAATTCGTGGTCGGATCGGCGGAATCGACTCGACCGTCTTCGAGTAGGGATCGTACATTTGACGAATTTCCTCATCACCGAGGAACGGACCGTTGCAGTCGACCCACGCGATGAGCCGCTGTAAATCTTCTCCCGTAACTTTAACATCGTGATGTTCGCCGCTCATCGCGTGGTGAACCAGCGTGCTGACCGGCGAGTAAGCCGAGTACGGCGGCAAGGTTCGCAAGTTGTCCGGATCGACCGTGCTGTATCCTTCGACGACGAAGACGCCGGCGAGATTCTTCGGAACGTTCCGTTCATCGCGCGGCTTGGCTCCGCCCCACGGCGTCGCTCCGGAAACCAGCGTGTAATACGGCTCCGTAAACGGACTCAGATCCTGCGGTCGATGATAGACCCAGCCCCACCAACCATGAATCGAGGGCCGTTTCGTCATGTCGAGCGTTGCGTACGCCTTGCTTTCCGGATCGGCGTGACATTTCGCGCAATGTTTGTCGAGCATCGGTTGCACGAAGCGGTCGAAGCTGACGCTTTCCTCGGCTCCCCACGCCGGTGGCGTGAGTTTGGTTTTTCCTTGCGCGAGCGCCTTCGGAATTTGGGCTCCGGCGGTTCCTTGATTGCCTCGAGTTCCCATGTTGGTTTCGTGACAGCCAAAGCAACCACGGGTTTCGCCCGGCATTACGTTGGTGAACGACCGCATCACGTGGATTGCGCGACCTTCGGCGTCGAGCATTTCGAAGAACACCGCTTCGCCCGGAGGAACTTCGAACGCAACGCTTCCGTCCGGTTCGATCGGAACGGTTCCGAGAATTCGTTTCACGCCGTCCGCCTGGAACACGCTCACGGCGGGGCCGTCGTGCTGTACGGTTTTATGCCAAGTCGTGTACGTTTTCGGATCCATCTGGATCACGCGGATCGCTTTTCCTTTTTCCTTGAGGATTTCGGGGGCGCCGTCGAAAACGTTGTTGCTGTACAGGATTCCCGGTTTCGGTTTTTCGCCTTTGCCGATCGCGGGCCAATCGACCAGGTCGGGACGAACCGGCGGCATCGGTCGGGCTTTCAGCGGCATCGCGTGGTAAGCGTTGTACTGTCCCCGGTAAATCAATTCCTTGTTGCCGTAAACGTCCATCAAATAGAGCCGGAAGAACCAACCGTTGTCGGCTCCGCTGTAGAGATGTCCCCCTTCACGGGCTGAAACGAGGAAGTATTCTTCGGAAAGCGGATACGGCGTCTTGTAAGCGAAGAATTTGCCCGAATCGTGATAATCGTATTCGGCTGCGGGATCGGTCGGCCCGTTTCCGACTTCCGGCCAAGGAACGTCGCGGGTGATGCGGCTCAAGCCGTCGGGATAATCGAGTCCCTTGTTCGGGTCGATGGTTCCGATGCAGCCGTTGAACCAAGCGTGGTGTCCCATTCCGGTGAACATGATTTTATTGCTTCCGGGAATCGCGCGGGCTTCGCCGAGGAGGTCCGGCCAAACGCTCTGGTTTCCCCAGAAAATCTGCGTGTTGGTTCCGTCCGGGTTGCAGGTCCAAAGGCTCTGAACACGCCAAAGAGCTTTGTCGGTGTATTCCCAACGGGTGAAGATGATCCGACCGTCGTTCATCACGGAGGGGAGATATTCCGGTTCGCCGTTGGCGGAAACGACGTAAATATTCTTTCCGTCGGCGTCGCAACGGGTTACGGCGAACGAATGCGTCATCGGCATGCAGCGGACGTAAGAGTGCTGCCGACTGGAGCAGAACACGATCTTGCCGTCCGGACAGTAGACCGGATCAAGGTCGTCGTAGTCGCCGTAGGTCAACTGTTTCAGTCCGGAACCGTCGACGTTGCATTCGTAAAGATGGAACGACTTTTCGTTGTGCGGCTGAAAGCTGAAGAGGAACTTTTTGCCGTCGAACGAAACGTCGGGCCGCCAAAAACTGCCGTGTCGCCCTTCGAGAACGTCCTTTTTGACGTTGTTCGGATCGTCCGGATTGAGTCCGACGATCAGGAGCCGTCCACCGTGTTCGGCCATGAAACCGTTGCGATGTCGGGCTTCGTGTCCCCATTCGTCGGTCGCGTCGCCGGGTTTCCCTTTCGGATACGGATTGTCGATCAACACGACTTTGTCGAAGTCGACCAGCGGATTCTTGAACGCGATTTCCCGCTTGATTTTCCGGACGACAAGGTAAAATTCCTTGGCCGTTTCGGGGGATTCGGTCGCCGCTTCGAATTTCTTTTCAACTTCGGCGAGGGCGTCGAGTTGCGGCTTCAGATCGGGAGCTTTGTCGAGCTTCGACATCCGTTCGGCGAGCTGCCGGGTCCAATTGATTTCGGCTTTTGCCTTTTCGAAGGTCGGTTGGTTGTCGACTTGGAACAACCATTCGATTTCGAGAGGCGTCGGCGTTTGGGCGACATCGGCAGCGATCGTCGAGTGAAAGGTCGCAATGGCCCCCATCGAAAGGAGGGTCGGCAACACCAGCCCGAACAACGTTGAGTGAATGTTCATAACGTGATTGGAGCGATTGGAGAAAAAGGAATTGACGAGGAAAACGGAATTATCGCAGAATTCCGTTTTCCCGTCAACGGGCGATTACCGGAGAGAAACCGGTCTCTCCTCCAAAAGTTCCGTATCCGAGGCGGGACTCGAACTTGACTCACTAACTCCCAATAATATCAAGGAGTTAGGGAAATCACTCGCCGGCTCCGGTGCAAAAAGCGGTGCAGTCGACCAAACCGGGTACAAGCCGACGTCCGGCTCCTTCTTCTGATCAAATACTGGGACCAATTCCCGGCTTCCTTCGTGGACGATCTCTTCGAACGTCTCTGTCTCTTCCTGCAACTACCGGAGTGATTCTATCACCAAGCGGCGGCTTCTTCAATCCATTATATTTCTCCTTCATTTCCTTGATTTATCCCAAAAAGGGAGTAGAATTGATTGCAAAATGGTATTTTCGGGAGATTTATACTGTTTTTCCGCAAAAACGAGGCAAGATCATGCTTATTGAGTTCAAAGTCGCCAATTATCGCTCGTTCCGGGAGGAACAGACTCTCAGTTTCGTTGCCAGCAGCACGGATAAAGGGGTTCTGCCGGAAAATCTCATCGAACTCCAACTGCCGGGCATGTCCGGGCTGTCCTATCTCAAGAGCATTGCTCTGTTTGGTCCGAACGCCTCCGGGAAGTCGAACCTGCTCAAAGCCCTTACGGAAGTTCGGGATTTTGCCGCTCTTTCCGTTGGCGGGAACGCCCCGATCCCCGCAGAGCCTTTCCGGTTCGACACGATGTTGATCCACCAACCTTCGTCGTTCGAGATCACCTTCGTCGCCGAGGGAGTGCGGTATCTTTACTTCCTCTCCCTGACCAAACAGCGTATCGTCGAAGAGTCCTTGGTTGCCTACCCCAAGGGGCTCCCGCAGCTTTGGTTCCATCGCAAATGGGACCCGGCGTCACAGGAATACGTTTGGGAGTTCAAATCCTCGTTCAAAAAAGGCCGGACTCCGCTCGAAAAAATGACCCGCCCCAACGCGACGTTCATCTCCACGGGAGCCCAGTTCGAACATGAACAGTTGAAAATCGTCCACGACTGGTTTCTCTACGGCGGCATGTCAATCGAAGCAGGAAAGGAACCCGTTGACAGTTTTTCCGTCGATCTTTTTCTCGACGACGAAGTATCGGGAAGAAGGGTGTCCCCGCCCTTGAACAAAGAGGATATTCTTTCCTTTTTGCAAGCGGCTGACCTAGGTATCGTCGACTTTACTGTTGAAAAAAGGGACGTGGAAGCCAACGCCTCCAACAATCCCTACAGACCGATCATCGGTTCCGTAGGACCTGAACCGGGAGAGAAACGGTTTCTTGAACACTCACTCTCCTTTATCCATTCCGGAAGTGGTGGACGTTGGGAGATGAAGCTCGAAGAAGAATCGAAAGGAACTCTGACGTACTTTTCGTTACTTGCCCCCTGCCTATACGCTCTCAAACAACCCCAGATTCTTTTCATTGACGAACTGGACGCGAGCCTTCACCCCCAGTTGGCTGAGGCGTTGCTTCGATTCTTCAACAAGCAGAGTAAGACTTCGCAACTCGTTTTCACGACACATAACCCATTCCTCTTGGACAACGGCGTTCTGCGTCGGGATCAGGTTTGGTTCACGGAGAAGGACAAAAGCGGGGCATCGAGACTGTTTCCCCTCACGGACTTCTCGCCACGAAAAGACGAAGCGAGAGTCAAAGCATATCTGTCCGGTCGTTACGGAGCCGTCCCCTTTCTCGACGAGGTGTTGACGAAATGAGTAGAAAAGATCAGCACTACAGCCGGGGCAGGAAGGAATATTCCCGCCGCGAACCAAGCCGGAATGGAAACCGTGTCTTGATCGTCGTCGAAGGTGACACGGAACAAGTCTACTTCGAAGCCGTCCGTCGTTTTCTGCGGTTGCCGGGAGCGAGGGTTGTTGTTACGAATCCGGCGGCGACCGATCCGACCGGCATGGCTCGTTTTGCGAAAAAGAAGGCGAAGGAAGACGACTACGATGAAATCTGGATCGTCTGCGACATGGAGTCCGCCATTGATGAACGACATCGGCAGTTTGAGCAATGCAAAACGAGCTCGGAATTCAGGGGAATCCGCTTTATTGCGTCGAATCCGTCGTTCGAATTTTGGTTCATTCTCCACTTCCACGTCACGACGAAATCCTTCGACAACGCCGCACAAGTCACGGAGTACCTGAAAACCCGTTGCGACTGGAAGGACTACCGCAAGGGAACCGAACTGCCTCCGGGCCTCCTCCTGAAAACCGCGACGGACGCCATCCCGAACGCCCAAAAGGTCCGACAAAAGCTGATCGAGGACAACGCCGCGTCCCCGCACACCGAAGTCGATTTTCTTGTCGAAAGTCTTGATTCCACGGCTCAAGAGGGGAACCGATTTCCGCGTTCCGTATGAATGGTGCTCGCGGATCAACTTTCTTGTTTCACGGAACCGTTCTGAATTTCTCCGGCGAGAATCTGTCGCCGGGGAGTTCGAGCGGATGATCCATGCGATGACTGGCTCTTTCCACTGCGTAGGAGCAACCGATCCATTTTTCTCCGGCGACAAAATACTCCCGACCACTCCCGCAGAATGCCGGGCTGTTGGGGTTGTTCTTCCGTTCCATGTTGTCGAAATAGCCCCATCTTTTGTCATTGGCGATTTCCTTGCCGGAGAATTCTTTCTTCCATTCCAACGGTCGGGCGGGACGGTCCATCGCGTATCCGATCACGCAGACATCGTATCGTTCCCAAATGGTGTTCGCCTCGGCATTCTTCAAATACGGTTTGATCTGCGGGAAAAGCTCTCGATAATCGTTCGCAATCGGCAGCCGGTTCCGTAAGGCGAGACTCGCGTTGACGGCTTTCGTTGCTTGACGTAGGAATTCCGTGTACAATCGCGAAACGGAGTCGACGACGTTCTCGAACGATAAACCGGCGGCGGCAGTCTTCGCCACCTTCACCGTCCCGGCTTTCTTGGTCGCCTTCTTCGCTATTTTCTTCACGAATTTCTTCGGCATAGGGCTTTCGCCAGAAATTAACCGGCAAGTTTCATGGGTTTGATGAAAAGGCTCCAGCGTTCAATCGGCGGAGTACGTTTCAGTCGTAATGAATAGGGATACAATTCTCGTGCAGTTAATTTCATCCCGCGTTCATATTCCT
>JAVBQW010000241.1:0-23053 GCA_031548665.1 Thermoguttaceae bacterium
AACAACGAACAGTGAACAACGAACAGTGAACAACGAACAGTGAATAACGAACAGTGAATAACGAACAGTGAATAACGAACAGTGAACAACGAACAGTGAACAACGAACAGTGAATAACGAACAGTGAATAACGAACAGTGAATAACGAACAGTGAACAACGAACAGTGAACAACGAACAGTGAACAACGAACAGTGAATAACGAACAGTGAATAACGAACAGTGAATAACGAACAGTGAATAATGAGCCGTTAACGGTTTGAAGAACGCTTGCGTCTTCACTGTTCACTGTTCACTGTTCACTGTTCACTGTTCGTTATTCACTGTTCACTCTCCCCTATGGATACACTCTGGGCTCCTTGGCGGATGGCGTATATCGTGGAAGACGTCGCCGCAGCAAAAGAACGGGAAGAATTGAAGAACGTGGTCGTCGCCGCCGACGCCGACGCGACCTGCTTTCTCTGCCAAGCCGTTCACGATTTGTCACGGGACCGGCAGCGTTACGTCGTTCGCCGCACGGAATCGACGATTTCCGTCTTGAATCGGTTCCCGTACAACAACGGACATCTTCTTGTCGCTCCGAATCGGCATCGGGGACGTCTGGACGAGTTGACGGCGGCCGAAAAGTTCGAACTGGTCGAAGAACTCGACCGTTGGGTCGGGATTCTTGAGCAAAAAATGAAGCCGGATGGTTTCAACATCGGCCTGAATCTGGGCCGTTCGGCGGGAGCCGGACTTCCCGGACATTTACACTGGCATATCGTTCCGCGTTGGAACGGCGACACGAACTACATGACGACCATCGGATCGACGAAAGTCATTCCGCAGGCCCTCGACGCCCTCTGGGAAATTTTAACCGGAAAATAACGTTCGTCATCCCCGCGCAGGCGGGGACCTAGACGGAAGTTTTAACCGACCGTTTGCATCCGTTAGTAATGTGTGCAAAAGAGTATTGGAGTTTTCCCTCTAGGTCCCCGCCTTCGCGGGGATGACGATATCTTTGTCGTTTTCACGAAGACCAATTTGCCAACTTCTTTCCAAGACGATGAACAAAGGATTGTTTCCCCGTATCGGGACGTTTCTCGCCGTCCTGTGGTGTTCGACTCTCTTTGCGGCGAATCACGTTGCCGTGGTCGCTCCGACGGCGTTTCATCGTTCACTGGAACCGTGGATTAAATACCGAACGGAACAGGGTTGGACGGTTCATGTTCTCGTCGAACCCTTCGGCGAAGAAACGGCAACGACGCCGCAGCGGATTCGGGAACGGATTCGACTTTTAGCGGAGCAGGTTCCGCTATCCGCTGTTCTCTTGGTCGGCAACGGGGCGTCGCATGGAAACGCCGATTCGAGTCGGATCGTTCCATCGCCGCGAATTCCCTGCCGATTGATCCAGTATTTCGGCGCCGAAAAAGTTTTGGCGAGCGACAATTGGTACGGCGACCTCGACGACGACGGCCTGCCGGATCTTACGGTCGGACGCTTTGCCGTGGAAACGCCGGAACAGCTTGATGAGGCGATTCGCAAAACGATCCGATTCGAAACGGAGCCGTTCAACGTCAATCGGCGTCGCCTGCATGTCGTCGCCGGAGTCGGCAATTTTTCTCCGATGATCGACGGCGCGATCGAATCGACGGCAAAATACGCGTTGACGGAATCCGTTCCGGCCGCGTGGGACGTTTCGCTGCTCCACCTCAATTGGAAGAGTCCGTTCTGTCCGGATCCGTTTTCCGTTCGCCGCGAAATGCTCGACTCGCTCGGTTCCGGTTCATTATTCTGGACGTATCTCGGACACGGACAGCACCGGTCGCTGGAGCCGCTACGAACTCCGGGAGGCGACTTTCCGACGCTTTCGGCGGAAGACCTCGTTTCGGTTCGCAGTCCGAACGGAGCGTCGATCGCCCTGCTGTTCTGCTGTTACGGCGGCGTTCCCGACGCGACGACGAGTTCCTTGGCCGAAGAAATGTTTCGGCAGCCGAACGGTCCCGTTGCGGTATTCGCCGCTTCACGAACCACCATGCCGTACGGAATGAGCGTTCTCGGTATCGAACTGCTTCAAGAAGCGACGACCTCGGCCGGCCAAAAAACCTTGGGAGAAATGATCCTCGCCGCCGAACGTCGAACCATTCTCGGCCCCGATCCGAAGGAAGCGTCAACAACACCGCCCACCGAGGGACCGCGACAACGTCCGCTCCGGGCAACCGTCGAAGGATTGGCTAAATTGCTTGATCCCGCTCCGGATCGGCTCAACGAACAGCTTTCGGAACACGTCGCGCTGTTCCATCTTTTCGGCGACCCCTTACTCCGGTTGCCGATTTCGAAACGGCTCGAACTGAATTGCGCGGAAAGCATTCCGGCGGGTTCGACGCTCAACATCGACGGGGCAACCGAAACCGACGGAAACGTGCTACTCGAATTGGTCCTTCCGTCGAATCGGCTGTCGCTGAACGATCCGGATCGTAACGAATTTCACGGCGACAAGACGGCTCGGACGATGTATCAAGAGAAGTATCGCCGGGCGAACGAACGGGTTCTCATCTCGAAAGTTTTTCCTGTTGTCGACGGTACTTTTCGAGCGGAGCTTTCGATCCCGGAAGGGATTCACGGAGATTACGTTGTTCGGGCCTGCCAAACGTCGAACGGCGATTACGCTCTCGGAGCGAAAAACGTTAAGGTTCGTCGCATGAAATGAAACACTCCGATCATCGGCAGGGTTTCATGAATTGATGAATCGTCGGCAGGGCGTCGGTCAGAAAGGCGTAAGCCGGGTCGGCGCCGCCGATTCCGACGATTCCTTCGACCTGAATTTTATAGACGTATAAAAACCTGCTGAACTCGTACCGGGGATTGTCGACGGCCGACCAAACGCTGCCGTCGCTCACCGAATAATAAAAGGAAATCTTTTCGCCTTGCAAAGCGCGGTTGACGAAACTGATTTTCCAGAACGTTTCTTCGGTTGGTCCCTTTTCCGCCGGCGCGGCGATTGGAAGACGAATCAGGTTGTTGTTTTCTTCCTTATCATAGTTTTTCCCGCCGAAACAGAATTCCGGCGTATGCACGACGACGCGACCGGTGGGACCGAGCATCATCACGAAGTTGACTTCCGAACGGGTCTTGGCGTTCTTATAGCGGCGGGCGACGTATCCTTTGTCGATTTCCAGTTGATGAATCGACGCGGAATCAAGGATTTCCTCTTTTTCGGCAACCCAATCACCGATCGTCAAGGGAAGATCCAAAAGGGCTTTCCGTGACTCCGCGATTCCGGTAAACGGAACGAATCGTCCTGTTCTCGCTCCGCAATAGACGGTAATTCCAAGCGTAATAAGGACGACGGTAGTAATACCGATCAACAGCGAACGAAGCGCAGCCGGTTGCGGGATTGGCATTGAAACAAACAGTTGAAAAGGAATGGGGAGTCGAATCGACAGACAATTACGAAAGCTTCACACCCAAGAGCCGGGGGTGTAGGCGGTACTCCGCCGTAGCCCCCGGATGGTTTGAACTCTAAACAGCATGAAACTTTGGTTATGATTTTTCGAGCGAACGCCTTACCCTGAAAACGGCTGGAAATTATTTTTCCGCTTTCGCCCGAAAAGGAGCCCCAAGTGGAGCGGCCGAAAACCAATACGGCGCCGTAACTTGGGGGTTGGAGCGGTAAAAAACAAGCAATTTGTTCCCGTTTTCGGTATATCTTGAACGGTGTTATTTCGAAGCAAAAACGTTATTCAAGGGACGACGCGGAGTTGTATTTCATCTTGAGATAGTCGAACATGTTTTTATCGTCTTTGAGAAACGTGTTCGCGGAAGTCTCAAGAAGCGGTTGGGCCTTGCTGAACCATTCTTTGGCGGACGCTTCGCTTCCCTGCATATCCAAGGCGTAGGCGTAATGCATGACGCAGAGCGGTTTTTGACAGGACAGTTCGACGGCCCGTTGCAAAACGGGAACCGCTTCGTCGGCCCGTTTGGCGTTGAGCATGATGAGTCCCTTGGTATCGAGCAATGTAACATTGTCGGCCCGATCCTTCAATGCGCCGTCAATGATATTCAAAGCCTTGGAATGGTCTTTTTCCGCCGTGGAGACAAGCAATGCCAAATTATTCTGAAAAAGAAAGTTGTCCGGCTGCTTTTCCAAACCGACTTCATAAAGCGGAATCGCGCGTTCCGGCTTTCCGCGAACGATCCAGTAATCGGCAAGCACCAAAAGGAAATCCGGATTACTGACGGGTTTCGCCGCCGCTCCGATATCCTCCATCCGATTGTCGAAAAAGATCTCGAATTTCCCTGTCATCGGCCCCCCCAGTTGGACGGCCCCGATTTCCGTGAGTTTCGAAAATTCGGCATAATACCCGCCGGGAATCGACGTGATTTTGGGAACACTGGATTGCAACGAAGCCGCAACATCGCTTTCCGACTGTACCGCATGTCCTGAAGCGGTCGATTTCAACGCGCCGGAATTTTCGTGTCCCGAAGCGGTCGATTTCAACGAGCCGGAATTTTCATGGAGCGACAACAACCGTTGTCCGACGTCCGAGAGGATTTCTCGAACTTCTTCGTTTCGGCTGTTTCCGGAGGCTGCCGTCGATTTCAGGCGTTTAGACGCTTCGGACAGCACGTTTTGAAGCTCTTCGGTCCGAGCAGAGCTTGCCGTCGACTTCAAACGTTTTTCCGCTTCGGAAAGAACCGTTTGGACTTCGTCGGTCCAAGCTTGTCCGGTCGACGTCGATTTCAGACGTTTGGCCGCTTCCGTCAATGCCGTGCGAACTTCACCGATCCAATGCTGTTCGGAATCCACGGATTTTGCATCGTTCGTCGATTCCGACACGGGCTCCGGACGTTTATCGTCTTGGGCCGCGAGAAAATCACCGACCGATCCAAGCATCAACAGGACACAAACCATCGACAAATATTTTCCGATCGTCTTCATGCTGGTTTACCTCAAAATTTTCGGAATCGAACGAAACCTTTATACATTTTACCTTGAAAATCGCAATATTCAAGGATATTCCGGAAAGGAAAAACAACAGTCGAAGGCCGTTTCGCCGTTTTGCGTTGACAAAACCACGAATTTTCGGTATAATCCCTTCATGTTGCCGAACAATTCGCTGAGGACTTTCTGTATTACTAAAGTTCAAGATCCTGAAATATTTTCATGCAGCGCCAGCGAAATCGGGGGCGGAGCAACCATTTCGCGGGTTTCGGCGCCGAAGCGGCAGCTCCTGTTGACGGCCCAGCCGCGCTGGGAAGACCGCCATGGATCATAAGCAACGAAAACAACCAGCAGCCCGGCCATGGTTCGTTTGCGGAATCACCGTGACGGCGATCCTCTTCTCGCTCTTTGTCCCGGAAACAGAGGCTTGTTTCTGTGCGGACTGCTCCTGCCCTCGTAACATTTCCAAACAATCGTCGTTGCCGGTCGAGAGACGTTCCTGTTGTTCGAAGCAACCGGTCCGAAAGAGTTGCTGCCGTTCAGCGGCCGCTGAAACCGGATGTCGAAACAAGGCAACGGCAAAAACTGGAGCGGCGCAAGGAGATTCGACGAACCGATGTCGTTGCGGTTGCAGCGGTAAAACGATCGCACCGGCCTTGAGTGTTGCCCTCCAACGTTCCCGTTCCGGCGAAGAGACCGAGCGTTCGGTGTCCTTCAAGCAACGAATCGGGAATTCTACGGCGATTCCAACGGCTTTCGTCACGCTTTTGCCGGCTCGTGTCGCCCATCTTTCCCTGCTTCCCGTTCGGCTTCATCTCTTTCTGCTTGTTTTGCGGAATTGATTCTTTCCGATTCGAAAAGTTTTCCGTTATCAACAATTTTTTGAAGGAGATTTATCATGTCGAAAAAATCGATGGTTTGCGCTGCGCTGATCGCGGCAATCTTGTTTGTTCTCGTCGTCGATGTTTGTTCTGCGGCACCGCCTCGACGTTTCCGTTTCCGGGCGAACTCGGCTTCCGCGAAGACTTACGTCAAAGTAGAGAAAGCGGCAACGACTTGTCCGTGCGGCGAAACCTGCAAATGTTGCGACGCCTGCGCAGCCGGCAAGGATTGTACCTGCAAGGACTGCAAATGTTGCGCCAACTGCCCCGGCAACGCAACCAAGTCCTGCGCCAAAGCGGCGAAAGGCTGTCCGTGCGGCGAAACCTGCAAATGCTGCGACGCCTGCGCAGTCGGCAAGGATTGTACCTGCAAGGACTGCAAATGTTGTGTCAACTGCCCCGGCAACGCGACCGGTAATTTGGAGAAAAACCGTGTCTGTCCGGGCGGAAAGTGTTCGAAGAAATAACGGAGTGATCCGTTATCGCGTTGTTTGAAGTCTGCCGCCGTGTTTTCGTATGGAAGACGCGGCGTTTTTTTTTGTTGCCCCGACTCAATCCCGTTTTTGACGTTTACGCGAGTTTCATCAAACGTCGCAACGTCCATTCGAGGAGCAGCAACGAGCAGAGAACGAGCAGGAGCGTTTTCATCGTGTTCTCTTCGGCAACGGTATCGAGTACGGCCCGCTGGGATCGGACCTTAAGGAGTTCCGTGATTTTCGGCAGCGACGAATCCGGGGACGCCGGAAACAGTTGCAAATTGCCGAACAAACTCGATTCCTTGACCGTTTCAAGAGCGTCCGTGGGGGAGTCGTAATAGACGCCGCCGCTTTGTTTGGCGAGTTCGACCAAAACCGCTTCGTTACGGCTCGGATTTTCCCGTTCGAGGTCGCTCATTCGAACCTGCACCGTTTTGACGATCCGTTCGCCGTTGTCGGGCAGCACAAACTGGAGCGACCAGATTCCCTCCTCCGTAAGCGGAAGATGGGCCTGATACGAACCGGGAACGTTCGGATCCAGCATCAAGTTCATTGTTCGGAGTTTTCCCGTCGGACCGATCACGTCGAGCGGCAGGATCGGCAACTCGATCGGCTTGAGCTGGGAATCGTTTGCCGTTGCTCGAATCTGGGCCATGGAACCGAGCGAATAGCGCTTTTTGTCCGTCGCTAACGAACCACGATCGGAATCACGTTGGAGCCGTCCTTGGGAAACATAGCGAAGAATTTTCGTCGCGATCTGTTCGAACGCCTTTTCGTCGGCCCGTCGCAGTCGCCAAAGCTCGCTGCTGCCGAAATACAGAACGCGACCGGCTCCGAAAAACTGTTCGACGATCAACGCTCCGCTTCCAGCTCGGTTCGACGCTTCCGGAGAGCCGGACGAGACGAGAAGCGTTGCCGTCGGTTTGACGTTTTTGACGGCGAAAAAACCATAGAAACCGGAAAACTCGTTCCAAAATGTTCGGGCTTCGATCGGATTATCCGTCGGACGCAGGAACTCGGCGTTTTCACCGGCCCGGGAAAACTTCAACGGCCAAGATTGGACGTCGCCGTGATATCGATGATCGAACGACGAGGTTTTCGCAAAGAATTCGATCGGATACATCGCGCGAACTTTTTCCATACCGGGGTCCGTCACCCAACTGGTGATCGAATCGCCCAAATTGACGGGCCCGGCAAAGAGAACGAGTCCGCCGCCTTGTCGGGAAACCCAAAAGTCGAGCACGTCGATCTGTTCCGGCGAAAGGTCCCGCCAATTCGGATCGAATGCGACGACGGTATCGTATTGCGACATCTCGGCCCGCGTCGAGGGAAACCTGTCCAAAATTTTGTCGGCGTTTTGCGAAACGCCCGATTTCGCCCAAGGTAAATAAACGTCGACATTCATCGACGGATCGCGAAATATTTGGGCGCAGAGAAACTGGTAATCCCGAGTCGGCCCGCCGGCAAAAAGCAGAATTCGGTCCTTTCGGGACACGACTTCGACTTCCGCCTGTTGGAAATCGTCTGCCGGGTTTCGGTCTTCTTTCAGAGTCCGCAGCTTGGCCGTCAGCTTCAATTTGCCGGGCTCTGCGGTTCGAACGTCGAAATCGAGATCGACCAAGCCGTCGGAAGACAATTGAACTTCTTTTTCCGCGATTTTCGACTCAGCGGAAGCATTTTCCGCTTGCATCCAAAGTTCGACGGGAATTTTCCAGGTCGAACCTTCGGATGCTTCCTCGCCGCCCAGAAGCTGAACTTGGGCCTTTACGGTAAACGGATCGCCGAGAAACGCCCGCTCCGGAACATCGAAACTCGAAATCCGAACGTTTAGCGGTTGTCGCTGAGCGCCGACACCGACCGTAAGAATCGGGAAATGCTGTCGCTTGGCAAGCTCCAACGCCGAATCAACCGGTCGGCCGGCGTTCATCGCCCCATCGGAAACCAGCAGGATTCCGGCCAACGGTTGCCCACGCTCCTGTTGGAAAACGTCGAGCAACGCGTCGCCCAATCGAGTTTCCTCGCCTTCCGGTTTTCGAGCGAAAAGATCCTGTTTCTGCTCGTCTTTCGCGACCCCTGAAACCTCGTCTTGCGATTCGAGAAGAAGTCGCTTCGTCGTTTGGTCGAATGAATAGACGACGACATCGTGTTTTTTTCGAAGCCGAGAGAGCAATTCGCTTCGGTCGATCCAATCGAGAACGCCCTCCCATCGAGTTGGCAAAGCGTTTTTTTCCTCTTCGTTGACGGCAACCGCTCCTTCCGGCGTCGACAGGAGATCCCGGCTTCCCATGCTCGCGCTCGAATCCAGGATCACGGCAACGCGGCTGTTACCGACAAGCTGTTCCCATTGCGGATGCAGATAATAGACGAACAGTCCGATCAACACAGCGACTCGGAGCGTCATCAGGGGGATTCGCTGCCAACGATTCAACTCGGTGGCGTCGATATGGTAGCGGCGAACCGACCACCAAAGCAGCAGCACACCGATCAGGACGGGCCAAAACCAGTCGCGATTCTCCTGGATCCGAGCCCAACGGAACACCGTGTCCGTCGTTTCGGTGAGTTGAGCGAAAAAAACCATTGACTCGACTCGGAAGAAATAATGTTCGTCAAACAACAGCCGGATTGACGCCGACAACGCCAAGAACCGTCATTACGGCGAGTACGCCTTCATTCCGGCTGCTATACTGAAAATGGCGAGAAATTTTTTCGGCCGAAAAAGAGCCCCAAGTGGAGCGGTACTCCGCGTAACTTGGGGGTCGAATCGGCAAAAACAAACAATTTGTTCCCGTTTGCAGTATATAAATCCCGCGAACACTGTTTTACGAACATTATACGAGTTAACAATACTCACCACGAAACAAGTCGTTGTGTAATTATCGGACCAGGAACGGTTTAAGGAGGAAATCGTCGGGAATCGGTTTTTCTTGGAGCTTGAGCGATTCGGCATAGGCAGCGCCGAATACGGAAGCGTCGCTGAAGGCCGGAAGCTGTCGATCCAAATAGATTACCGGATACTTCGTCAACAGTTTCTTCCAAATCTCCAGCGCTTTGTCGAATTCGGCTTGAGCTTCGGCTCCCTTCTTTTCCCGCAACAACGGAATTCCCGGCTGAATGGCGGCAACCGCCTGATCGAGCAGAGGATCGTGTTTCAGCATCAATTCAGCAAAATCCTTCAACGGCGCCGGCGGCTGCGACAGAAGTTGTCCGTTCCGTTTTCGAACACATTCGACGTAGAGAGCGAAGGCTTCGAGCATTTTGTCGCGTAAATCATGCAAAGGAGCGAGTTTCATGAATTCGATGGAACGGTTGATGCCATCGAATCGAAACAGAACGGCGCCGACATGTTTTTCCGCCGCCTCGAATTCACCGCGATCGAATTCCTTTTTCGCGTACTCCAAGGCTTCGATCGCCGGCTGCGGATTGTTTTCCTGATTGACCTTGGCCCAGATCATTCCCTGCATTGGAATGTTGTCCGGGAAAATGCTGTTGTCGTTGTCGAGCAAAATGACGAACTTCTCGACAATGTCGATAATTTCCCGTATGAATTGCGCGTCTTTCGCAACATCCTCGAAGCCGGGTTTGTTGAACAGTTTGTCCCACGCGGCCATCGCCTCAATCCAGAGCCGGATCGAGTCTTTGAGTCGACCGTCGTAATAGGCGACTCGACCAATATGCCGTAAACGTCGGGCTTCGTCGGCTTCATGGGTTTCCTCGACCTGGACTTCGCGGATTCGAAACTTATAGTTCAAGATATCCCGATACAGGTTCGACATGCGAAGTCCCGTCGCGAAGCCGTCGATTTCCTGAACGATGTTCCTTGCCCGTTGTTTTTTCTCCCGGGGAACATCCGATTCCTGAATTTCCTGCATCAGGACTTTGGGGCCGACCTTGAGCATTTCCATGGCACGCGTCCGAATTTGTCCGACTTCACCCTCCGTCTTGTTGATGATGTCGCGTTGACTCTCTTCCAACAAGAGGGACGGAATCTTTGTCAGTTCGACGACTTCCTTCGGATAAAGCTTATCGACGTCGGCCTGTAAGCGTTTTTGCCAATCCGGCTCGTTTTTGTCCAACCATGGTCGAAGAATTTTGTATTCCTCGTCTTCCCCTTTTTCCGCGTTTCTCAGGTTGTCAAGCAAAACTCCCTGCTCGCCCGGTGTTTCGGCCAACTTTTTCCAGCGGTCGACGAAAAGTTTTTCGTAAAGACCTGGTACAAGACCTTTCAGTTCGTCCAAGAGTTTCTTCTCATCGTCGTGAATCGTGTCGGCGGTTTGGAGCGTCGTCCGATGCGCCTCGACCCCTGGAGCCATGTTCATGCTGCCGTCCTTGGGAATCGCGGTGGAAAGGTCCATCTTGGCAAATTCGACCCATTCTCTTCCGGCGTTCTGCCATGCAGCAACTGCTTGGGCTCCGAAAATCGGAGCAGAACCGGAACCGGCGAGCCCGCATCCGTCTTTTCGGATCCAGGTCGCGAAGTTAAACAGATTCAATCGGGCGTGGGAGAAAAAGAGAAAATCCGACTCTTTGCCGATGCTGATGCCTCGCTTGACGAGGTTCTCGCCCATTGCATACCAACGTCGTCCGAGCATCCAGTTATCGCGTTCGGACGGCAGCTTGCAATCGTGTCGCAAGCCGAAAGCATCGTCTTCGCGAAGCAGTCGACGGTATTGTTGGTTTTCGTCGGCAATTCCGATTTTTTGCGAAATCGTCCAGCCGGTCGCCTTACAGAGTTTCGGAGCAAGCAGATTGTAATCGACGCCCTTGGTCAGGAAGTCGAAACCACGGATCACCCAACGATACCGTTCACGGTAGTCGTCGAACTCCGCCGAGGCGTTGTACGAGAGCTTCCAACCGAGAAACTCCCAAATCGTCGTGAAATGTGGTTCGAGAAGCGTCAACTGATTGGACGTCGCGATAACGTTGCTCCAATCCTTCTTCTTCTCGTATTCCTGGGAGCGATGCCAGAGCAACGCAATGGCGACGCCACGTAAGCCGAAGGTCGCCAATTTGACAGTGCTGCTCGCCGGATCGATCTCACCGATATTCGATTCCGTCAGGCCCTCTTCGTCACGAAGCTGTGCCAGCTTGCCGCCGCGGTCGAGTACCGATTGACCGGTCTTGACCTCAATCTTCGCTGGACGGCCTAAAAGGTACAACGGAACCAAAAGGACGCCGATGATGATCAGATAAATGATCTTCTGAATGAATGATTTCTGTTGAGTCATAGGGGGAGAGGCAAGTACGACGTTTATGAAATAGTGTTCGTCATCCCCGCGAAGGCGGGGACCTAGACGAAAGAGATTATCGACCCTTTGCATCCGTCAATAACGTGTGCAAGAGCGTATTGAAACTTGTTCTCTAGGTCCCCGCCTGCGCGGGGATGACGGTGTTTTAGCCTTTTCTCGAAATAATGGCTGATTTCACACACAACCCCTACTTCGCGACTTCTCGATTGCTGAGGATCAAATAAGCGACGATAAATAACGGAATAACGTAGGAAAGCGTCATGACACCGTGGACGAGCAGCCAGTTGCCGGGAATGTCAAAACCGGAAACCAAGGCGTTGTCGTAAACGGCGTAATTCGATAACGGCGGAATCGCCTGACCGAACAGCTGCATGAACAGGCCGAACACCTTATCGATCGATTTGATAAACGTCGTCGCGAAGCCCGCCGGCAGATCGACGACCATGTTCTGCTGAATGATCAACCGATAGAACGATTCGACGGGACCGCCGCCGAGAACTTTGTTCAAGCCGATCTCCATGAGGAAAGCCTTTGAAAATCCGGCGATCAGGATACCGATCGAGGAAATCATCGCCACGGGACCGCTCAAAAACGTACTGAACAGGACGCCGAACGAAATGATAACGATCATCTCCATCCAAAGACCGAAGAATCCCTTGGCGAAATTGAACGGTACGTTGCCGTCGTCGGCTCGGAGATACAAGTCGGCCTGCGCGACGCCGATATACTGCATGTTGTCAATACATTGCAACCAGACTTCGACTCGACCATCGACAACGAAATCCTTGAAGAGATCGAATTCTTTGCGGTCGGCGAAGTTCGGATCCGATTTCATCCGCATGGCTTCGGCATCGTCCGGATGCGCATAGAACGCTCCGGTTTGCGGATCCCGACCTTTGCGCTGGATGACTTGCGGCGTTCCTTCGAACTTCCACGGAATCAGCAGGGCCTTCGTGATGAATTCCTCGGTGCTGAACGTCATGACTTCGACTTTCAGACCGGTTGCCGGATTACGGACCGCGAGGCTTGCCGTGATACGCTTCTCGATGTCGCCCTTATGGGTTCGGAAGACGCCGAGCGTCATTTCGACGGGAACGCCCTTCGGAAATTTTTGTTTCGGGAAAAATGTTTCTCTGACTCCGTCAAAGGCAAAAATCGCGGCTTCTTCGTTGGCGGTATCGGAAAGTTTCGTGCTGCCGCCGATGTACGAACGGTATTCCCATTCATCGCCGACATTTATTCCTTTGGCCGTATCGAGTCCGTCCTTGCCCCGGAAACCGAGCTTGGCGTACACCGGGACCCGCGCTTGCAGAGTTCCCCGCTCGACGCCGACGTTATATCGGGTCTGTTCGCCGACTTTTTCCGGAGTGATCACGTGAGTATGACCGTTGACGTTCTCCACGGAAACGCTGCCGTCGGCATGAACTTCGACTTTGTGTTTATGTCCGTTGGAAAGTTGGGTTTCGCCTTGGAACGTGATCCGTTTCGGATCGTCGGCCTTGGTTCCGGCTTCCAGCGAAACGGCCGTCAGGTCTTCTTTTTCAACGAGAAGATGCGTGTGCTGCAGGCCCCAGATCACGAAGAAATAACTGATCACGGCCATGGAAACCAGAATCGTCGTACCGATGAGACTGATTCCGAGAATTCGACCGAACACGATTTCGCTGGACCGAACCGGTTTCGTGACGACGGAATAGATCGTTTTCGTCTTGAAGTCGGTCGGAAGACTGAACGAACTGAGAAACAGCGAAAGGAGCAGCACGAGAACGGAGGTCGCCCCCATGACAAACGAAAAATACAACTTTGCCGGATTCTCGCTGTTCGGATCGAGAAACCAACCGGCAATCAAGAGAACGATCATAAACAGCGCGAAGACGAAAAGAACTCGCCGACGAAGCGACTCCTTAATCGTCAGCCGGGCGATCGCCCAGGTTCGTGGTAGGGAAATCAACGTAAAGTCTTCGACTCCCCGCCAAACGGCACGGAAAAACGGCGTGATAAAGTCGCCGAATCCGTGTCGGAGAACCGTCATCACGATACCGATGATCAATGCCGTGAGCAACAGGATACCGACGGAGAGCAACCAACTCTGCAGGGCTCCGGGGATCACCTCGGTCGTTTCGCCCTGTTGAATGGTCTGCCCTTTGAGCAACCATTCCAGGAACGGCGGAATGTATTGTTCTAAAATCATTCGTTGGTTCCTCCTCCCCGAACGCGACGACCGGGTCGGGATTCGCTTTCTTCGATAATTCGGAGGAACAGGTCTTCCAAGGTCGTCGTCGGATTGCCGCAATAAAGCAGCTTGGCGTTGTCTTCCGCAACGATTTTCTTGATTCTTTCCCGGGCGTCGTCGCTGAGATTCGAGGTTCGGATTTCGGTTTCCTCCGTAACTTTCAAGAGATCCTCGACGCGTCCAAGTTCCTTGAGTTCGCCCTGATAGAGAATTCCGATCCGGTCGCAGACATCTTGGACGTCGGCCAAAAGGTGGGACGACATAATGACCGTTTTCCCTTGTTTTTTCAACTCAAGGATCAGGTCCTTCATGTTTCGGGTTCCGATCGGATCCAGACCACTGGTCGGTTCGTCGAGCAGGATCAGTTCCGGGTCGTTGATCAGCGCCTGAGCCAAACCGATTCGACGGGACATTCCCTTTGAGTATTCGCGGAGCTGGCGTTTTCGAGCGGATTCGAGACCGACCATGTTGATGAGCTGAGCGATCCGTTGGCGTCGAACCGCTCCGGACATATTGAAGAGTCGACCGTAGAAGTCGAGTGTCTCCTCGGCGTTGAGGAAGCGGTAAAGGTAGGATTCCTCCGGGAGATATCCGATCTTCTCGTTTTTGCCGACGTCGGTCGCCGGTTTGCCGAGGACGAGGACTTCGCCGCCGGTCGGAAAGAGCAGGCCGAGCAGCAGTTTGATGGTCGTCGTCTTCCCGGACCCGTTGGGACCGAGGAGTCCGAAGACTTCGCCGCGTCGGATTTCGAGGTCGAGAGCTTTGAGGGCGCGAACTTTTTGGCGACCCCAAAAGTCTCGGTAGACTTTCGTTAGATTTCGTGTTTCGACGACAATGTCCGATCCGGTACTCATCAAGTCGGTCTCCCTGACATTAAATAAAACGGAGGATGAAGGATAAAATATGGATTGAATTCGATGAAGATCGCGAAGGTCTCCCAAACACGACGAATCTCTAATTTACCGGAAAACAACGGCGAAAAGAAGTCCCCGCAAAGAAATTTCCGTTCGTCGTTTCGGGCCATACGCAAAAAAATGTCGAGTTGTTCGAAGAAATTTTCGGCTTTTCGAAAAATATCAAAAAAAACTGTAATGACTGTCCCTTTGGTCGTTTCCTGCCGTCTTGTCAATTTCAGACCGGTTGATTCTCCGTCGAAACGGACTATACTTGACGGAAGAAATTTGGTTTATCCTTGATTGAGGCTTTCGTTAAAAACACATCCCGTGACTCGCTGCGCGGCTAAAACGCAAGCGATGAGTTGAGACGGGGTGAAGATTCCAGCGGAAACCTTACGATCAGCAACCGCGTCGACGGACGGCGCGGTCCACTGCGATGCCTAAAAAGATATTGCTTGACGCCGATCCCGGCGTCGTCGACGCGATTGCTCTCTGCATGGCGATTTTCGATCCGACGGTTGAAATCGTCGCGTTGACCAGCGTCGGCGGAAACGTCCCGGCGCCGCAGGCGGCCAAAAATCTTCAAGCGATCGTCGAATTCCTCGATCCGCCGCGGCTGCTCCGTCTTGGAATGGGAACCGATCCCGACGGCGGCCTGCCGGTCGACTCGCGACATGTCCACGGTATCGACGGACTTGGCGGTACCCCGTTGCCCGTCGCGGAGCTTCGGTCGCAGCATCCCGCCGAGAAAGTAATCTGCGACGCCGTTCGCAGCGATCCGGAAAACGTGATGGTCGTCTGCCTCGGACCGCTCACGAACATTGCCCGGGCGATCATTCGGGATCCTGAGCTTCCGCAGTTGATCCGACATCTTTACATCTCCGGTGGTTCGGTGTCGGCCCGCGGTAACATTTCGCCCTGTGCCGAGTTCAACATCTTCGCCGATTCGGCGGCGGCGTACACCGTTTTTCATGCGAGGTGTACGAAAACGCTGGTTCCGTTGGATGTTACGAACCGGATCATGTTCACGCTGGGACATCTGAACCAGCTTCCCGACGAAAAACATCGGTTGGGAACGCTTCTTCGCAGCATGATGCTTCCCGCCTTCCGGGCTTACCGTCAGTGTTATGGACTGGAAGGAATTCACGTTCACGAATTGATCGCTTATCTTGTCGCAACGCATCCGTCTTGGGTCGAGACCCGCGAGATGGCCGGCGACGTCGAAGTCGACGGAACGTTGACCAGGGGAATGACGGTGTTCGATCAGCGTAAGCAGCCCGTCTGGGCGAGCAACATGGACGTCGTCGTCCGCGTCGACGAACAGGAGATGTTGCGACAGATTATCGACACGCTTAACGCCGCCGCCGACCAAATGGAGTCGTCTTCATGAGATTTTCTCCCGCCGACCTACCGGAATTGCTCTCGCATCGTCCGTTGATCAATCCGTCGTTACTCGCGGCGGATTTCGGCAATTTGGAGCGGGACATTCGGCGACTGGAGGCGGCCGGGGCGAAGATTCTGCATCTCGACATCATGGACGGACATTTCGTGCCGAATTTGAGTTTCGGCGTTCCCGTCGTCGAGGCGATTCGTCGGATCACGGATCTTCCGCTGGACGTTCATCTGATGCTCTCCGAACCGTGGAAGTACTTGGCCCCGTTTCGCAAGGCCGGAGCGGACTTCTTGTCGGTCCATATCGAGGTCGCGGCGGATCCTCGGCCGATGTTCGACGAGATTCGAAAACTTGGCGCGATTCCCGGAATCGTATCGAATCCGCCGACGCCGATCGAACTCGTTCTGCCGTTCGTCGACGACTGCGATCTCGTGCTGACGATGAGCGTGATGCCCGGTTTCGGCGGCCAGGCCTTCGATCCGGTCGCCCTTGAAAAGATCCGCCGCCTGCGAGAGGTTTGCCGCGAGGAGCAACTTCTTTCCGTGGACGGCGGCGTCGGCGAAAAGACGATCGGCGACTGTGCTGCGGCCGGAGCCAATCTTTTTATCACGGGAACCGCGTTGCTCGCCAAACCGGACTACGCCGCCGAAATGGAACGGCTGCGAGACCTGGCCGTCTCTGTACGATCCGGCGCCCGAGGCACGCTGCGTGGCTAAAACGCAAACGATATTCGAAACGGATACAAGGTTTGGGTCCCTGTGAAATCAACGACTGAACGCGAACGGTCAATTCTTGCTCCTTATGCATTTCACAGTGAAATGACGGCGGGCCGTCGTTTTCCGGAAGCGGTCCATCCTTATCGGGGACCGTTTCAACGGGATCGGGATCGGATCATTCACTGTGCGGCGTATCGACGCCTGAGCGAAAAAATGCAGGTCTTCACGGCGGAGTTCGGTTCCTATCACCGGACCCGGCTGACGCATACGCTGGAAGTCGTTTCCGTTGCAAGAACCTTGGCCCGGGCCCTTGATCTGAACGAAGACCTCGTCGAAGCGGTCGGTTTGCTGCACGATATCGGACATCCGCCGTTCGGACATACCGGAGAAGCCGTTCTCGACGAGTTGCTGAAGAACGAAGGCGGGTTCAATCACAATCGGCAGGCGCTGCGGATCGTAGAAAAATTGGAGCGGCGTTATCCCGATTTTCCCGGTCTGAATCTTTCGAAAGAGGTTCTCGCCGCACAGGAATTCAAGGTTTCGAAATCAACTACCCCGCTGCTCGAAGTCCAAGTCGTCGACGTCGCGGACAGCATCGCTTACGACACGGCGGACGCCGACGACGCTCTCGAATTGGGCCTCCTGACGACGGAACAACTCGTTCAAACGCCGCTCTGGAAGCGTTCCGCGACGCGAATCCGGGAACACTGGACGGCTCTCGACGACGAAGAATTTCGTCGGGCGGTGATTCATGATCTGATCGGAACGCAGGTCGGCGACGTCATCGAAGCGACTCGCAGCCGGTTGGCCGAATACAACCTGTCGAGCGTCGCCGATGTTCTTGCCGCTCCGTTTCTTGTTGCGCCGAGTCGGGAAATCGCGGAGCAGAAAGCCGGGATGGAAAAATTTCTTTTCGAAAACGTTTATCGACATTCGAAAGTCATGCTTCACCGCAGCCGCGTTCGCGGTTGGTTCGAAGCCCTTTTCGACTATCATCTCCAACGTTCGGACGCCCTCCCTAATCGTTACGACGTCGTGAAAAAACTCGAGGGGGAACGTCGAGCCGTCGGCGATTACCTCGCGGACCAAACAGACCGTTCCGCAAGGCTCGAACATCTTCGCCTGATCGAAGACCGGGAAACGGCTCCACGCAGTCCGCTGGAAAAAGTCGAATAAGAAAGTTTCTGAGCCCGACGCGTCAGCGAGGGATTGCGCATCGTCCCTCGCTGACGCGTCGGGCTCCGTGTTTGCCGTGAAAAAAGCCTGGCTCACGGAAACGGCGGCCAGTCGGCGTCGGCGAGTCGGTCTTCGGCGACGTTTCCGGATTCGTTGTAGACGAAGAAGCTGTCCCAAGCCTTGTCCAACCGTCGCAAGGTACTCGGCAGGTCGAAAACCTTGTAAACCGGTCCCCGGGAAACGAACAGGCCCTTCTCCTCCAATTTTCGCACGGCGTCGTCGACTTCGAAATCGACGTTCAACTTGAACTGCTCCGCGATCCAGGCTTCGACGGCTTCGTCCAGCGTTTCCAAGGTCAAATCGCGGTCCCGGAGGATAAACAGCGTGAAATAAGCGAGGATCGCTTCCTTGAGTTCCTGCTCCTCCGCGGCGTCGACCAGCGAGGTCAGGGCCGCCTTGTTGTTCGACACGGAACGGAAATACAGGCTGCTTGAAAAAACGTGCAGGTATTTCGTCTTGCTGCTCAGGAAGCTCATGATTCCCTTGAACGTCGCGATCATGAGGCCGCTCAGGACGAGCGCGAACAACCACCAGGACAACGTCACGGCGACAACCAGTTTGTAAATCGTCGTCGCCAGGGAACCGAAAAAGGTTCCACCGATTTTCAACCGATCGAACACCGGCATGCCGAGCCGGACCTTGGGAACGATGATTTTCAGGTTCTCGACGGAGACGTCCTTGAACATCTTGGCGAGGACCGTTCCGCCGTTTTCCTTGTTCAACCGGGCGAGCACGAACACGCGGCTGAAAACCGTCGTCGTCCGCGTCCGCTGGAAAAGATAGAATCGCGGCTCCCGAATTTCCTTTTCTCGGATCCCGCGATAGAAAACGTTGAATTCGTCGAAGTCCCGCTTGTCGACATGAACGGAAAGCCCGCCGACCGGTTGCAACTCCAGACAGGCGTCGAGTTGCTCCGCCGTCATTTCGACGAAATTGGCGCGTTCCAACAGGAGTTTGGCGCCGGCGTGGACCCGTCGACATTTTTCGTCGAGTTCCTGCTCCGAATACTCCGGTTCCGCCAAGGTATCTCGATCTGGATCGAAGGCGACGAAATCCCGTTTGAGCGAATCCAGAATCTCGTAGTAGTCGAAATGAAATCGCGCCGCCAGCATCTTTCGGAGTTCGTGAATCTGCGGCAGGCTTTCTTCCGCAAGGCGTCGATCGGCGAGAATTCGTTCCATCAACACGTCGACCCGCAACGGCAGGAATTTCTCGCGAATTTCGAGAAATTTTAACAGCGGTTTCGTGTTCGACCAACGGAACAAAGGACGTTTCGGCATGTTTTCAATCGGCAACACACGGAGCCCGACGCGTAAGCGAGGGATGGTGTTCGGCATCCCTCTTTACTCGCTGGGCTTTGAAATTGATCTCCAAAAAGAATTCTAATCGAAGCCGGGAGCCCTGTCAAGAAAATGGTCGAGCGTCTGAACGCCGCCACCACCCTGTCGACAAAGGCATCACTCGTGGTCCGCTTCCTTGGCGATCAGCGTGACGATTGCTCGTTCCAATCGGTGTTCACGGATTTCTTCGATTTCGATCGCCAATCCGAAGCCTTCGAGGGCCAACGTCGTTCCGTCCTTGGGAACGGAACCCAGCAAACCGAAAACCAGGCCGGAGAACGTATCGTATTTTTCGGTCGGCAGTTTGACTTTCGTCGCCTTTTCGACGTTCGTCAATTGGGCGGTTCCCCGGATACGCCACGACGCCGGACCGATCGGTTCGATCGGAGGCGGTTCAAGGGGAGCCGTCTCGTCGTCTTCCAGTTCGCCGACGAGTTGTTCCAGAAGATCGTTCATCGTCACGACGCCGCTCATTCCACCGTATTCGTCCAAAACGACCGCGAAATGCTTCCGGTTTTTCTTCATATTCCGAAACAGAACGTCGGTCGGAACGGTCTCCGGAACAAATTGAACCGGTCGTACCGCTTTTTCCAGAATCAAATTCCGACTTTTGTCTTTCAGGCGAAAGTATTCCCGGGTACTCAAAACACCGACGACATTGTCGGGATGACCGTCGCAAACGGGATAATGTCCGTGTTTGCTCTCGAAAATTCTTGTTTCCCAATCGGCATCGCTTTCGTTCAGCCAGAGAACCAGGACATCCGTCCGGTGCGTCATCACTTCGGCGGCCGTTTTGTTGTCGAATTCGAAAACGTTGTGAATGATCTCTTTTTCCTCGACGTCGATCGCTCCTTTTTCGCTACCGACATCGACCATCATTCGGATTTCCTCTTCGGTGACTTCCTTATCTTGAGCATGGGGATCGATTCCCACGAGCCGTAACAGCGTATTGGTTGAAACGGTCAGGAACCAGACAAGCGGAGCGAAAAGGTACGCGATGAACACGATCATTCCCGACATGCCGAGGCCCAGTGATTCGGCGTGTCGCATGGCGATTCGTTTGGGAACGAGTTCGCCGAGAATCAACGTGAAATAGGAAAGAATCAACGTGATAACGACAACGGCAACCGCATCAAGCGTCGCCGGAGAGGTTTTCACGCCGATGGCAACGAGCCAGACGATGAGTTTGTCCGAGAAATGATCCGCCGCGAACGCGCTGCCGAGAAAACCGGCCAAGGTAATGCCGACCTGAATCGTCGCCAAAAACTTGGCGGGATTTTTCGTTAACGAGAGAAGCCGTTTGGCCCGCTTGTCGCCGGTCGTCGCCAGACGCTCCAATTTATTGTCGTTGATCGAAATCACGGCGATTTCCGCGCAGGCGAAAACGGCGTTCAGGCCGATCAGGAATACTTGGAGCAATAATTGTCCGATCAGCGGATCGTCTTCCAACATGGTTTTTCTTCTCCGTTTTTCCCAACGCGGCTGGGCCGTCAACAGGAGCTGCCGCTCCGGCGCCGAAACCCGCGAAATGGTCGCTCCGCTCCCGATTTCGCTGGCGCTGCATGAAAAAAATTCACGAACTTGAACATTAGTAATTTAGAGCCGCGTCCGATCAGAGCGGACGTAACCTTAATTGTAGAACGGTATCCGTGAAAAGTCCAATCGACGCTCCATGGGGCGGCGGGTGTTTTTTTCAAGCGTTCGTGATATAATTTCGATTGATTCGTTGACTCCAAATCCCCGGAAATCCGATGTCTTCACCTGATAGTTCTCCGCCGGTTTCGTGGTATCGCCTGATGACGCGGTACCATTGGCTCGTCTTTGCAATCTGCACGCTGGGCTGGTCGTTCGATTGCCTCGATCAGCAACTTTTCGCCATTCAACGGAATCCGGCCGTTGCGGAACTCTTGAACGTTTCCCAGCGTGACGCCGTGGAGTGGAGCGGTTACGCAACCAGTTTCATGCTCCTCGGCTGGGCGACCGGCGGAATTTTCTTCGGAATTCTCGGCGACAAATACGGCCGGAGCCGCATCATGCTCTGGACGATCCTGATGTATTCCGTGTTCACGGGGCTGAGCGGTTTGTCGGTCTCGTTGTGGGACTTTTTGCTGTTTCGTTTTCTTGCGGGTCTCGGAATCGGCGGCCAATTCGCGGTCGGCGCCTCATTGGTCGCCGAAACGGTGCCGGACGCCGCCCGGCCTTACGCGTTGGGATTCCTGCAGCTTTTTTCGGCGTTCGGTAACATGTCGGCGGCGTTCATTTCGATGGGAGCCGACGCCGCTCATCTGGCGGGGTTCCTGCCGTACTCGACGTGGCGCGTCGTCTTTATGCTGGGGGCGTTTCCTGCCGTGCTGGCGTATTTCGTGATGAGATACCTCGACGAACCGGAAAAATGGAAAATTGCCGTCCGGGACAACACTGAAGGACGAAAGGAAGCCGGATCGCTTCGGGAGTTGTTCGGCCCCGTCTATCGACGTCGCGTCATCCTCGGAATGATTCTTGCGTCGACCGGCGTGATCGGACTGTGGGGAATCGGATTCTTCAGTATCGATCTTTATCGGACCGTCGGTCGCCGATTGGCCGAGGAGCGTTTGCGGGAAGAAGGAGCAACGGATGTCGATTTTGCAATGATTGGATATCTGGTTAAGTATCCGCAAATCATCGACGAAACACTCGACCTTGATCCGAGAAGTCTTCTCGGCGACGAAAAGAACAACGGCGACGTTCAATACCTTTTCGAGGCCCTTCGAGAGTTACGAGGACAAAAAAAGACGATCGGCGAGGAAAGCGCCATCGAAGAGGCTATCAACCGTTGGAATCTCGCCGAAGGAAAGGGTCGTCCGACTTCCACCGTTCCTCTTGACGAAGTCGAAAAGAAAAGGGAGTTTTTTCTCGAACAGATCGGTCGGGGAATCGCGATTCTCGAAGAACCGGCTGAAGGAAGAAACCTGTCCGGTGCGGAACTCTGGGCGGCGAGAAAAGCGCAACTCGCCGATTATCTGAAACAAATCGACCAACGGACGAAGTCGATCAACGCCGAGTCGAGTGGTTGGGGCTCAACGACATCGCTCTTGATGAATATCGGAGCCCTTTTCGGTATGTATTCCTTCACGATGGTAACGGGGCGATTCGGTCGCCGCGTGACGTTTACGATTTTCATGTTGGCGTCAATGGTTTCCGTGATCGGCGTCTTTCTGCTTGCGGACACCGGATGGAAAATTTATGTGATGGTTCCCATCATGGGCTTTTTCTTGCCGGCGTTGTTCGGAGGATACACGATTTATTTTCCGGAACTTTTCCCAACGAGGATTCGCAGTACGGCGATTTCCTTCTGCTACAACGCCGGACGATTCATCGCGGTCGGCGGACCGTCGGTTCTCGCGTTGCTGACGAAATACGTGTTTACGGTGGAAAACGGCTTTGATGAACCGATTCGTTGGGCCGGCGCGACGATGAGCGGCATTTTCCTGATCGGAATCGCCGTCGTCTGGATGCTGCCCGAAACGAAAGGAAAGCCGCTGCCGGAATAAGGTTTCCGCGACACCCTGCACCCTACTACAACGCCAAAGCATATTTTATCAATATTTTGCCACGGAAGACACGGAAAAATCACGGAGAAATTCCTTGCATCATCTCCTTCCGTGTTCCTTCCGTGTCTTCCGTGGCTAAAGCAATTTTAGGTTTGGCAGGGTACTACGCCTTCTTGACGACTT
>JAVBQW010000055.1:0-19557 GCA_031548665.1 Thermoguttaceae bacterium
CACGACCGGTCTCTCAGGGCGGCGGCGAATACGCCTTGCCCTGGGCTGGAATGCAATGGCCTTTCAGGTCGAAGATTCAAAAGTCAACAACCTTCACGCGGTATTTTGCTCCACCTTTCGCCCCAATCGGAAAACGCTCCCGAAGCACGGTATGGCGGCTGCCTTCGCCCACGTCGCCGCCGCCTCCCGTTGGTTGGCTCATTTTTCGTCAGTATTTGACTTTATGAAAAAAAGCGAAACGGAGAAACATTTTCATGAAATGTCCGTCGAATGCCGTTTCGCGGTATCGTTCATTCAAGCGAAATTCGTTAAACGAGAAATCTTCTGAAAACGTCTGATAAACGTCGTTTGCGTTCAACGCGAACGTGAGAGATCTTTGAAGATCGGCAAATACCCCTCCCTCCCTCTCTTTCTATCTCTTTGCTCTCTTCTCTCCCTTCCCTATTCTTCCGCTCTCTCACCCTCTCGCCCCGCTCTCTCGCTCTTTTTTCACGGACCTTCTCAAATCAGAAACAGTTCGAATTTTTTTGTTCAGCACCGAATTCAGATTCCTCGGGAATCAAGGAAAAAATAGGGGGGAATCGTTCTAACGACTTGAAAAAAGAGAAATTGCGGCTGCCGTCTTCCGCGGCAAAATTAGAGATCCTCCTCTCGAAAAAACGTCTTGTGTCGTTTTAAGATAATCATTATACTTTTCACGGCCATAGCGGAAACAGTGGTTGTATCGAATGCACCGACAGTACTGATCGTATGACCAAGTCAACGATATTTCGCCGGACTTGGGATGAGTAATCAGCGGTCTTGCATGAGAAAAATAGTTACTTTGGCTCGTTCCCAAAGAAGGATTGAGCGGATGTTTTCGTCTGGTTTCCAGGAAAAGATGTTGGTTCTGCCATGATGACTTTCGAAACGACAGCGGCTTGGATTTTCGTGGGAACGTTCGTCGCCACGTTGACGATCGTGTTCCCCTTTCGATCCTTGGCATCGCGAATCGGAATGCTTGATCGTCCGGACCGTTTACGCAAGCTGCAAAAGCAAGCGATACCGGTCGGCGGCGGCATCGTGATTTTTCTTGTCATGACCGTATTGATGTCCTTGTTGATTTACTACAAGGACCAAATCGGGTTCAAGTTGCGGCTTTCCTCACAATTGCTACTGCCGTTTTTGGTCGTTTCCCCGCTGATCATCCTGCTCGGATTGATCGACGATAAATGGGGAATTAACGGTAAAATGAAGCTCCTGATCCAGATCTTCGTGTCGACGGTCGTGATCGGTTTCGCCAAATATTATTCGATCGTTTCCTATTTCGGCGTCGAGTTGAATTTGCATCACTTGTTTTATCCCTTGGCCATCCTGTGGATTATCGCGTTGATCAATGCGATCAATCTATTGGACGGAGCGGACGGCGTCGCGGTGACGGTCGCTTTTATCATGTCCATCGCAACGACGTGTATCGCCTATATCAACGGACATTTGGGAATCGCCTTGATCAGTTTAGGATTGGCGGGTTCTCTGGCCGGCTTTTTTTGGCACAACAAGCCGACGGCCCGGGTTTATCTCGGCGATACGGGAAGCATGTTTATCGGAATGACCTTGGCGATCCTGATGTTGCGGGCCAGCATCGAATCGGAACGAACGATTTCCGTTTGCGGTCCTCTGGCGATCGTGTTGATTCCGGCGGTCGATTCCATTTTCGCGATCATTCGGCGTTTCAACTCCGGTCGAACGATTTTTTCGCCGGATCGGGGACACATTCACCATTTGCTGTCCATCAAGATGGCGTCGCCCTATCGGGTGTTGCTTACGCTGAGCCTGTTGGTCTTGCCGGGGTGCCTTGCCGCCGTGTTGGGAACGTATTATCGAAACGACTTCATTCCGCTCGCCGTCGCGGTCGTCGTGTTGTTCGTCGTGCTCGGAACCGATCTTTTCGGACGCCGGGAACTGATCGTCCTCGTCGGGAGAATCAGGGCGAAGCTGCGAAAAGCGTTTCATCCACAAAAATACATGCGGAAAAACGGCGAAATCTACCAGATCCAGGGAAGCGGTCCTTGGCAAGCTCTGTGGGCCGAAATCCTCCTTGTCCTGAAAAACAAGCCTTGTCGACATTTGAGACTCGACATCAGCATTCCCGCGCTCAATGAAGAATTTTTCAGCGAATGGGAGAACCTCGAACAACACCGCGGTTCCTCGACGCCGACCTTCGATTGTCGGATTCCCTTCATGATTGAGGGGCGGCGAGTCGGAACCTTACGAATCATGTTCGAAGCGACTCCGGATTCCTTTGTCTGGAACCAAGCCGCTTTGGCGGAGATCTCGGCGATCTGTAACGAATTTTTCCGAAAGTTTTTCGATCAGTTCTCCGAACAACCCGATCACTCCCAGCAAACGTTATGTAGTCCTCACTTTTTTCAACCGGTCGGTCGCAAGGCTGCATGACCGTTGTCAATACTTTTCATCAATTTTTTCACCCAGCAAGGAAGCGTCAATGAAAAAAAACAGCAACACCGTTGCGGTCATCGGATTGGGATACATCGGTCTTCCCACCGCCGCGATGCTCGCCCGGGAGGGCGTCCGTGTCCAGGGAGTCGACGTCAATCCCCATGTCGTCGACACGATCAATCGCGGCGAAATTCATATCGTCGAAAATGGTCTTGAAGCCCTGATTTTCAAAGCGGTGAAGGACGGGCATTTGACCGCCCACCTGAAACCGCTCCCTGCCGACACCTACATGGTCGTCGTTCCGACACCGTTTCGGGACCATCAGGCTCCCGACATTTCCTACGTTCGCGCCGCGACCGAAGCGATTATGCCGCTGCTGAAACCCGGTGACTTGTATATCATCGAATCGACGTCGCCCGTCGGAACGACCGAGAAGATGGTCGACTTGATCAAGGAAAAGCGGCCCGACCTCGTCGACGCCGACGGCAAACTCAAAATCCACGCCGCGTACTGTCCGGAACGGGTACTACCCGGAAACGTCATCGAAGAACTTGAATGCAACGATCGTGTGATCGGCGGCATCGACGAAGCCTCCACGGAAAAAGCCTGCGAGTTCTACAGTATCTTCGTCAAGAAAGGACATCTCCTCAAAACGAACACCCGGACCGCCGAGATGTGCAAGCTCACGGAGAACGCCTCCCGGGACTCGCAGATCGCCTTCGCCAACGAACTGTCGTTGATTTGCGATAAGGCCGGGATCGATGTTTGGGACCTGATCCGATTGGCGAATCGGCATCCACGGGTCAACATTCTCCAGCCCGGCTGCGGCGTCGGCGGACACTGCATCGCGGTTGATCCGTGGTTCATCATCCGGCAACACGCCTTGGAAGCCCGTCTCATGGCGACCGCTCGGGACATCAACACGCACAAAGCGTTTTGGTGCGTCGAGAAAATCGTCAAGGAATCGAACGGTTTCTTCGAAAAGCACGGACGACGGCCGAAAGTTGCCTTGATGGGATTGGCGTTCAAACCGAACATCGACGACTTGCGCGAGTCGCCCGCGAAGTTCATCGCCAAGGAGGTCGGTGAATCGCTCGAAAAGGGACAGTGTTTCTTCGTCGAACCGAACATTCACGAACACAAGCATTTCACGATCACCGAGTACCGCGACGCCGTCACGAAATCAGATATCGTCGTCTTTCTCGTCGCGCACAACGAGTTCAAGAATTTGGAACTTTCTCCGGAGAAAATCGTTCTCGATTTCTGCGGCGTCCGCAAGACCCAGGCCGTCCAGGCGAATCCCAAAACCGACACGCCGGCGTCGCCGGTTTCCGTTCCCGTTTCAATGCCGAGAATCTTCACCGGTTCCACGGCAAAGAAACGCGTCATGGTCGTCGTCGGAACCCGACCGGAAGCGATCAAGATGGCGCCGGTCATCCGCACGCTTCAAGCCGACGATCGCCTCGAAACCCGTGTGTGCGTGACGGGACAGCATCGCCAGATGCTCGACCAGGTCATGGATATTTTCGGATTCAAGGCCGACGTCGACTTGAACGTCATGTCGCCGAACCAAACGCTCGGCGACATTACCTGTAAGGTCGTACAGGGTTTGGAACGCTCGTTCAAGGATTGGAAGCCGGACACCGTGCTCGTCCAGGGTGACACGACGACGGTCTTCGCCGCAGCGGTCGCGGCGTTTTACAATCGAATCGAGGTCGGACACGTCGAGGCCGGACTGCGAACCTTCGATAAAATGTTTCCGTTCCCGGAAGAAGTCAACCGTTGTGCGACGACGCAGTTCGCGACGATGCATTTCGCGCCGACGACCCGATCGCGGCAGAACCTCTTGAACGAAGGGGTCGAACCGTGGCGAATTCACGTGACGGGAAACACGGTCGTCGACGCTTTGTTCCAGGCGTTGAAGAATTTGGACGAAAACCCGGACAAGATCCGCGAGTTCGAAAAAACGTTCGATTTCCTTGCGTCGAACCGTAAAACGGTTTTGGTCACGGGACATCGTCGTGAAAACTTCGGCGACGGATTCCTGCAAATTTGCGACGCGATCGCCGAAATCGCCGCTCGGGACGACGTCCAGTTCGTTTATCCGGTGCATTTGAATCCGAACGTCCGTGAACCGGTCCAGCGGATCCTGAGCGGACGGCCGAACGTGTCGTTGATCGAACCGCTCGATTACCTGTCGTTCCTCTACCTGATGCGTCGCAGCGACCTGATTCTGACGGACTCCGGAGGCGTGCAGGAAGAAGCGCCGTCGCTCGGTAAACCGGTCGTTGTGATGCGGGATACGACGGAGCGGCCCGAAGCGGTCGACGCGGGAACCGTCGTCCTTGCCGGGGCGGATCGGGGCCGGATCGTGGAAAATGTCACGAAATTACTGGACGACCGCGAACGGTATCAACGGATGTCGCAGGCGCATAATCCCTACGGCGACGGCAAGGCGAGCGAGCGCATTCTCAATGCCCTCCTGGACGCCGCCGAGCCGGCGACCACGATTTATCCGGCACGAAAAAAGGCCGTCTAAGGAATTGTGCATAAATAAACTACCGAAAAGAGCCGGGGGTGTAGGCGGTACTCCGCCGTAGCCCCCGGATGATGCTGCAAAAAATATTCGTTCAATGAAGGAATTTATTTGCGCACGGCCGTCTAAGACTTTCGCTTGAATGTTTTGTTTCGTACCCGCTTGGCGATCCGCTTGTGTTTTAGGAACTGTAAAGAAATAACATGTACAAAGAGCCCCGAGTGGAGGCGGTACTCCGCCGTAACTCGGGGGTTGAAGCGGCAATCAATTTTGTACAATTGCATGAGTTATTTTGGCGAGGCTCCTAAGACGACAGCGCAATGGACAATCTCCGAAACGAAAAACTCTTTGCGCTGTCTTACTAAGAAACGATCGGACCCGCGACCGTGAGGGAGCGGAGTCCGATCACCCGAATTCCACGGACAGATGAATTCATCTGTCCCTTTTCCCTCATCAAAGAATCTCCTGACGAAATATTCGATGACAGCTTTCGACGACGGTGTTTCCTCCATGCTCTCACGAAACGCGAGCGACGCGGAGAACGCGCCTTGGGATATCGAAATCGTATCCAAACGCGCTCTCCCGCCGCTTCGCCTTGATGAACTTTACAAGTACAAGAACCTTGTCGGTATCCTCGTTTATCGCGACTTCGTCATCTATTGCAAGCAAACGATTCTCGGACCGCTTTGGTGGTTGCTGCAACCGTTGATTACCTGCGGCGTGTTCGTGATTATTTTCGCGAAAATCATGGGAGGGAGAACGGCTCCCGTGCCGGCGGTTCTCTTTTTCCTGTCCGGTCTCATCCTTTGGTTCTTTTTTTCGAACACGCTCAGTAGCGTTGCGCGAACGTTCACCGCCAACGAAGCGTTGTTTACGAAAATTTATTTTCCCCGCTTGGCAATGCCGACGGCCCAGGTGTTCGTCAATTTAATCAAGTTCGGGCTCCAATTCATCTTTTTCATCTTTGTGTACGGAATTTGTGTCCTGTCTGGCGCGGTCGTTCGACCGAATCTAGCGGTCCTTTTCCTGCCGCTGGTCATCGTCTACCTGTCGCTCTTGAGCGCGGGGCTCGGTTTGTTGTTCAACTCGTTGACGTACAAATACCGGGACCTGGCGCTGACGTTGCCGTTCATCCTGCAGATGGGTATGTTCCTTTCGTCGATCATTCATCCGGTCTCGCGAATTCCGGACAAGCTCCTGTTTATCACATACATCAATCCGGTGATTCCCGCCGTGGAATTTTTCCGCTACGGACTCTTCGGCGTCGGAACGGTATCGGTCTCGCAGCTCGTCGTCGCCGTCCTGTCGGGGGCCGCGATCTTCACGCTGGGACTTGTTTCCTTCGCGTACACCAACCAGGTGTTCGTCGATAATGTTTGACCTCGTCATGAGAATTCTCGTTTTCACCCACAATTACGTTCCGGAAGGAAACGCACCCGCCCTGCGATTCCACGGAATGTGTACGGCTTGGGCGACCATGGGGCACGACGTCCAGGTCATCACCTGCACGCCACATTTCCCGCGGGGTATCGTTTACGACGGTTACAAAAATTCCTTCCTGCGGCACGAAATCGTCGACGGCGTCGACGTCCTCCGTGTTTGGACTTACGTAACGCCCAACAAGGGATTCTTCAAACGAACGATCGGCTTTCTCGTTTACATGGTCGTCGCCTTTTTCGTTTCTTTGTTTCAAAAACGTCCGGACGTCATCATCGGCACGTCGCCTCAGTTTTTCGCCGCATGGGCGGGACTTTTGTCGTCGCGCTGCCGTTGGCGACGAATTCCGTTCATCGCCGATATTCGTGATCTTTGGCCCGACTCGATCTTGGCCGTTGGAGCCGTCAAAAAGTCGACGGCACTGCGACTGGTCTATTGGCTCGAACACCGCCTCTATCGGGAAGCGACACGGATCGTCGTCGTCAGCGACGCATTTTTCGGACGTTTGGAAGAAAAGGGCGTCGACCGGAAAAAGATGACGCTCATTCCGAACGGCGTCGACCGCGAACGCTTCGAGGACCGATCTCCCGACGAAGAATTTCGTGTCAAATATGGTTTGGTCGGAAAATTCGTCTGCGTTTACGTCGGAACGATCGGCATGGCTTCGGGATTGAACGTCGTGTTGGACGCGGCGGAACGGCTCCGGGAATCGGACCGTAGCGATATTGTTTTCGTCCTGGTCGGCGACGGAGCGGTCAAGAACGAGTTGCAGGCCGAAGCCGAACGACGCGGGTTGGAGAACGTCGTGTTCACGGGCCTGCTTCCGAAAGAAAAGATTCCCGGAATTCTCGCCGTCGCCGACGCGTGTCTCGTTCATTTGAAAAAGCATCCGGAATTTCGTGACGTCATGCCGTCGAAGATGTTCGAAGCGGCCGCGACGGGCAAGCCGATTCTCTTGGGCGTCGACGGCGAAGCGGCTCGTTGGCTTCGAGCCGCCGGCGCCGGTCTCTGTTTCGAGCCGGAGAACGTCGAGGATTTGTTGAACGTTCTTCGACGTGTCGTCGCCGACGCCGAATTTCGGACCGGTTGCGGTAAACGAGGCCGACAATATGTGTTTCAGAATCATGATCAACGGGTATTCGCCGAACGTTACGTCGAGTTGATGCAATCGATCGTCCCGGCCACGTCGCCGGTCCCGCTTTGAAGTTCCAACAATTCCTCAATTTTTCGCCGAAAACAAGACCGATGTTATTCAATTCATTTGTTTTTCCCTGCTTTTTCCTGATCGTCTGGGGACTCTACCTTTGCCTGAAGCACCGACCGCAGAACGTGATGCTTCTCGTGGCGAGTTACGTTTTCTACGGATGGTGGGACTGGAGATTTCTCTCCTTGTTGTTTATCTCGACGATCACTGATTACTTCATCGCGTTGGCGATGGGAAACCGCGACGAAAGCCGGAATCCATGGCGAAAAAGCTTGCTGATTCTCAGCCTGACGACCAGCTTGGGCATCTTGGGCTTTTTCAAGTACTTCAACTTCTTCATGGACTCCTTCGCCCAGATGGTCACGCCGTTGGGATGGCAGCCGGATTTCGTGACGTTGAATATCTTGTTGCCGGTCGGGATCAGTTTTTACACGTTCCAAACGATGGCGTACACCATCGACGTTTATAACGGAAAAGAGACGCCCTGTCGAAGCTTTACCAACTTCGCCCTCTACGTCGCTTACTTCCCCCAACTTGTCGCGGGACCGATCGAGCGGTCGACGAATCTGATTCCTCAAATCGCGGCTCCCCGATCGGTGGATCGAACGATGATCTACAGCGCGATCCAGTTGATTCTCATGGGATATTTCAAGAAAGTGTTCATCGCCGACGGCGTCGCTCCGATCGTCAATGAATGTTTCAACATGCCGGATAAATTCGGGAGCCTGACCTTGATTTTGGGCGTCTATCTGTTTGCCATCCAGATCTATGGCGATTTCGCCGGCTACACGGATATTGCCCGCGGTGTCAGCCGGTTGTTCGGAATCGAATTGATGTTGAATTTCAAACAGCCGTATCTCTCGACCAGCATTACGGATTTTTGGCGACGTTGGCACATTTCGCTTTCCATTTGGCTTCGGGATTACCTGTACATTTCCCTGGGCGGCAACCGCAAGGGCAAGGGCCGAACGTACGTCAACAACATGTTGACGATGCTCTTGGGAGGACTGTGGCACGGAGCGGCTTGGAATTACGTCATTTGGGGCGGTCTTCACGGTCTCTACCTGGCCGTCCACAAATGGTGGCTGGGCGACCGCAAGGCCAGTGACGCGGCTCCTTGGGACCAGACGCAAGATGGCATGTTGTCGACGCCGTTCCTGTGGAAGACTGGCGTTTGGGCGTTGAACGTTTTCGTGACGTTCAATCTCGTGTGCTTCGCCTGGATCTTTTTCCGTGCGGATACGTGTTCGGCGGCGTTCCATTACATCGGCTGTATTTGTTGCGCCGCACCCCAGGCCGTCGACGCGAATGTTTGGCTGTATTTCATCTTTTATGGAACGTGCATGTGGGTGATCGACCTGCTTTGCTCGATACAAAAAAGCGAGGTGCCGTTCGTCGGGAATTGGAGTCCGCTCGTCAGGGGCTTCGGCTACGCCTGCATCCTTTTCCTGCTCGTTTTCATTGGAGAAAACGAGGTGCAACAGTTTATTTATTTCCAGTTTTGACATTCACTGAATATCGTGTCAAAGGACGAGAACTTCATGAAAACGAATACTCACGAAATCGAAGGAAAAACGATGACTGGCAACCGTTTGTCGACGTGGCTGCAAGCGTGGTCCCCGTTCGAATTCAAGACGCTCAAAGGAATCCCGTGGCCGACGACGACCTTGCCGTTCGCGGTTTTCTTCTTCGCCTTGATTTGGTACGGCTATGAAAAGAATTTCGACAATTCTTCCGCCATCTCGAATGAATTGGCCGAATTCGTCAACATCGAGCGAAGCGACAATCCCTACAAACCGGAAATCTTCATCATCGGCTCCTCTTACGCCGGCATGGGAACCTACACCGACTTGTTTGTCAGTTTGATGAGAACAAGAACCAGCAAGGTTTCCATCTCCAGCGGAATATTTTGGGAATCGTCCCAAGTGATTAAGAAATATCAAAACGAACTTGCCAACGTCAAACTGTTGATTGTCGAACTCCGCCAATCAGCCGTTCGGAAATGGGGGGATACTCCCAGATACAAGTACCGATTCGATTTTCTCAAAGGAATTGGATGGCCCCCTCATCCCAGCGGATACGGATCGATTGAATCGTTGCTCCCCATACGTTTTTCGTTGAAAGATATCAACGCTTTTCGACAAAAAACCCACACGAGAACAAACGGCCGTGAAAGATACTGGGAGACTCTCCATAAAGAGAAAGGTGCCTTGGAGTATGATAAAAAATTCCCTCAATATCGCCTCGGTTTCCAAAAGAGAATCATACGGAAAAATGAAATGCCGTTCGAAGACTTTACTTTTGACGAAGCCATCACCGACCAGGTGAGACAATTCGTCGATTATTGTGCGAATCGGGGCATCTTTGTCGTCTTCAACGTCTATCCGATGGAAACTCAAAGGTCGGTCCCCTTGGACGCGGACGATTTACAGGAATGTTATGCAAAATACTGGAAAACCTTGAAGGAATTAAACGAAAAGCCCAATTGCGCCGTCATCGTGGCGACCTGCTTTCACGACATCATTCCCGACATGCCCAAATACTACGCAAAAAACCCGCGTCTGACTTTTGACGGAGCGCATATGACCAAAAACGGAGCAACGATCTACACGGAGTGGCTCGTTGCACAGATGAAGAAGAATCCGAAAATCGTCGCCGCTCTGGAAAAAAAACGTGAACCGGAGGAATTTTTCGTCAAACGATATGCCCGAGATACTTGGCAAACGGTCGCCGGGTATTTCAAGCCGGCGCCTACCGCGACGCCCGAGGAAAAACATGTCGAACTGGCTCGTCCGGCCGCTGCGGTTTCGACACCGATTCGATAATCACGTTTCGTTTCGACGTTTTCGTTTTGAATTTCCACGAACAATAAATTTTCGTAAAAATAATGATGGAAACTTTTCGACAAACATCGGTGGTGATCCTGCTGTTGGTCTTCGTGGGAACGACGATCGATGCCGGGGCTTTTGCCGCGGTCGTCGACGAAAGAGCGAACGATCTGGCCGCGTTGCGTCAGTATCCTATACTCAAGGACCGCTTCGAAAAGAAGGCCGTCGACCAAGGTCCGATTCTACGGATTTACGCCAGTCCCCGGTTCGAGTGGAAAGACGACCGTACGGCTGCATATCTTTTTTCCTCGACGGACGGCAAAAAACTAATGATCGATTTGACGCCGCCGATCGACTGGAATATGCTCGATTTGACCGACAGAACCCACGCGGACAACTTGGCCGCCCTTTTTTTTCTCAACGGTCGAAAGAACGACGATCCTTCCACGGAGAAGATGTTGCCGGTCGTCCTCGACTGGATTCGGGCCAATTCCAAGAAATACGAAGGCGGCAAAAAAACGAAGGATCGGGTCGACTGGTCTTGGATGGACACGTCGACAACCGCGCGTTTCATGCGCTTCTGCTATTTCTTCGTCGAAGTCTATCCTGACCGGAATATCTCCGACGAAAATATCCGAACGATCTACGACAGCCTCGTCCAGCACATCGAATTCCTGTCGTTGCGACAGCATGTCGACGCCAATCACAATCACGGTTTTTTTCATTTGTTGTGCTTCATCGCGGGGTTGGAGTATTTGAAAACGGCTTTCCCGGATCTTCCATGCGAGAACATCAGGAAAGACGCGATCGCCTTTTTTCGTGAAGTCGTCGACAATCGCTTCACCGCCGACGCCGTGTTGAAAGAGCATTCGCCCGGCTACCATTTCACGCTCTATAACGTGATGAAACACTTCGTGGAAAAGAGACCGCCCCGTGAACTGGTTTCCTATCTCGACGAGCATATCCTGAACATGGAAAAATACCTGTATTACGCGACGATGCCGAACGGCGTGTTCGCGGGGTTCGGGGATACGTATGGATCGACTCCGTGTCTTCTCAAGCATTATCACTCGGCGCCGAAATTTTCGTTACTGTTGGCCGGACTCCAAGGCGAACTTTCGGACGATTGCGCCCGGGAACACGCACTCGGTTTGTTTCCCCGATCGGGATATGTGGCCTACAAGGACAATCATTCGTATCTCGGCATGCAGTCCGCGTTCTTTTCTCCGGCACACAAACACGCCGACCACCAGACGATTATTTGGTATGACGAGGGACAAGTCATCCTCTCCGACGCGGGTACGGCCACGATGAATCCTTTATTACCCCGAGATTCATTCCTCCGCAAGGAAGGACACTTTTACGCGTCGCCGCAACGAATCCACGTCGAAAGCACCCGCGCCCACAATACGGTCGAAATCAACGGGAGAAACCACGTTCGCGTCGGCAAGCCTTACGGGAGTGGAACCGTCGACGCCGAAGATGACGGCGAGGTGTTCCGGGCCACCGGAATCGTCCCGCACGCGGACGCCATCCACCTGCGACAACTGATCTTCAAACCGGGAAAACACCTGGTCGTCGTCGACCGACTGGAACCCGTTTCGGAAAAGAAAAACACTTATCGCCAATACTTCACGCTACCCCCCGAACTGCTTGCCGTCACGGACGGCAAAGGCCAAACCGATTTCAAGGTACCGCTCAGCGAAGGCAAGAATCTCTATATCAAGGGATTTGTTCCGGACGGCACGCTCCTCGGTTGCGATCAGGCTCGCGGAATGCCGGAGAAGATCGATCTCGGCACGGGGGAAAACCTGAATATCGAGCAACTGAAAGACATTCGCGGTTGGGTTTCCCGAGGCGGTGATTTCATTCCCACCACGTCTCTTTGTTTTCGCACGGAATCGGACGAACCCGTTACGTTCGTCACGATTTTCGACATTGCCGACATCGCTCCGGAAAACTTCCAAGTGAAGAAGAACGACAACTCCGTCATCGACATTCGTTGGGACTCCTCCGGCAAGTCGAATTGCTATTCCGTCGATTGTCGTATCCCGGCGTATGTTCGTGCTCCGATGACTTCAGCACCGTGAAATGTTACCGTAGCACGGTAGGGCAACTGCCCTCGGCCGCATCGTCGCCGCATCATTTGACGGTGTTTGGTATTACGAAAAAGAACGAAACAGATAACCCTTGGAACTGTAAAGAAATAACATGTACAAAGAGCCCCGAGTGGAGGCGGTACTCCGCCGTAACTCGGGGGTTGAAGCGGCAGATAATATTGTATGTTTGTACTGGTTGTTTATTTACAGACCTTTTTTTCAAAATGTCAGTCATGCCGTTTCGAAGCATATATAAACGTAAACATTATTCGATATGCGACACGACGAAATTGCCCTTGAAATTTCGCATGGAATACTGTAGTATTTCCCCGGGAAGCATGGAACGCTTTCCGTACCCTGTTTTTTCACTCGATAAGAAAGGATTCGACGATGGAAATGGTTTTCGCTTACATTGATCCGTTTACCGGCAGCTTGCTGCTCCAACTGCTCGTCATGGGATTCATGTCCGTGATGGTGTTTTTCAAAAAGGTCCGGGCGTTCTTCTCCGGCCTGTTCGGCGGCGGCAAGAGCGTGGTCGCCGAAGGTGAACCGGAAGTCCAGTCGATCAAGATCGACGAAAGACGTCAGGAAGAAAAGAAAGTCGCGTAACGATAAAAACGAACGAAAAAACATGAGCAGTAAACCGTCGTTTTGGACCTGTTTGAGCGGTTATCGAACGTTTCAGAAATTGCCGCCGGACAAACGTCGGATCGTTTTCTACTCCGAAGGGAAAAGCTATTGGCCGTTTCTACGACCCTTTGTCAAGGCCCTCCTGGAAACGACGAACGAGACGCCGACCTACGTCAGTTCGGAAGCGGACGATCCGGGGTTGACCTATGCGCCGGACCGCATGACGGGTCTGACGGTCGGTTCCGGATTCCTGATGATGCTCTGGTTCAACTCGCTCAAGGCGAACGTGTTGGCGATGTCGACGCCGGATTTGGAGGTTTTCCACGTCAAGCGTTCGAAGGCTCAGCCGGTGCATTACGTGTACCTCATGCACGGCAGCGACAGCGTGTTCATGGTGCTTCGGGAACAGGCCCTGGATTATTTCGATTCGGTGTTTTGCTCCGGTCCGCATAATGTTACCGAAATTCGTCGCCGGGAAGAGTTGAAATCGCTCCCGGCGAAAAAACTCTGGGAAATCGGCTATCCCTATCAGGATGAACTGATCGAAAAAGCCGAAAAAGAATTTAGCCGGTACTCCGGTGATGTCAGCCGGGACTCCGGTGATGTCAGCCGGTACTCCGGTGATGTTCGCCAGGACACCGGGAAAAACGATCCACTTTGTGTTTTGGTTGCGCCGTCGTGGTCGGAAAACGAAACGGGAACATTGGAAACCTGCGGCATCGAATTGGTCGGCTCGTTGTTGGACGCCGGATTCGAAACCGTCTTGCGACCGCATCCCCGGACTTGGATGCTCCGCCCGAAATGCATTGAAGCGATCGTTCGAAAATACGATGGAGTCCCAAATTTCAAGGTTGAAACGAGTACGACCGGATCGGAGTCGCTCATGAAAGCGGACATCCTGATCAGCGATTGGTCGGCCATCGCCTTGGAATACGCGTTTTCCCGGCTTCGACCGGTCCTGTACATCGACGTGCCGCCGAAGGCGATCAATCCGAACTACAAGGAACTCGGACTTGATCCGTTCGAGGTTTCCGTTCGAGAAAAGATCGGCGCGGTGTTGTCGCCGTCGAATGTCGCGAACGCACCGGAAATCATTCGCGGACTTTGTGCCGATCCCGGCAAAATGACGGAACAAATTCGTAACGTCCGCGATGAAAACGTTTTCAACGTCGGTTCCGGAGCCGTTGCCGGAGCAAAAGTCCTGGTGGAGCTGGCGAACAAATAACAAACAATCGGGCTTTCGCGGAAATGTTGTGTATCCGGCGTGTTTATCGCTTGCGTTTTAGCCGCGAAGCGCGTCGCCGACAATGAATCCCGGACAAAAAAATCGGCGACTCGCCCTGATGGAAGCGGAGGCCTCGCCAAAAACGCTTTCCTCATCCGTTCACGTTCGCCGAATGAATGTTTCCGAACGAGCCCCAAGTATCCATGATCACCTTAATTCAAGGAGGCGGACCATGTTAGACAACGATTCCATTCGGACAACGACATTACAGGACGTCCCGGTCATTTACGAACTCTTGCGAAGCCAAAACAAGGAAGCGTATATGATCCGCAATGAACGGGCTTGGCGGACAATATCGAAAATGTTCTGCCAAGACAGCGATTACCAACTGTCCATCGTGTACCAGGTCGACGGCAAGGTCGTTGGATTTTATTCGGCGATTACCGATCCGAGAAGGTTTTGGAAAACGTTTATCAGGCGTTATGGTTTCTTTCGGTTTTTTTGGGAAAAATTTCGCCAGACGGCCGAGCTTCTTCAGGAAAAAAGTACGAATGGGACGTCAGGAAATACGGAATCCGCGGCCGAGGGCTTGTCCATCGACCAGGAATTCCTGGCCAAATCTCATAAAAGGTATGAATCCGTTCCAGGAATCGCTTACCTGTACTTTATTTACGTTGATTCCAACATGGGGAGACGCGGTATCGGACGAAAATTAGTCCAAGAGATGGGGGATCGACTTAAAAGCTTAGGCTTTCAAATGATGGAAGGCGAAATTTTGACGGCCAATGAAATTTCGAAGAGATTATTCCTGGCCAGTGGCTTCGAGATTCGATTCATCGGCGATATGTGGTACATGGTGAAACGACTGTAACATCCTTTCTTTTATCGAAAACATGCAAGCTTTGATTTTAGCCGCCGGAATGGGGAAACGCCTGGGGGAACTGACCGCCGACCGCACGAAGTGCATGGTCGAACTGTTCGGCAAACCACTGATCGTCCGACTTCTCGAACAACTGGACCGCCTCGGCATCAAGCGGGCGACGATCGTCGTCGGTTATTGCGGCGACGACTTGAAACAAAAAATCGGCAACCGTTTCGGATGCGTGGAGGTCGATTATGTCGACAATCCGATTTACGATAAAACGAACAACATCTATTCGCTCTACCTTGCGAAAGACGCCTTGTTGTCGGACGACACCATCCTGTTCGAGTCTGATCTCGTTTTCGACGACGCGGTCATCGCGAGAACACTGAACGATCCGCGACCGAACCTTGCCGTGGTCGCCAAGTACCAGTCTTGGATGGACGGCACCGTCCTGACGCTGGACGACGAGGATTCGATCACCGGATTCATTCCGAAGGCCCAGTTCGATTTCGATCGAATGGACGAATACTACAAGACGGTCAACGTTTATCGTTTCTCGAAAGAATTTTCGCAATCGCATTACGTCCCGTTTCTCGAAGCCTATTGCAAGGCGATGGGGCATAATGAATATTACGAGCAAGTTCTGCGCATCCTGACGTTCCTTGATCACCCGGTTCCCGGTCGTCCCGCCATGAAGGCGCTCCGGCTCGACCGCGAAAAATGGTACGAAATCGACGACATCCAGGATCTCTCGAACGCGGAAACGCTGTTTTCCTCGGGCGACGAGGAATTGGCGTCCTACATGGCCCGCTACGGCGGATTCTGGCGATTCCCCTTCCTGCTCGATTATTGTTACCTTGTCAACCCGTTTTTCCCGCCGAAGCGTCTGGTCGATGAAATCAAGGCCCATTTCGAAACGCTCCTGACCGAATACCCCTCGGGACAGTCGGTCAACCGGCTCCTGGCGGCGAAAATGTTCGGTACCCGCCCCGAGCAGATCGTCGTCGGCAACGGCGCCGCGGAGTTGATCCAATCGCTCCAGCGAAGCTTCGAGGGAACGACCGGCATCATCCGTCCGTCCTTCGAGGAATACGGCCATCGGACTTCCGCTGACCGTTTGAAAGTGTTCGTTCCGGGCGCTCCTCATTTTCGTTACAACGTCGACGATCTCGCGAAATTTTGCGAATCGGAAAACGTCGATCGACTCATTCTGGTCAATCCGGACAATCCGACGGGACATTTCCTGCCGGCGGCCGAGGTGTCCCGATTGGCCAAGATCCTGCAAAACAAGGGACGGAGCATGATTCTCGACGAGTCGTTCGTCGATTTTTCCGACGAACGAAAATCGTTTCTCGGGACGAAAATCCTGGAAGAGCATCCGAACCTGACGGTGGTGAAGAGCGTTTCGAAATCGTACGGCGTTCCCGGAGTACGACTGGGCGTCGCCGCGTCGTCCGACGTCCCAAAGATGTTCGCCCTCGGCAAGGACGTGTCGATTTGGAACATTAACTCTTTCGGCGAGTTTTTCCTGCAAATCATCGGCAAGTACGAATCACAGTATGTTCGCGCCTGTGAGCAGTTGGCCGAGGAACGTCGGCGATTTGGGCAACGTTTAAACGCCAAGGAACAATTACGGCTTCTGCCGTCGCAATCGAATTATTTTTTCTGCGAAGTTCTCTTGCCGGAAACGCCGAAGAATCTGGCGAAACGTCTGTTGCACGACCACGGAATTCTCATCCGCGACTGTTCGGGCAAACCCGGCATCGCCGGACCGTATGTCCGAATCGCGATTCGTTCTCCACAAGAGAACGACAAACTCCTCCATGCGTTGGAGACCAAATAGATTATCGAATCGTTAATGTGGATTGCTTCCTTGATTGATTGCCGGTACAAAGGAACTGTAAAGAAATATCATGTACAAAGAGCCCCGAGTGGAGGCGGTACTCCGCTGTAACTCAGGGGTTGAAGCGGCAGCTAATAGTGTACGTTTGTACTGGTTGTTTATTTACAGAACGGAACAATATCTCGACACGATCGTTCTTCCTCTCGCTGCTGCACGGACGTCGCAAGACGACGTACCGTCACCGCGTGGTTGCAAGCCGCTCAAATCGAAGACGACTTTCGACAGGCATTTTATCACATGCACAACATCGGACGCAAGAGCAAAATCCTCTTCGACGAAATGCTGCACGAAATATTGAAAAAACTCGGACCGGTCATCGCGACGTCGAACTTCATCCGAATCGTGCTCGACGTTTCGCCGATGAAACGTTACGAAAGGAAGATCGAAGGGGTGTGACCGTAAAATGCTGTCAAGTTTTCGCTTGAATCTTTCCTTTTACGCCGAATCGTTTTGCGTCGGGAACATCATAAATGCGAAAATAGTTCCGTGTGATTTTATCTTGAGCGCAGGAATCAAAACGTCGGAGAAAGCGTCTCAAATCCGTTCGAATTCCCGCAATATCGTTCAAGTCCATTTCGGCGTCTTCCGTGAAACCAAACTCCATGAAAGACGCATTTTACAACATTTTTAACGTTCAGAACAACATCAATTCATTGCGCTGTAGTAGTGGAATCCTGCTTCGCCATTGAAATCTCCTTCAAAACGGAAAGCACAAGCCATGCCCGCCTAAACTAGTCCTTAATCCAATGCCGCTGTCGACGGATATTTTCGTTCACGGCGCATAGAATCTCCATTGAAAGGATCGGCATTTTTTGTTAATTTCCCATGGCGTGCCTTACGAAGGACTCGTTTACGTCTTCGAAAAAGACGAAAATTATTGGTGCAGAATCGAGACGCGATTCGGACGAAAAAACATCGTCGCAACGACCGTCAAAACCGTCGAGATTCCCGAAGACCTGCTTGCCGACGAACACCACACCTGGATCAACGGCGACGCGGGGGCGGGGCAAGAGTTGTTTCCGACGATCGTAACGATATTGTGTTTCCTTCACGCCTGGCTTCGGATTCGCGAACGGGGTAAGAAGCTGGAAAACTTTTTCGATCTCGGGGGCAAGGTTTGGGAGGTTTATTATTCCGAAACGAAAAAGAAGATGGGGCGGCGGATTCGTCGATTGCATGAATGGGCGACGACGAATTTGAGCGGCGTGGTTCAGGAGAAGACGCTTGATCTTTGCGATCGGTCGACGAAGTGGAGCTTGTGGTACGAGGAGCGTTGTGCGAACGCGTACGCGACGAGCAACGCGTTGGACCGATTGATGCGGAGCCGGAAGCGGTATTTCGAGCGTGGTCAACATTTTCACGGGACGTTGCGGTCGGCGAATTTACGGAGTCGTTCGTGGGCGATTTTGCACAATTATTGGGACAGGGGTCGCAAGACGCGGACGGAGAACGCTGGTTATCGTTGCCCGGCGGAGCGTCTGAACGGCAAGCGTTACGCGGACAATTGGCTCGAAAACCTCCTCGTCGCAACTTCCGTCGTGCCAAAAAGAAAAATGCCACCACTTAAAACGGCATAAACTGGAACTCGACAACGCGGCTCTGGACCATCCCGAAGAATTTCACCGTCGTGTACGAGAGGCGTATGCCGCTTGCCGCTCTGCTGTCGAGGACGAACTCGCCAATCACCGGAATCACGGTACGGCGAAACCGGACGTTCGTCCGACCCCGCCGCCCCGAACGGAATATCGTAACTCGCCGGCGCCGGAGCGCAACGATAATCGTTTCCCTGCTTCGGACAAGTAGATGAAGTTCATCGGACAGCTTTGCCGAGGGATCAAAGGACTTTCCTCTCGGAAACTGGACGAATATTGTCAGGCGACTTGCGGCAAGGTGAGCAATCAACTCTCGGCGCAGGACGCTTCGAAGTTGATCGACGTTCTCAAGGACGCGAAAGACAAAGGAGGGCTGGCATGACCGGACTTTCTTTACTTGACTTCCTCCGGGAAACATCGCCGACGGAACCACGAGCCCAAGTCTGGGATTATGTTTCTCCGTCTCGCCTGATGCTCTGGGGAAAATGTCCGCTCGCATTTCGGAGACGATATTTGGACGGCATCGAATCGCCGTCGACGCCGAACCTGTTCGTCGGTAAGGTGGTTCACGGCGTTCTCGAACACGTCTACCGCTGTTTGGACGTCGGAACGGCTGCAACGGCAGACGACATTCCGGCGTTCGTCGAAGCGTCGTGGTCGCGAACCATGGAATTGGAACCGACTTTCTTTGACGACGAGAATCACGAACAAAAATGCCGTCAACAGGTCTATGACCTTGCGGCGGCATATTTGTCCGAAATCAATATCGTCGAAGAAAAGCCGGTTGCCATCGAACGGC
>JAVBQW010000069.1:0-5126 GCA_031548665.1 Thermoguttaceae bacterium
CGTTTGTCGAACGGCCCCAACATGGGACCATCAACGGGAGACATATCGGCAGACCAACGACCGTCCTCGGTCGGCTCAACATGGGACACTCGGCGGATTTGCGGTCTGCCGAATTCGCCATAATCGAACTTGTCCGAATAGATTCCGATGAACACACCGTTGGGCTTAATCACGATCTCCATTGGTCCCTCCGTTTCTCCTGATGAGGTTGCGACGTGGGCGGTCGACCATCATACCGTCGAGAGACGCCTGAACACGGGATAACTCATTGGAAACATGTTGCCGGAGCGATTCACTGTTGCGCAAATTCTCCGCCGTGGTGTTGCCGACAATCCGCCGGACGTCAGCGACCATGCGATCCAGTTCGTCGTTGGAAGAAATGTTGAGACGTCGGAACCGTTCGAAGAACTCGACGAGATTCGTAACTACGGTGTCACGAAAGATTTTCGGTTTGCCGTCGTCGGAACCATTCAACCGTTCCGTCAGATGTTCAACGAGTTTCGACAACTCACCGAGAAAGGATTCCTCCGCGAGTCGCACCGCTTCATCGAAGCGATTACGGACTCGGTCGGCTTCCTGACGGAACAGCGCCGGCGACAGCATTCGCAGGTACTCCGGTGCTTCGACGTTCGGATGATCGACGGAAACTTCGAACAGCCCAATCATCGACTCCGGATAATCTTGGGGATTGTACAACCGCCCGAGTCTCGTTTTAGCCGTCGAACGCAGTTCGTCGTAATGGTTGTCAAGTTCCCGCTCCACATCTCGCAAATCATCGCGCAACGAATTCATCGTCACCGTGAACGCATCGAGATCACGCCGTTTGATAAGGCGAATCCCCGGTTCCGGAAACGGCAACGACGAATTCCGCCACGTCGTCAAAATGTTCCCACGCACAGCAACCAGCTTTTTCCACGCGGGATGCTGCGTGTCGAGCAGTTTCTTCCCCATCGACACGAATTTCGATTCGGCGTCGAACATATCGGCGGCACGGTGCTTTTGAGAAGCCGTAACGCTCCGGCGAACACCGAACCATTTCATCTGAACTCGCACGGTCGCCATCGACGCTTGAAGTTCTTCTCCGAACGAGCGCGTCGTACTCGTCGGAGGCTCAAAGAGCAACGTGGACATAATTGGTCCTCATATTGGGATTGATGTTGGTGAAAAACGAGTCGGTCAGGACTCGGACGACATCTTACTGGCAATATCGGCGAGACGGCGATCCCGCCGGGCTTGTCGCCAATGCCGGAGCCGCCGCTGGCGTTTGAGTTCCTTGCGGTCAGGTTCGCACAGTGCGAATCCGTAGGACTCAATGGTTTCTACGTCTTCGCCGGTGCGGTCGGCGATGTTTTGGTAAAGTTCCTGATTGATCATGGGTAGTCCTTTATATAGAGGGTGAACAAAAAACGGCTCCCACGATGGAGGCCGTTGAGATGATTACAGAATTTGCCGTCGATCAGACAACAACCGCCGAGGGCGGCGGGTCATTGCGACGAATGTTCCGACGACTTGATTGCCGATACTGATAGATGCCCGGTCGAGCAGCGTCGAGACAGCGTCCCGATGCCCAAGTCCGCAGAGCGTGAATCGACTCCGCTGCCGTTTGCGCAACGGGAACGACGTTCTGCGCGGCTTCCGTCAAGGACACGTCGAGCAGCTTTGAGAGACGGCAACAAGCCTTGATCTCCGCTCCGGTCCAATCGTCGTCATTCGGTCGTGTTGGTTTTTCCAGCCCGTACTTATGTTCGTAAATCGCCCAGATTTGATCCCGTGCCGGTTTGTCCGGAAGATCGACGAAGAAGATTCCGTCGAAACGCTCGGCACGACAAAACTCCGGCGGCAGTTTCGAAATGTCGTTCGCCGTACAGACCACGAAGGAATCCGACGCTTTGTCGTTCAACCACGAAAGCAGGGTGCCGAAAATCCGTGCAGAAACCCCGCCGTCGTTCCCGCCGGCGCTGATTGCCTTTTCGACTTCATCAATCATCACGACACATGGCGACATTGCATCGATCTGCTTCAGGGATTTGCGCAACGCCGCTTCGGTCTGGCCGACGAGCGATCCCATCAACGCTCCGATGTCGAGAACCAATGTCGGACGATGCACGAAATATCCGAGACGTTTGCAGAACGCCGATTTTCCCGATCCGCTGACGCCGAGGAGCATAACGCCTTTCGCCTGTTCACCTTTGCCGGTGTTCGACAACGCCCGACTGCAAAACCGGGTCAGGTTATCCAGTCCGCCGAGGCAGGGAATTTCGCCCCGATAAACCCTTAACGCCGACGATTGACGCAACATGTTTGCCTTCAGGGACCAAATAGGTTCCGGTAAAAGCATGTCGTGTTCGATCATGGACAGCGAGAACGCGCCCTCCGCTTCGAGTCGTGTCATCCCGGCAGTGGCGTCCAGTACCCGACGAGTGTTGGGCTCTTCCGGCAGTTCTCCGGCGATCTCCGTTGCGATCTGTCGCAGTTGTTCCTTGTCTGGGAGCGGATGTTCCAAAACGACAAAGAGCTTCTCAAGCTCGGCGGGAATTTGCACTATGGGAGCAAGGACGACAACGAACGCCCGGCGGATTTTACCTTGGGCGATCTGCCGTTCCAACGCTTGCACGACCTCAATGCTGCTGAGGAAGCGGTGAAAATTGCGCAACACCAACAGGATCGGCGTCTCTCCGTTGGACAAGGAAGAAAGCGTCTGCACTACGGTCAACGGGTCCATTTTCTGGACGCCGCCGTCGTGTTGGAAGCCCTGCTCAATGTCCCATGTGGAAAATTTCCAGTTCTCTTTTCGGCACATCGCGTCGATCTCTTTGACGGCTTCATCGGATTCGAAAGTTTCGATCCACAAGCCGCTGAAGCAGGCGGCAATGTAGTTGTACAAGGTTTGGGGCAACGTGTTCATTGACGCACCTCCGTTAGTTGAGTGTGATTGTTGTTGACAAAATACTCCGGTTTGAACTGCTCCGTCGTTTTCTGGCCGAGAGCGGTTTCGATGAACTTCGAGGCGTCCTTACAGGATTGCCCGTCGAATCCGTGGGTTTCGACTTTCGTTTTGCCGTCAGACGCAACAATAATACTGATCGTCTTCATGCCGCACCCCCGACGTTGACACTCAGCTTGACGGAACCATCACCGAGCGGCTGCTCGACAACACTGTATCCCTTGCGTCGGGCTTCGAGCGTCGCTTTCTCGACGCCGTACATCTGAACAAAGCGGTGCAGGTGCTTTTCATCGCCCCACGCGCCGTTGAATGTGTCGTACTTCAGTTCGCCGGTGTCGAGAACACAGACGACGGGATACAACCAATCGGGAAGTTCGACCAAAAATCCTTCGACTTCGGTTTCGAACAGTGTGGTACGCCCGTGGACGGGTTCTTTGAGATTCAGTCGACGACACGTCGACTTGATTGCGTCGAGATCACGGACCTCGACTTGGATCGTAACGATATGTGACATCGTTTCCTCCATTGGTTAGAGATGAAATTGATCGGCATAACGTGCCTTTCTCATAGGAGTATTGGCCGAAAAGGGCGGTTTTTTAGCGGTCCGACTTACATCGCGGCGACGAATGCGGTAGAATCTAAACATGAAAACCTGCCCATCATCACAAACACTGGAACAGTTCGTTGCCGTTACACTTTCGCCTGCGGAAGCGGACGAGTTGATCGAACACTTGGAGTCCTGCACCACTTGTTCAGAACGCCTGAAAACACTGGAACAGAACCGGCGTGCAGGTGTTGCCGGGGGGTTCCGCGATTTATGGAACAGGAAAATCGAAATGTCCAACACTCTTCCGAAGCGAATCGACAAGTACGAAATTGTCGCGAAAATCGGCGAAGGTGGCATGGGAACGGTCTACCAGGCTTGGCATCCGGGTTTGCAGATGGATGTCGCCGTCAAAGTTCTCAAGGAAACGCGGTTGGACAACGCAACGGCTCGCTCCCGATTCTCGAAGGAGATCGAAGCTATCGGACGTCTGCGCCACGAAAACATCGTGCAGGCGATTGATGCAGGAATCGCCGACGACGTGCCGTTCATCACAATGGAGTTGCTCGACGGTTGTGACCTCGGCGAGTACGTCACGAAAAACGGACCGCTTCCGGTTGAGTATGCTCTTTCATTGATCCGGCAGGCGGCGACGGGGCTCGGCCATGCTCACGCGGTCGGCCTCATTCATCGTGACGTAAAGCCGTCGAATCTGTTTTTGACGAGTAACGGATTTGTCAAATGGCTCGATCTCGGCATTGCCCGACCGATCGGCAGCGAGAATCGTGAAACGAAAACCGAAACCGGCCATGTGGTCGGCAGTCCGGAATTCATGGCTCCGGAGCAATTTCGTGGCGGGACGGTCGATGTGAGGAGCGACATTTATTCGCTCGGTTGCACGCTGGCATATCTGCTGACGGGCAAGCCGCTGTCCGAATCACACGATGCTTTACCGACAGCCGTCAGAACGCTTGTTTCGAAGATGACCGCCGGAATGCCGGACCAACGGTTCTCGTCGACCGGCGAATTGATTGCGGCGTTTGATGTGATCGAAAAAAGAAAAACGTCGCTTCGATATCTCGGGGCAATATTGGCCTGTGTCGCGGTTGTCGTGCTCGCCGGTGTTTTTCTGATGGGAAAAAACTCTCGCAAAGAGATACCTACAAAACCGATAACACCTCTTGTTGACAAAAAAACAAGTGAACAATCTGCATTCCCAGCGACTCCTTCCGTTGACGAGAAATCAAGGGAACAATCCGCGATACCAGAGCCCCCTTTTGTTGGTGAAAGAACAAGGGAACCGTCCGCCATACTAGCGCCACCTTTCATTGGTGATAAAACAAAGGAGCTACCTTCAAGACCAGCGGGTGATTTTATTGATCCGAAAGCAAGGGAAGAGCTGAGAAACAAAATTCTCAATTCCCCGGAATATGCGGAATCCTTGAAAAGGATGGAGGAGTACAAAAAGGCCAATGAACGGTACAAAATCGAGCGTGCCGAGTACGAAAAAGCGGTGTCGGAAGCAAAGAAAAACGGTCAAGCAATGCCGCTGTCGCCGCCCATGAGGCCGATACCGCCCTCCGTTATGCCGATGCCTTAATCTTCTTCCTTGTCGAGCATGTCACCGAACTCGGCGAT
>JAVBQW010000092.1:0-15379 GCA_031548665.1 Thermoguttaceae bacterium
ATTGCGGTCGCCCACAAAATCCTGCTCATCGCCCATTCGTTGGTCAAAAACAATGTTCACTGGCAAAACAAACTTCTCGAAAAATCTTCGTAAATTCCACTTTTTCTCTTGACGAAAAACACAATTGCTTCAGGGCGAACACTTTGGGGGCTTCGTCAACCCAGGGCGACGCCTTCGGCTCTGCCCTGGGCTGTGATGCCATGCCCCTCCGGGGCGAAATCGGTAAAATATCAACATTTACGCGACACTCTCGACTTTTCACGATCATCTTCTTTCCTTTCCACCCCCAATCCGAAAACGCTCCCTTTCACAGTAGCGAATCGTAAATTTCCGAAATTTCGAAAAAAACATGACACAAGCTGACATACCTTGATTCCCGATCCGTTTTTTTGGGGTAAAATGGTTTTATCGCTCACCGTTCGCCGCGGTGTCGGTGATTCCCGTTCGATCCACCAAACCAACAATATTCTTTTCTGAAGAGTTCGAACTCCAACGCGACACCATGTCTACAGCGACCGCATCCAGTCAGAGTCGAATGAGAATCAAGCCGCAGATTTCGTGTCCTCATTGCTGGCATGAATTTCCCACGGATCAAATCTTATTTATCAGCGAGTCGCCCGACTTGCTTGGCGACCCCAAGTTGAGCGCCGCCGACCAGCTGCGATTTCTGCCCAGTCGCTTCGATCTCGACGGTTCCGCCTTGGATTCGCACGGCACCCCCTGTCACAAATTGGCGTGTCCGAACTGCCATCTACAGATTCCTCGTCCCTTGTTGAGTACGTCCAGTTTTTTTCTGTCGATCGCCGGTGCTCCGGCGTCGGGCAAGTCGTACTTCTTTGCGTCGATGGTCTGGCAGCTTCGTAAGACGATGACTCGGAATTTTTGCATGAACTTCACGGACGCCGATCCGTTGATGAACCGACGGATTAGGGATTACGAAGCGGCTCAGTTCATGGGCGGAAACGATCCGAACCAACCGGTGTCCATCGAAAAAACGGACGTTCAAGGCAAGATATACAACGACACCATCATCGGTGGTCGGCCGACCGCCTTGGCGCAGCCGTTTTCCTTTGCGATCACGCCGTTGCCGAACTATCCGAATCCGAAAAACGCGGAACAGGTCACGCAAACGGTCTGCATGTACGACAACGCCGGCGAACATTTTTATCCCGGAGCCGATAATCTGGCCCAACCGGTCACCCGACATCTATCCTCGTCCGACGCCATCATGTTCGTGTTCGATCCGACGCAGGACTTGCGATTCCGGCAAGCCTGCAAACAACCGGTTAACGATCCGCAGATGAACGCGGCGTCGGCGGACGTCGAGGTCCGGCGCAGCAACGTGAACCAAAGTACTATTCTGACGGAAATGATTTCCCGGATCAAAACCCATTCACGGCTGGCGGGTAGCGAACGAATCAAGACTCCGCTGCTGATCGTGCTGACTAAATTGGATGCATGGAAGCAATTGGTCGATTTTCCCCATTACGATCAGCCGTGGAATCCCGTGCAAAACGCTCCGATTTACGTTTACAACGCCAAACGGGTGGAGCAGTATTCCCAAAAATTACGAACCTTGCTGCTCGACTTGATTCCGGACCTGGTCGGAACCGCCGAAGCGAACGCTGAAAAGGTCGTCTACATCGGCGTCAGCGCGACCGGAACCGCTCCGGAAATCGGCGACCCGGGCCCGGATGGAAAACGTCCGCTCCAATACCGTCCCGCCAACATCAAACCGATCTGGGTCGAGGTTCCCTTTTTCCACGCACAAATCATGGCGGAGAAATACTGCGTTCCCGTTTTGAAGCGAAAGTAAGTTTTCACGTTCTTCATCGTCCCGCAGTTGGTACGGCTTACAGACCATGATTCAGGAACTGATTTCCACGTCTTCGCCCAAATGTCTCGACGGCAACGCCGGGTTCGGCGTCGTTGCGCAAACATCGGGGATGCCGCCCAACGTGTCTCGTGACATCGCAAACTTGAGCGGCTATTCCCACACGTTTCCGGCGGGCGATCCGAGAAATCCGGTGGCGTTTCTCCATGCCGTCCGACGTAGTGGCGGCGTGGACCGACACGCCGTTTCCCGCGTCGCCGATTGCGGCAACGACTATTCCGGACGAACGAATCGGATCGGACATCATTGGATCATCGAGGAAACCGACTTGGCGGCACTGTCTGCCGGTCCGGCGGCGATTGCGTCGCAACCGAATATCTTTCTTACGGCTTGGAACGAGAAGTCGCAGGAGCTGCCTCGGGGAAAACAGCTGCCGAATCCTTCGGCCAACGGCGGAGTCTGTCGGCATTGGCAGCAACGTTACGGCGACGCCGGTTGGGGCGGCGTCGTCGCGGAACGGATCGAAAAAGGGGATCCGATCAGCATTATTTTCGAGCCGGGAACGGATGTTCTGCCGCTCATTGCGGAAGCGTTCGCCTTATTGCCGCCGGCGCTTCGTTGGAAAACGACGTTCAGTACGTTTTTCATGAAATCGCAGGAACCGCCGGGCGTCGCGAAAATTCAGGTCAAATGCATCGCGGCCGGCAGCGACGAAATCGCCTTTGCCAAATTGTCTCCCAGAACGCTTGTCATCGACCTGCGGCAATCGGCGACAGAGCAGCCGTCGGGAAAGTACGTCGACGTGGCTCGAAACGGTCCGGTCGTCAGGCCGGTCAGGCCGACGGCTCCGATTCCGACGTCAGCGGCGGTTCCGACGGCCGTCCCCTCGTCAGCGCCGCAGTCCCATGTCGACGTACCGCTCATGGTGCCCGGCGTTGCCGAACAAACTTATTCGGTCGCCGATCCGTTTGACGAATTTGCTTTTCCTCCGCCGTCGATTCCTGTCGGCCGACCGTATCAGCCGTCGAGGCGGAAGAAAAAGTCCGGTTTTCCGTGGCTGTTGTTGTCGATCATCGGTCTGCTGCTCGTTTTGGCTCCCATCGGCGTTTTCCTGACGTTTTCGGGAACGACCGTGACGGAAATCGCCACGGCGGGAAAACAAGCGGAGGAAGAACACAAAGCCGCCGAAGAGGCGGAAAAACAGAAACGGGAAAAAGCCGAACAGGAACGGAATGCCACGGAAGCGCAAGCGGAACAGAAACGGAAGGACGACGAAGAGAAAGCCGCCGACGAAAAGAAAAAAGAAGAGAAACGGAAAGTCGATGCAATCAAGGCCGCCGCCGGAGATGCAAAAGCCGCGATGAAGATTGCGGAAGACAAATTTAACGCAGCCCAAAATCAAGCCGAAGCCGCAAAAAAGGCCGCCGAAGCTGCGGAAAACGCCGCTCAAAATAAGACTCCGGACATCGACACCGTGGAAGGCAAGCTACAAGAAGCGGAGAACTATGCCGGAGAGGCGAACACGGCGACCCAAGAAGCGGAAAGTCAAGCCAAAATCGCCCGAACCGCCGCCGACGATGTCAAGAACGCTGCTAACGAGTTGAAAAAGGAGGCAACTCAATCGCCGGAAGCGACCGCAGAGATCAGCAAAGCCGTCGGTGAAGCGGATGCCGCCGCTCAAACCGCGAGAAAACAAGCCGACGAAGCGAAAGCTCAATTCGACGAGGCGAAAAACGTCATCGCGAAAGCCAGAGACTCGATTACCAACGCGAAATCCAAGGCTCTGATCCAAAATCAACTAAATGTTTTGGGGGCTGTCTGGAAGGACATTGCGCTGCCGATGAACAAACGAGGCGTACAAATTCTGCCCGGCTCGGAATTCCTTGGGAAGTTGCACAAAGAAAACAGAAAAGTGGAAATAAGTGTCGCGCCGTTTGTTGACTTGAAAATCATCCCAAAATTCGAAAGTTCGGAAGAGCAGAAGACGAACAAGTTTGAAATCCGGGAAAAAGAATCTTCGGAAAAACATCGAATCGAGTTTTCTTATGTCGAAGTGAGCCCCGAAGCCCCGTCGTCGGAAAAAATCATCGAATTTTTCCTGAACGAAAAAGGGATTTTCTGCCAATGGGGCGAAGGAGTATTACGTACATACAACGATACGGAACATCGCCGGATATTCAACCGTGTGCTTCTGTCGCAACTCAAGATCGAGGTTGACGGTTTCGAAAAGGTCATCGCCTTGTGGACGCCGGTGGAATACAACTCCCGGGATTTCAAGAAGGAATTCAGTGTCGACGACGAGAGACCGCGATTCACTCTTTGGGGACATGAAAACGGAAAGGAATTCATCGCTAACATCGTTGAGAACGAATTCATGCTCCTCGATTTCGACGAATTCGTTTTCGGCGACAAACATAAGATCGAATCGAAAACGTTTGCCAAGTTTCCGTCCTCGTTATCGTATGCTCCCCAAATCCCTTCCGTCGACGGTTCCACGGCCCATTGCGGAATCGCCGGAGCCAAACTCAAGGACGAGGATAAGAACAAAAACCTTGAAAAAGAGAGATTGAAAATAGTCGTCGATTTCCTCCCCCCCCAAGCCGTGAAATTTGAGGAGAAAGACGAAGAGATAGAAAAAGAAATCAAAAAATTTCAAAGGGAGCTTGCGACAGAACGTAACAAATGCGGCGGCTGGAATCAACTCGAAGTAGAGCACAAAAGACGGAAAAGCCAGAATGAACAACTTGGAAAACAGAATGAACAACTTGGAAAACAAATCCAAAACGTATCGCTCACACAAGAAGAACGCCTGAAAATCGGTAATGTCATGAAAGCCAACGGAAATACGATAAAAGCCAACGAAGCCGAGATTAAAAGATTGGATGGTATCCTTGCCGAGAAAAAAAGACTGGAAGACGAAATCAATGGTCAGCGGCAAGCTCGCGAGGCCAATAATGCCGCCATTAAAGCCGAGCGAGGGAAGTGGAACGACGCGCGGGTCGAGCATTTTTCCATCGATTTGATACGAACGGGCACGGAACCCTCGGAGGTTCACAAACCGGAAAACCGATTGCCGCTTTTCCGTGTCGTGCCGGACAAAGAATAATCGTCGAAATTCAAAAAATCCTTTTCATCATCCTTTCATCGATCGTCTCCCATGAGTGAACTCTTAAATCTGATCGAGCATATTCGCAAGGCCATCGCGTTTCCGGATATGGTCGCCCCGGACCAGATGCGCAGCTACGCGACCCGTTACGTGGAATTCAGCACGGAATTGAATCGTCGCATGTGGGAAAGCGTCCAGCGGATTCGCGCGGGAAATATCGCCGAAGGTCTCCGCTTGGCCGAGTTGAAACCGAACCTCATGGAGCTGTACAATTCGCTCGACTTCACGGAGCGGGACGAATGGGGCGAAATCGTTTCGATGCTCGGTTTCGACGTGCCGCCGCCGCTGCCGGTCGACATGCTGCGGGAATTGAACGACGCCTATCTGAAAATGTCGCCGCTGGAACCGCTGTTGGTGAAGCAGCGATTTCTGGCCCTGAACGGCTCGCCGATCCGGGAACGTCTTGCGGTGCTCCGAGCGATCGTCAAAAACGATCGCGAAAACACCTTTTGGGCCGAAGACCAGGAACTTTTCGAAAAAGCCCGGATCAAGGAACTCGAAAAGGAAGTTCCCCGGGCGATCGAAACGAAAAACGCCCTCCAAATCCGTTATCTTCACCGTGAACTGAGCGCACCGGACTGGTTGGTTCCTCCTCCGGTCGATTTTCGTCGCCGCCTCTCCGCCACGGTCTTGCAGGATCATGCCGAGACCCTGATGCAGAAATTTTTCGTGTTCGATCACGCCGAGGCGCTGAAAAGTTATAACACGATACAACAGATCGTTTCCGCGGAGCGGATGCCCATGCCGCCGGCCATTGAGCAGCTGATCCGCCCCGCGGTCCAATGGCTCGGCGAGACGCAGAAACAGACCATGATGCAGTTCGAGTTCGAAAACTCCTTGGCCGATCTGCACGCCGCCTTGGAAACGGACACGCCGCTGCCGGAACTGGAGCGACTCTACTACGCTGCGGCTTCCACGGCGTCACAGGGCGGAATGATCATTCCCGTGGAGCTGGAGAATCTTTATCAAACCGAAATCGCTCGCCGGCATACCTCGGCCTCGCGACGAAATCTGTTGACGATCGTCGCGGTCTTGGCCGTTTGCCTCTTGGTCGGCGGCCTCATCGCCTTCGGATTGCAGCAACGTCTTCACGCCGGTCGCATCGCCGATACGGTCGCTTCACTGGAACGCATCGAAAACGAACAGCGTTACGAAGACATTGCCGGAACGCTCCAACGCGTTGAAACGGATTCGCCGGATCTCGTCAAAAACGCCAAGGTCGGCGCGGTGATGGAACGTCTCCGAACGATGCTCGTCGAAGACGACAAACGAGCGAAGGAGTTTTCAAGATATCGTTCCGAGGCCGAAATCCGGCTCGACTCTCCGGAAAAACCGGACTTCGACGAATTGAAACGGATCGGAATTTCCGTTGAGCAGGCCGAAAAGCTTGCTCGATCCTCACAGGAAAAAACGGTCGCCGATGAATTGAAACGAAAACACGGCAACGCCCTGGCGACGCGTACCCGGGAGATCAACGACAAATACACGCACGCGCTGGGCGAACTGTCGAACGAATTCAACGCCGTCAAACGAGATACCGACCTGCTGCCGGAAGAAGCGGTTTCCCAGCTCAAAGACCTGTCCCGGCGTCTGGCCGCTCTCCAGCAGCACTCAGCCGACGTGACGGAAGCGATCAAAAAGCAGGGAGAAAACGTCAAGGAATGGATCGCCGAGTATCTGAAACAGTTGGACGAAATCATCGACCAGGAAAAAGCGTTGAAAAGTCTGTTTGCCGCGGTTCCCAACGTGGAGCGGTATCAATCCGAGCTGCAAAAGTTCGTCGCCGACTTTCCCGGTCATCCGATCTCCGGCGACGCCGGCGACGTGCTGAAGGAATGGAAGGCCGTCAACGACGTTTCGGCTCGACTCCGGGAACTGACGGCAACGTTTACGAAAAGCGCGGGTAGTTTCGAAGCGTTACAAAAAGAATCCGCGTCCCTTTTGAGTCAATATCAGGAAATTTCCGAGCATGTTTCCGGCTCGCTGTCCGACATTTTCCCGGCCGGGGCTTATCTCGAAATGTTGACGAAAACGACACCCTATACTTCGGAGACGTTTGATTCCGTTAAGGAGTGGTTGAAGACGCTTTCCCAACGCGAAGTGTATCCATGGATCGACGATCCGAAAAAAGATCTTTGGTACTACCTGACGCAAAAACCGGAAAAAGGCGGCAAGTATTACTACATCACGGGTTTCGCAACGGAGGAGAAACCGCTCACGATCAAAGCGGAGGACTTCGTCGCCATGCGGGTTCCTGTCGTGACGCAACGGAATTTCGCGTTGGCGGCGATGAAAAAGATCGATGCGATCGCCGATAACGCCGACGTCACGGTTTTGGCTATCTTCCGCGACTTGTTCAAACGGGAAGCCTCCGAGCCGGGCTTGGATCCGATCCTGCAATGCGCGATCATGGATTCGTTGATCGACGACTTGTCGAAAATCGATCCGTTCTTCGCGGCGAACTTCGCGGGAGTGTACAAAATCCTTCAGGACAGCGACGTCGGACAGTATCCGTCGTGGATGGACGTTCATTCACCGAAAACGACGTCGTTGCGAGGCAAGGCGCGCGCGGCGATTTCCCGGCTGCCGGATTTCGAACCGCTCGGCGAAAAAACCCGACGGGAACGCGCAACGTTCCAGGAAACGGTCCGAAAATTCCAGCCGTCGTTCGAATGGGTCGCGGTGTTGACGAAAAAGGATAGAAAATGGGATTGCGTCACGGTGCCGGGAATCCTCGCTAAAAAATCGGGCGACCTGTATATTCTTCGTCAAGGCGCGGACGATTCCGTTCGTCCCGTCAAGGTCGGCGACGTCGTCTCCGGCAAGCTCGAGTTACGTTATACGGACTCGTCGCTCCTCCAGGGAGCCCCCATTTTTCTCGTACAACATTAGGGGGCCTCGGAAAATTCTGAAAATGAGCCGGGACCTGTGGTCCCGGTCTTGAAAAATGAAGAGAGGGAGCGTTTTCAGATTGGGGGCGAAAAAGATCGTGAAAAGTCGAGAGAGTCGCGTAAATGTTGATATTTAACCGATTTCGCCCCGGAGGGGCATTGCATTACAGCCCAGGGCTGAGCCGAAGGCGTCGCCCTGGGTTGACGAACACCCTCCAAAATGTTCGCCCTGAAAGGGCAGCGCAACACCGGCTTGGCACTGCCCTTACAGGGCGACGGTTGGCGAACACGACCGGTCTCCCAGGGCGGCGGCGAATACGCCTTGCCCTGGGCTGGAATGCAATGGCCTTTCAGGCCGAAGATTCAAAAGGCAACAACTTTCTCGCGGTATTTTGCTCCTCCTTTCGCCCCCAATCGGAAAACGCTCCCCCTCCAACTCTCGTATTTTTTTCAGCCGCCATGTCGCTCGCCCCTCACCCTAGCCCTCTCCCGAGGGAGAGGGGAGGGGTATCAAAACGTGTTCAAACGCTGAGGTTGCCCCCGAATCGCCGAACGCTCCCTTCCACCCCCGAGTTGCGGCGCCGTATTGATCTTTCGGCCGCCTTCACTCGGGGCTCTTTGTAAAGTTTATTTTGACTCCGTTCCTTACGGCTTGCGACCATGAAATATTTTATCCGAATTCGCGGCAAATCGTTCGGTCCGTTCGGCGAAGAAGAACTCAGAAATATGAAGGCTCAGGGAAAGGTCGGTCGAACGACCGAGATTTCCGTCGACGGCATCTACTGGAAGTCCGCCGATTCGCTGCCTTCGCTGTTTCCCCCTGCGGCGCCGCCGTCCGGTAAACCGGCAACACCGGAACCAATCGCAACGACGGAAGCGGCGGATTGGTTCTACAGCGTCAACGGCAAAGACGGTTTCGGTCCCGTCACGACGACGGTTTTGACTCAAATGGTTCAAGCGGGAACGTTACGAGGCGAATCGTTCGTTTGGAAACAGGGACAAAACGCCGCTCCTCTCAAAACGGTCCCACCGTTCGCGGGATACGTCTCCACGAGCCCGGAAAGCAATCGCTCGTCGAAATCGTCCACGGGACTGATCGTTCTTTGTTCTCTTCTCGTGTGTCTCGTCTTGGCCTGTATTGTCGTCGGTGTCATGCTGGTCGGCAAAAAGGGGCCGGAAGTTGCCAATGTCAATCCTTCCGCGACGCCGAAGGAAAACTCTGCGGTATCGACGCCCGACGCGAACACCGACAAAGAAAAATCCGCCGAAACGGATCGAACGAATACCGTTTCCGAGTCGTCGCCCACTGTTTCCACGCCGTCCCAACCCCAATCTCTTCAGACGGAAGATATCGTTGCGAAAGTTGAACAATCCGTCGCCCGACTCGAAGGACGCTACGGCAGCGGAACCGGTTTTTTGGTACGTCCTCGAATTCTGGCGACGAACCACCACGTCATCAGCTGCGAATTTCCCGAACGGATCGAGGTCGTTTTTCCATCGGCCTCCCAAGATCAAAAGGGACCGTTCAAAGCGAAGTTGCTGTACGCCGACGCTGATCGAGACATTGCGTTTTTGAGCGTGGAATCGAAGTTGCCGGCGCTTTCTTTGGCGACGAACCATCGTTTCAGGCGGGGACAGGACATTCTCGTCGTCGGCTCGCCCGGAGAATTGGAAAACGCCGTCAATATCGGAGTCCTGAGTTCCGAAAAAGACATTGCCGATCAAAAATATTATCAATTGGGGATCTCGATCAATTCCGGAAATTCCGGTGGACCGGTGATCGCCCGCGAAGGCAACGTCATCGGAGTCGTTACGTTAAAATCGACGGAACAGGAAGGAATCGCTTATTGTGTGCCGATCGCCAATGTCGTGGAGGCCTTGGACAAAATGGAGAAACTGACGGAATCGGAAAAAACGCAAAATAATTCCCGCCATCGAGCCGAAGTCGCATTGAGACTGCTCGCTCTCGTCAATCACGTCTGCCAGGATTGCATGAAGGAATACGATTTATATATCAAAGTCGCCCTTGAAAAAGGGTACAAAGCGAATGATGGAATTAACGCCGCCGCCGAGGAAATCGAATCCAGAATGGAACGACTCCAATTTCTTTTTCTGGACAACGTGGAGAAGGAATTGCGGCAAATCCAAAAAGATACGAAGCTTCCCAGTGAGTTTCGGGTAAAACTCGCCGAATTCTATTCCAACTGCATGGAAATCAAAAGTTATGTCGATAATCCCAGAGGAACCGTCGCGTCGTACAAGGCGAAATTGATCGAATTGACCGACACCGGCGACCGTTTACGTCGGCAACTGACGCTGTTGCTGGGAGTTCGGGACGAATAAAGCCGACTGAATATTTGTTTCAATCGCGGGAATCTGAAACCATTTTTATCATCCATCCAATGCCTTATTTCATCAACATTCGCGGCAAGGCGTTCGGTCCGTTCGACGAAGCAGCACTCGCTAACATGAAAACTCAGGGAAAACTCAGTCGGGCGACCGAGGTTTCCGAAAACAAAGTCGATTGGTTTCCCGCCGAGTCGTTGGACTTTTTGTTCCCGGCGGCGCCGAGCCCCATGGGAATGGCGGGCGGACTGTCGGCGGGCGGCTCCTTTCCGGGAGCTTCCTCCAGCGGGATTTACGGCACCCCACCGACGCCAAGCGCGATTCAGGAACCGGCGGATTGGTTCTACAGCGCCGACGGCAAAGAGGGATTCGGACCGGTCTCACGTTCCGTGATCCAGAAAATGCTCCAGGCTGGAACGCTTCAAGGCGAGTCGCTGGTCTGGCAACAGGGCCAAAATGCGCAACAGATAAAGTCGGTCCCGGCGTTTTCGTCGCAGGGAGGATTGCAACAAGCGTCGCCGTTTTCCGGGCCCGCGCCTCAGCAGGCTCCCACGCGGCCGCCGCAACCGATCGCCACGCGGGCACGGCAGCAACAACAACAGCAGCAACAACAGCAACAGTCCCCGCCGGGCGCCAGCATGTTTTGCGCCGCTTGCGGCAATCCCGTCGTCACCACGGCTCAAATTTGTCCCCGGTGTGGTTCGCCGATCGTCCGTCACGGAGCCAATCCGTTCGGTGCCGGCGCCGGACAGAAGTCCCGAATGGTTTACATTCTTCTCGCCTTGTTTTTCGGAGGTTTAGGCATCCATAATTTTTATGCGGGACGGAACAACATAGGCATCGTTCAACTGATTCTCGGATTGACATTCATCGGATTATTAGTTACGGGTATTTGGGCCATTATCGACGCGATTGCCGTTTCAACGGACGGACAAGGACAACCGATGGTTTGAGAAGTTGAGGACGCGCGAAATTTCCACGACGATTTTTTATTCAGCACGACGCGATGCAACAGATGCAACAACGATTGTCTTGGGCTCGCTCGGATATCGAGCAGAAATTCGGGTTTCGCGGCGGACGTTTCACGGCGGTCAACACGATCCTGTGCGGCGTCCTGGCGGTCGTCCTGACGGTTTCGTTCTACGGCTTCCTTTACGTGGCGCCGGGCGGTTGGTTTTCCGACATGTTTACGAAACGTGGAACGACACCGTATTTCATGGTCCTCCTGGCGAGTTGGTCGCTGTTCATTCTTCTCATCAAGGCGTCGAAAATTCGATTCCAGCGAAAGGCTTTGCGGGTCGTCGTCGTGCCGCGCGAACACGATTTCGTTTTGTCGCCGAACACCGTCGACCAGGTGTTGCGCAACGTGAATGACGCCGTCGAACAGCCGAAATGTTTTCTCCTCTTCAATCGGATCAGCGGCACGTTGTCCAATCTGAAGAACATCGGAAACATCTCCGACGTCGGCGACATCCTGCGGTCCTACAACGATCAGGACGTCGATTCCGTGGAAACGTCGTATTCGCTCCTCAACGGTTTTCTCTGGTCGATTCCCGTTCTCGGATTCATCGGAACCGTCGAAGGACTCTCGCAGGCGATCGGGAGTTTCGGCAGCGTCCTTGCCAGCGGAGCCGACATGACGGCCTTGACGTCGTCGCTCCAGAGCGTGACCGGCGGCTTAGCGACGGCCTTTGAAACGACGCTCGTCGCCTTGGTTCTCGCGTTGATCCTGCAACTGCTCGCCACGGCAACGAAAAAGTCGGAAGAAGAACTGCTCCTCGCCTGTTCCGAATATTGTACGACGAATATCGTTTCCAAACTCCGGACGGAAAAACTATAGGTCCCTCTTCAGCGCGTCGACGGACGACGCGGCTCACGGCATGGCACGACGACGCGACTCTTCTCCGATCTCGTTTTTTTCGTTCCAGGATATCATCATGTCGGTCGTCGGCATCATCATCCTGGTGACGCTGTTGTTGATTCTCAAGCTCATCACCCAGATGGCCGTCGCGGAATCGGTTCCCGTTCCGGAAATCACCGAAGCGGAATTGAACGAACGCATCGAGTCGTTGGAGCAGTCCCGACGCGAAATTCAGGACGAACTCGCCCGATTGAACGAGGCTCGACGGGACGCGATTCCCGTTGTTCCTTCCGTGGACCAATTCGACGCCCTTCAAGCGTCCATTGAACGGCTCAAAGCGGACGTTCAAAGAGCCGACGAGGACCTCCAACGGGCGAAAGAGCGGCGGGACGAAATCAACAACCGTCCGGACGCCAAGCTCGCTGCGGACTTGGAGAAGAAGATCCATGAACTCGAACGTTTTCGTGACGAATTGGAGCGGCAGAGCGACGAACAAAAGAACCAGCAGCAAACGCTCCAGGCGAAGATCGACGCGTTGAAAAACCAACAAGCCGACCTGGACCGGCAATTGTCGGAGAAGGTCGTCAACAAAGTCTATGCGACGCCGAACAAATCGACGGACAAGAGCCCGATTCTTTTAGTGTACGGGCAGGGAAAGATCAATGCGATGTCTCAAGCCGATCCGAACGGAACGGAGTTCGTCTCCCGACAAGTTTTTTACAGCTGGGCCAAAGGAAAAAACCGGAAAACGGAGTATTTCGTTCTCTATGTCCGACCGTCCCGTTTCAAGGACTACGAAAGCATCATCGACGAATTGAAGGGAATGGGCTTCGAAATCGGTCTGCAAGTGATCGGTGAAAAAACGGAGATCGCTCTCCAATAGTATTATGCCGCGGCGGAAAAGTACACCACCATCAAGTTTCGACCTGTTCCTGGATACCGTGTGCAACACGTTCGGCGGCGTCTTGTTTATTGCGATTTTGATTGCGATTCAAATTCGTCAAACCGCCGAGCAGCCGCCGCCGGAGGCCTGTTCGCCGGAACGAATCGCCGAATTGGCGAGACGGGCGGACGAACTCGTCGTCGAAATCGAGTCGGCGACCATGCTTATGGAAACCGTTCGCAAGACCATGCCTGAACCGGTCGATGAAAAAGACAAAAAGTTGGTGACGGCGTATTCCGAACTGCTCGAAAAAAAAGACGAAATCGTTTCGAAAAAATCGGAATTGACACGCGACGGTCTGAAGCAATTCCGGGAAAACGCCGAATTGGAGCAACGCCTCAAAAAAATCGAAGACAAACTGGAAGAGCTGAAAGAAACGGAAGCCCGACTGGCGAAAATTGTTCAAGAACTCCAAAGCGAACAACGAAATCTCGAACAAAAGACGGACGACATGAAAGCGATTGCCGCTCGTCTGGAAGCCGAAACCACGAACAAGACGGATCGGGTCCGCGACAAAAACGATCCGGACAAAAACTCCCGAAAAGAAGAATTATTCCTGCCGAAGATGCAGGATTCGGGCTCTCTGCGACCGTTTTATCTTGTCTTGCGATACAATCGACTTTATGCCGTCGTGGATCGCGGCGACTTCACCGACACCGGACCTCGCGGCAAGGATCTCGGCGTTCCGAAGCGGAGTCGTGGATTCGTCGTGGAAGAGAACGACACCGTGAAACGAAAAATCAGGGATTTGTTCCGACTCGTCTTGCCGAACACGCACTACATCGGTATTTTCGTGTACGGAGATTCCGTCGACGTGTTCTACGTTATCCGGAACGCGGCGACGGAAGCGGGATTTCGGTACGAATTGATCCCGACCACGGACGACGCCCATTGGTCGTTCGGCGAAGGCAGCGGGTCGACCCAAATCCAATAGATTTTTTCGATCGGAAGCCTTACCCGAATTATCGACGTCCATGAATCATCCTTCACAGCGTCCCGTTTCGGTTCCCGGAAGAGTTTCCGTTCCAGGAAATCCGTCGATCACGAACGACGAGGAAACTTCGACCGATTATACGATTTTGGCGGCAATCGCCGTCGTTCTCGTCGCGGTCCTGTTGCTGTTGCTCTTGTTGTTACTGTTTCTCAACAAGCAACCTCCGGGAGAAGTCGGAGGAAGCGGTCGGGAAACGACGGAAACGACGGAAGCGGGAACCGAAACGGGAACGGGTGGAGGAAGCGGCGACGGAATCGGAAGTTCGACTGCCGACGGAAACGAGGATCGTTCCGGAACCGATTCGAACCGGGAAGAAAACGCTTCGCCGTCCGACGACTCCACGGAAAGCCAATCGCCGCCTTCCCAAGCTCCCAAACCGAACGAAAACCTATCGGTCACGGAGACGCCGTCGGAAGACGCTTCGTTTGAAGATCGGCAAAGCGTCATCCCGGCCGATTCGGCAACTTCGGCTTCCAAACCGGACGACGGAGATGGGACCGATGGCGGCGGCAGCGGAAGTGGAAACGGCGGAGGAGGTAATGGAAGCGGCGTCACGGTCCGGGTGTTCGGAGTCGGCGGACACGGTTCCAAATTCGTTTACGTGTTCGATCAGAGCGCGAGCATGGCCGGTCAAAAGATGGAGGAGGTCAAGAAGGAATTGTTACGTAGTCTTTCCGTATTGAACGCCAAGCAGCAATTCAACATCATTTTTTACTCCGATCGTTTTGTGACGTGGCGACCGGGAAGAGCGTTGATCAACGCCGGTCCGGGAGAAAAAAAGGAAGCGGAGGAATTCGTTCGAAGAATTACGAGTCAGGGGACCACGTCTCATCTTCCGCCGCTTTTGGAAGCGATCGCCTGCAAGCCGGACGTCATTTTTTTCCTGACCGACGGTCAATCGCTCACGGAGTCGGAACTGGAAGAAATCGGTCGAAAGAGCGGCGGCATTGTGATCAACGTGATCCAGTACGACGACGGCCGCGACGGCGAGTCGGATATCTTGCGTCGTCTTGCCGGGCGGCATCAAGGAAAGTACAAATACATTAACGTCTCGACAAGCGACGCCTTGTAGAAACGACTGAAGGGACCCTCCGGAAAATTCCCCAAACGAGCTGCGACCTGTGATCGCAGTTCTAAAAAATCAAGAGATGTTTACGGTTTCAACGACGTCAGGATGGATTTTTCGAGGAGCTCTTAGTTGTACTGTGCAAGTTCTCGGCGTTGTTTGTGAATGCAACCTTGATTCTGCCGCAAGACTGGAGGCTGGAGACCGGAGGGAACGGTTGGAAACCGGGAACTCCAGTCTCCGGCCTACAGTCTCCAGCCTTGTTCAGTGTTCGATGC
>JAVBQW010000065.1:0-8406 GCA_031548665.1 Thermoguttaceae bacterium
CCTAAAATTGCTTTAGCCACGGAAGACACGGAAGGAACACGGAAGGAGATGATGCAAGGAATTTCTCCGTGATTTTTCCGTGTCTTCCGTGGCAAAATATTGATAAAATGTGCTTTGGCGTTGTAGTAGCACGGTAAGGCGGCTGCCTTCGGCTCCATCAACGCCGCCTTCCGTTAGTCGGCTCATCGTTGGGCAGTATTTGACTTTACGAAAAAAAGCGAAACGGCAAAATCTTTTCTCAAAATGTCAGTCGAATGCCGTTTCGCAGTATATTCCAAAGTACCGACCATACAAAATTGGCACCGTTTCGAAAACCACCCGGCCGGAATTATCGGAATAATCTTCCTAACCGGCTTCACGGGAACACGTTTTTTCAGGAATCTTTGTCAAAACCTTTTCCCACTCGCTTTTCGAGTTCATAATTACCGATGATTCTCCGAGGAAGATCCCTCTTCGTCTCATCTCGTTATTTTTTTGTTGACAGTACCGTTCGACCTGTTAAAATAGGTTGTTGGTGCGGGTTGTTTACTCCGTTCTCTTTTTGAAAGTCTTCGACAATGAAAGACAATACGAATGTTATCAAAGGGGCGCTGATTTTCGCCGTAATCGTCATTCTCATCGAAGGAGTCTTCCTCTACTTCTATTACAGCTCCTCCGATGCCCTTGTCGCCAGCACCAAGGACGCTAACAACAAGGCTCAGGAAGCCCAAAAAAACGCCAACGACGCCAAACGGGACATGCTCGTCCTCAAAGAGATCATCACCGGTCTCAAAGAAGACGTCCCCCTCCAGAATATTCAGGCGGACTACGAAAAGGATATGATGCTCCACGCCAAAACACTTGGCGCAACAGAAAAAAACTACCGGCGAGCGTTGGGCGATTTGGGGAACGAACTCGCCAAGAAGAACGATGAGCATAAGGAAACACAAACGAAGCTGCTCGATCTCGAAGCCAACTATACCAACCTGCAAAAGCTCTACGAAACGGTTCTGAGAAAATATACCGACGAAACCGCGAATGCCGTCAAAGAACGTAACAGCGAGCGAACAAAGCACAAAGAACAGATTGACAAGGCTCGAGAGGAAAGCGACAGAGTCGTCGCTTCCAAGAAAGCCGCTTTGGAAAAAGCCGATGAGGACATCAAGCAGGCCAATGCCACCGCTGAAAAAGCCGCTGTCGATGCCGCGCAGAAAGTCCTTCAGAATAAAGATCTGACCGAAACGATGCATAATCTGACTCGGACTACTTTCGATCGACCGGATGGCGTCATTCAGTCCGTCAATCAACAAACCAAGGAAGTCATCATCAATCTCGGTCGCGCCGACGGTTTGGCGACTCGAATGACGTTCACCGTCTATCCACCGACGATTACCGGTATTTCCTTCGCTTCCGCCGACCCGGAAAAAGAAGCGAATCTCTGCGAAGTCTGCCGACGGGAACGAACTCTCAGCGCCAGTAAAGCCAGTATCGAAGTCACGAAAATCCTCGGCGAACATAAAGCGCAAGCTCGAATTCTCGACGATATTCTGACGAATCCGATCGTCGCCGGCGATGTCGTCTACACACCGATTTGGAAACCGGGACAGGTTCAGCACTTCGCGTTGGCCGCCGGAATGCGAATCCCCGGTGTCGGACAGCGTGATGGAGGAACAAGCCAGAGCGATCTCGAAACCATTAAGAATCTCATCGCCCTCAACGGCGGTGTCGTCGATTCCTATATCAGTGAAGGCGATGACGGTCAGAAACGCGGCGAACAGGTCGGAGAGATTACAAGCAAGACGAACTTTATCGTTCTCGGTGACCTCAGCGACGATGACAATCAAGATCAGGATATGATGGACACGCAGGCAAAGATGAAGCAGCAAGCGAAAGAAGCTGCCGTCAAAGTCATCGGTCTGAAGGAATTTCTCTCCAAAATGGGTTGGAAAAACGTCACGCCGGTTCGTGGATTCGGTCAGTACGCCAATGAAAGCGACCTTCGCATCCTTCCTCGTGGTGGCGTGCCGGAATCCTCTGGAACCGTGACACAGCTTTTCACGCCTCGTAATGACGCAGCGCTTGTTTCCAATGAAGATCGTCCGGCCCAACAATCTTCCGGAACCGTTTCCGGAATCTACGGCCAAGGGAAAGTCTCCACGCAGGCCAGCGGATCCGTCAGCGATCTTTTCCGACCGCGACGCCCGGCGACAAGCAAGGACGAGTAAGACTTTCGCTGGAACGTTATATTTTCAAGACACGCTTCGCGGCGATGACGCAAGCGAATACGAACCGATGCCGGGGGTCGTCCCGGCTCGCTGTTCCCGTGAAATTTAAACTTTTCGCCTGTGAAATCCTGTTTCGCGAACTCTGTTCGTTGGCTGCCGCTTCGCCGAATATCATCGACTTGGAGTTTCTGCCCAAAGGACTTCACGATATCGGTCGCGCCGGAATGTCCAAAAAGCTCGCCGAACGAATTGCCGACGTCGACGAATCCCAATACGACGCGATTCTTCTCGGCTACGCTCTTTGCAGCGGCGGTATTGTCGGACTCTCCACAAAAACGATTCCCTTGGTCGTTCCCCGCGCCCATGATTGCATTACCCTGTTTCTTGGCGATAAAAAACGCTACGAGGAGTATTTCTTCGCCAATTCGGGAACCTATTATAAGACGACCGGTTGGATCGAGCGCGGCGGCGACCTGACCCAAGGATTGCCGGACGATCTCGCGGAAAAACTCGGCTTGAACATGTCGATGCGCAAAATGATCGAAAAGTACGGAGAGGAAAACGCGCAATATCTCCGTGACCAGATCTCCAAGATGCGTTTTTACACGAAATTCACGTTTATCGAAACCGGCGTGGAGCCGAACGACTCATTTGAGCGTAAAACGCAGGACCTTGCCGTCGAACGCGGCTGGCAGTTCGAAAAGTTGGTCGGCGATCTTTCATTGCTTCGACGTTTGCTCGACGGTTCTTGGATTGTGGACGATTTTCTCGTTGTACAGCCCGGCCAACGGGTCGATTTTTCCTACGACGGTGAAATCGTTCGGGCTGTTTGAGTCAGTCTTCTTGCGAATACAGCGGCTGTGTTCCGCTCGACGTCGTTTGAGACAGAGTTCGAGCCAAGCGTGTCTTTTTGTGTAGGAATCATTCTTTTTGATTGTTCGAGTATTGTCTTTGCAATCGTCTTGGACGTGGGGCACGAGACCTGCATGAGTAAATATCCCCCTAACCATCCCCCCGAAGTACCGGGTAGAGGGCTAGTACAAAGTTAATGAATTAACATTCGAGAAAAGAGAAAGAGACCGTCATCCCCGCGCAGGCGGGGACCTAGTACGACAGCGCAATGGACCATCTCCGGAAGGAACACGAAACACACGAAATAACGAACGTCACGAAAATTTTTGAAACGGAGCTTTTTCATGGTACGGAACCAATAATCCATCGTTGAAACGTTCGTGATTTTCGTGTTCTCTGAATTGAAAATCTCTTTGCGCTGTAGTACTATACTGCAAACAGTCTGAAATTACCTTTTTCGTTTACGATGGGAAAGGAGCCCCGAGTTCCGGCGGAGTACCGCCTCCACTCGGGGCTCTTTGTACAGTTTATTTTGGCGAGCATCTTTTGCTCCGCCCCCAATCAGAAAAGCTCCCGTCGAATGCCGTTTCGCAGTATATTTTAACGGAGAACATCATGAAATTTCTCACTGCTTGCTGTTGTTGCCTGTTTGCCGTGTCGTTGTTCGCGGCGGAACTTAAACCCTTGAGCGTCGAACAGGGATTCGTCGATCCGGGCAAGGAATCGACCTTTCGATTTGCCGTCGAAAACGGAGCACTGGACTCGGCGGAGTTTCGAATTCTCGATTCCTGGGGCAAGCCGGTCAACACGGAACAAGCTGTCAGGGACGGCAACACGGTTTCCTTGAAGGCGACGCTTTCGCGGGGATTCTGGGAAATCGAGTTTCCGGCGACGAAGCAGCGGTTCGGCGTCGTCTCGCTCCCGGCGGTCGAAGGGAAACCGGATCCGTTTTTCGCGATCGACGGGGCGTTCTCCTGGCTCGTCGGCGACGACAAACTGCGGGAAGGACTCGTCAAGGCGGCGAAGCGTTACGGCATCGGAATGATCCGGGAACGGCTGACCTGGGGCGGAGTCGAACCGAAGGAGGGAACCTTCGACTGGGAAACGAACCGCCGTTACGAAAAATTCCGCGATATCTGCAAGGCGAACGGCGTCGAGGTACTCGAAATGTTCCACGACGCGCCGGTTTGGGCCGGAAAGATCGAAAAATATCCCGACAATCTGGTCAAGACGGCGAAATCCTGGGAAACTATCGCGAAACATTGGTCGCCGACTTGGGGAGCCTTCGAAATTTGGAACGAACCGGAGATTTCCTTCGGAGCGGAGCTTCCCGCTGACCAATATGTTCCGATGGTCAAAGCGATTGCGTACCAATTGAAAAAGTCGGGAATCGAAACTCCGATTTTCGGCGGCGTGATGGCTCATTTCGAAGCGGATTGGCTCCAAACCGCTGCGGAAAACGATTTGTTGCGAGTCGTCGACGGATTCAGCTTCCATACCTACGACAAAGCGCCGAGCATGGAGCGGCTCGTCGATCAATATCGTGATTGGTTAAACAAGCACGAACAAGGAAAAATGCCGCTTTGGCTCACGGAATGCGGCAGGCCGTGGAAAAAAGGTCCAAAACGGCCGGAAATCGCCGAAGATTGGACCAGCGCCGTCGACATCACGATGAAGGGCGTCGAATCCCGTTGCAGCGGCGTCGACCGATATTTTCCGTTCGTCTATCCGTATTACGAGGAACGGGACAGCAACTTCGGGATGATGGACAAGTTCGGAACGCCGACCCGGGCGTTCGCGGCCTATGTTCAATCAATCCGAATGTTGGGCGGTACGAAATATGTCGGCAACTTGAAAACCGACGATCCGGCGATCCTTCGGGCTCGGGCGTTCTTCCGCACGGGGCAGGAAACGATTCTCGTTCTCTATACGGGTAAATTTACGGGACAGAAAAAATGGAAGGCTCCCGGCAAGGTGGTTGCCGCCGGAACCGCAACCGGCGAACCGATCAATGTCGCGTCGGATGGAACGATTCCGCTGGAGTCGGAAAGTCTCGTTTACGTTGTGTTGGAGCAGCTTCCGGAGTTGATTCCGCCGAAGCGGTCGACGGCTCGACTTTCGCATCAACCGACGCTTCATTCGCCGATCGTCATGAGATATCAGTTCGACAAGGAGCGGGTCGCAGCGTTACCGCAAGGATATTCGATCAAACGGACGGAAGAAAAAACGCTGCCGATCACGATCCGCGTGTTCAACCTCGAAAAGAAACCGTCGACGCAACGACTCCGGTTCAAGGCGTCGAACTTGACGGCCGAGTCCAAAGATGTTGCGGTCCCCGGCGAGGGGTTCGCCGATGTCGTCTGGAACCTTCCGCTGAACGCCGCTGAATTGGTTCGCGGCGACTCGCTCAAGGTCCGAATCGACGCCGACGACAGCGACACGTTGGTTCTTTCCTTCAAAGGAGAAGCGACGTGGGCCGGGCTGCTGTCGACGGTCAAGGACGTCACGGAAATTCCGGTCGGCGACATGAAACGTTGGAGCAAGAACGCGCCGACGATCTGTACGTCGATTCTGGAGAAACCGAAGTCCGAGGAACAGGCCGTTTGGCGGATGTTCGCGATGTTCGGCGAAGGCGACCGCTGGGTGTATCCCCGATTCGAATTGCCGACGGATGTCGATTTGTCGAAAGGCGACGGCTTGATTCTTTGGGCTCGTTGCATCGGCGACGCGAAGGCCGGTTTGATGTTATTCGAACAGGGCGGTTGCGGGTACATGGTTTCGCCGGCGATCAAAAGCGACGGCGACTGGCATGTAGTAAAGTTGCCGTTCTCGAAATTCGGACACGTCGGCGCGACGCGGCCCGATCCCAACGGCAAACTGGATCTCGATCAGGTCCGTTCGTTCTCGTTCGGCGCAAACTGTACCGAAACGAGCTGTGTTCTGGAACTGAAAAAAGTCGTCCTGTACCGAAATACGGAGAATATACAGTAAAAGGAACCTCGAAAAATTCCGAAAACGGGCTGCGACCTGTGGTTGCAGTCCTAAAAAATGAAGAGATGTTTTCGGTCTCAACGACGTGAGGATGGATTTTTCGAGGCGCCCTCAGGGGGCGTGCGCAATTAACCTACTGAAAAGAGCCCCGAGTTACGGCGGAGTACCGCCTACACTCGGGGCTCTTTTCGATAGGTTGTTTTGGTCGTTCCCCAATCTTGTAAACGCTTTTTCTTTGGCGTAGAATGAGATCATTCGATCTCCATAACATTCAGCCCGAGAATTGTGATGAAACGATTAGTGATTGCCGTTTTGTTCGTCTGTTCGACCATTTTTGCCTTGTCGGTGCTTGCCGCAGAGTCCCAAGAGGACGAATACGCCTGGAAATCGTTGTTCAACGGCAAAAATCTCGACGGCTGGAAGGTTCCCGTTTTCGGCGGCGACGGCGACGTCCTTGTCAAGGACGGCGGCCTCGTGATCGGCCAAGGAGCGATGATCACCGGAATTCGCTACGAAAACGTCTTTCCTCGAATCGATTACGAGTTACGATACGAAGCGAAACGGACCAAAGGCAGCGATTTTTTCGCCGCGGCGACGTTTCCCTACGGCGACTCGTTCTGTACGTTCATCAACGGCGGTTGGGGCGGCGGAACCGTTGGTTTGAGTTGCGTCGACGGTTACGACGCTTCGGAAAATCCGACGAGTACCTATTACGATTTCGTTGACAACACCTGGTACAAATTCCGGCTCCGGATTTCCGGCAAGGCCATCGAAGTCTGGATCGAAGAAACGAAAGACGGCAAACCCAAGGAAACGAAGATCGTCGATTTGGAAACCGCCGACCACAAAATCGCCTTGCGAAGCGAAACGTCGGAATACAAGCCGCTCGGATTCTGTACCTGGTGCTGTGAGGGAGTTCTCCGTGACATTGAAGTCCGCAAACTACGACCGGAAGAAGTCGACGGCACGCCGCTGCCGTACGACATTGTTTATACCGGAGAGTCAGCGAAACAAATCGAACGCTACGCCAAAGACGGTCGAATTATCTGGGATTATCCAGCCGAACTCGCCCGGGACGTTTCCCTGCTGCCGAGCGGCAACGTCCTGTTTTGTTTCAACGAAAACTACGATTCGAAAAAACATGACAACGTTTCCGGAGTCCGTGAAGTTTCGCCGGACAAAAAGGTCGTCTTTGAGTACAAGACCACCGGACAGGTTTTTTCCTGTTGCCGCTTGAAGGATGGTAACACGTTGATCGGAGCCGCCAGCCAGGGAAAATTGCTGCTGATCGATCCGAACGGCAAATTACTCAAGGAGATTTCGATCCAAAACACGCCGGGACACAGCTCCATGCGGCAAGTCCGTGTTTGCCGGAACGGCGATTATCTCGTCGCAGAGGAATCCGCGAAAAAAGTCCGTCGCTATGCTCCCGACGGCAAGCTCGTTCGGGAAATCTCGTTGCCGTACACGCCGTTCGGCCTGATCGAACTGTCGAACGATAACATTTTGATCAGCGGCAAGGACGGGATTTTGGAAATCGATCCGAACGACGCCGTTGCCTGGGAATTCAAGGCGAAAGACTTTCCGGAACTCGGCGTCCGTTGGTGTACCGGCATGGAACGTCTGAAGAACGGCAACATTCTGTTGGTGAACGCCGGCGGCAAGGTCCGGCTTTTCGAAATCGCCCGGACGCCGGAGTCGAAGATCGTTTGGCAGGTCGATCCCGATCGCCTAAAACTGCCGAGCGGCCACGGCGTCGCGGTGCCATAAAAAACCGCCGTGTTCCATTTTCCGGCCGACATAATGACGGATCACACAAAAACCGTCATTACGGCGGAGTACCGCCTCCATTCCGGCTTTTAGGCTTTCGCCGGAAAGTTCCACGTCGAAAATGATTGGTGAGAGGGTGAAAGAGGGAGAGGGAGGGGAAGACGTAACCGATTGATAGAACGCATCTTGCATTTACCCTTTCACTCTCTCACTCTTTCACTCCAATGTGGGCGGTTTATTTTCCGGCGAAAGCCTTGGGGGAGATTTGTGAGGACACACATTACCGTCCCCTCTCCCTCGGTACTCCGGGGGGGGAGGCTAGTACAGTTTCTTTCAAATACACTTCATTAAAAAACGGTGTCTGTTTCGGACCGTCCGGGGATTGCGCCGGAGTACCGACTCCATCCCCGGCTCTTTTGAGCTCTTTTTTAATGAAGATTATTAGTGAACTTACAACTCTGAACTTGACACATTGCGTCAAGTTTTTATTGTGGGAGGAACATTTGACTTGCCGGAACAGGCTTCGGCCTGTGGATAAAGGACTTTGGTAATACTGGACGTATAAAACGCCGCCGTTTGAAGACCGCGT
>JAVBQW010000208.1:0-26686 GCA_031548665.1 Thermoguttaceae bacterium
CTTGCGAGGCGGCCAGGCGATTTTGAGTCTCCGAGCGATTGTCAAATCGAACCGTTGGTCGACCTTTGGGAACGCTTACAAACAACTCGCCCCTTCGCCCAGATTGACGCAATCCGCGTAATTTCAAAGTTACACCCTTAAGTTTTCAGCTCGACGCCGATACGCCGCTTGTAACGGTCGAAGCCGGATATTCGAAACGACGCCGCGAAGACGTCCAGGTCTTGCATCCCGATATCGCTGCGAAACTCAAACGATGGATCGCCCGGAAGAATCCCGAGCCGGATGAATTGTTGTTTCCGATATCCGACCGCTGCGGCGGTGTCGACCGAAAGACTTCCAAGATGATCCGGTTCGATCTCGACGCCGCACGGACGTTCTGGATCGCCGAAGCAAAGAATACCGAAGACGAAACGAAACGGCGCTCCTCGGAGTTTCTCGTTTACCGTGACGAGAAAGGAAAATTCGCCGACTTTCACGGATTGCGGCATACGTTCATCACGAATCTCGGTCGCGCCGGGGTGTCGATCAAGACCGCACAAACACTCGCGAGGCACTCCGATGTCAAGCTGACGCTCGGCATTTACACGCATGTCGACCAAGGCGAACAGATCGCCGCGATCAACGCCCTGCCGTCGCTGGAGCCGAATCGCAACGAATAGAACGTTCGAAAGCTATCGTACAAAATCTATTGGTAGTTCCACCCCCGAGTTGCGCGGAGTACCGCTCCACTCGGGGCTCCTTTTTGATAGCTCTTTGAGAATTTATTTCGACGCCTTCTTTTCGGCGGCGAGTTCTTTTTGAACGTATATCAGCACCTTGTCGATGAGATGAATCGGCAACCGAACCGCTTTCGTCGGGGCGCCGAATTTGCCGGTTCCCTTCGGTCGCCCGGCACCGGGACGCTTCGGAGCCTGTTTGAACATCTCGTTCATGAAGTCGATCTGTTCCTTTTTCGATTCCGCACGGATATTCTCCAGTTCTTTCACCTGCGATTCCGAGAGACCGAGTCCCTTGTAGGCGTCGAAGTTGATGACCGGCAGACCGACGGACGCCATGCCGCTCAGTTGCTGTAACTCGAATTGTCGCATCTTCGCAAGTTGTTCAGGCGTCACGATTTCCTCCAGCTTCGCCTGCGTGCGGTCCAGGACCCCGTTCAGCACGGCGGCGATTTCGCCCGACAGCGATTCGAGTTCCGCCGGGTCGTTCGTCTCCGCGACTTTGTCCATGATCGGATTCAGTAACGGTTTTACCTCGTCTTTGAGCGTCGCCATGAAGTCGCCGAATTCGTCGTACTGCTCCTGCGTCGGCTTGTCCGGCTGTTGGGCAACGGCATGGGTCATGAAGAACAATAGAATACCGAACGTGATCAAAATTCGTTACATGAATACCCACGAGGTGAAGTGGATGGAATGTCAAACCGATCATAACGATTCCGTATCGGAGACGGAATCAGGGATTTTTTCATTTCTTGATCGATAACGAAAATCGTCGCCATGTTTTCGTAAAACTCGTTACGCCAATAAGGAACTTCCGACGGCGGAACACGCCGGGCATCGGCCAGAAGTCGCAGATCGGATTGAAGATATCTCAACCCGTTTCGCTGGTCGTCCAAACGACAGAGGAGCGAAAAGTTCTTCATCCACCGGGCGAGCTGTCTGGATTTGCGTTCCGGGGACGGTTTCGGCGAACGACAGAGACGGCGTACCCTTTTTCGGAACGTGAATGGATCGTCGGGACATTTTTGTTCATGAACGGCGATCAAAGCGTCCATGGAGTCGAGCGCGGCGGCGACATGTCGAAGCGTTTCCCGCATCAAGTCGGCGGCGGAAGAATTTTCCATTCGAGTCGGTTCGGAAAAGGAAATATTGCCGACTCTTGAAAAAAGAGACCGGCCCGACAGCGCATTGCTCTCTTCCCCTCTGGCAGGGTCCAGTCCCAATGATATCGAACCGGCCCTATAGCAAGCGCAGAAAATCAGCGCATACCTTCAGACCGGTCCGATACCAACTGGAACGGTTGCTGGTTATGCAACCAAATATGTGCCAGATATTTTGAGAGTGTTGGCTGGAAGTTTAAAACTTCCAGCGGTGAAAAAGGACTTTCACCGCATCGTGAAGTTGAATTTATCAGAATTCGAATGCGGCGTCAACGGCGAGTCGACGAAATACAGCAGCCGGAAGGGAGCCGGTACTCCGGCGTACTGACGGAGAGCGTCCGTCAGTACGGCGAATACGCCTCCCTTCCGACTGCTGTGTTGTCTGCCTCCGTTGTCGCCTGCCGCCGTCGGGAATCGCGTCGGTCGGAAAATATCCTTGCTTGCGAACCTCGAACGAATGGGGACGGCGGTTTTTCCAGCCCATGACGGTCTGGACGACGCCGTGGAGCCGGTCGTCGAAAGATGCAAAACGATGAAAAACTCTAACAAACGTCCGTCACAATGACGGCACACGAAAGATGTTTTGCATTCTCTGGCAAAACAGTAGTGATTGCAAGTCCTTGGCAAATAAAGACTTAAGTACGCCCGGAGGGAATCGAACCCCCAACCTGCGGATTAGAAATCCGCTGCTCTATCCTGTTGAGCTACGAGCGCCTGTCGTATAAATTATCTCCATTCCTTGAGCTTTGACAAGCCCGGTAATCGCAATGCTCCTTCAGAGAATCTCGAAAATCACTCCAAATGCCGTAGGGACCGAAAATGTTTCTTGAGCCTTTAAGGCTTTCGCTCGAAAAATATACCCAAGGTTTCCTATTGTTCGGAACACCAACCATCCGGGGGCTACGGCGGAGTACCGCCTATACCCCCGGCTCTTTTTGATATATTACTTTTGACCGCTCCCTACAGTATAACTTTCTATGACCCCTCCCGAAAATCCTCACTCGCCGCTGCCTCGATGGTTGAAACGGAATCTCCCAAAAGGTAACGCCAACCATTTTACCCGACAACTCATCGAAAATCTGAACCTGCAGACCGTCTGCGAACACGCAAAATGTCCAAACCAGATGGAATGCTTCGCACGGAAAACCGCGACATTTCTCATCCTCGGTTCCGTCTGTACCCGAAATTGTCGATTCTGCTCCATTCAACACGGAATCCCACTCCCCGTCGATCCCGCCGAGCCCGAACGTGTCGCCGAAGCCGTTCAAACCCTCGGCCTGGCTCATGTCGTCCTGACCTGCGTGTCCCGTGACGATCTGCCAGACGGAGGAGCCGATCAATTCATTCAATGTCTCCACTCCATTCGACGCCGTACCCCCTCCGCAAGCCTCGAAGTCCTGCCCAGTGACTTCGCCGGAAATTTCGACGCCGTCGACCGTCTGGCCGATGCGCTGCCGAACGTTTATAATTACAACACGGAAACCGTTCCACGACTCTTTCCAGAAATCCGAGGACCAATCCCAAACTTCGAACGCTCCCTCGAAATGTTTCGCCGAATCAAACGACGGCAGCCATCAATCCGTCTCAAATCCGGAATGATGCTCGGTCTCGGCGAAACCGACGACGAAATACTCGAAGTCCTCCGGCGACTTCAAAACGCCGGTTGCGACGGAATCACCCTCGGTCAGTATTTACAGCCCAACTCCGATTGCCTGCCGGTCCAACGATTCGTTCTACCGGAAGAATTCGAACGCTGGGCCGAACACGCACGACAACTCGGCTTCGATTCCGTGGCGGCGGCACCGTTCGTTCGCTCCAGCTATCGAGCCGCCGAATTTTGAACCGAAACCCAAAGCTCCAGGACACGCTTCGCGGCTAAGGAGCCGTGTCAAAATAACTTTTACAATCGTACAATATCGATTGGTGTTCAACCCCCGAGTTACGGCGGAGTACCGCCTTCACTCGGGGCTCTTTGTAAAGCTTATTTAAAACGCAAGCGGACCGCCAAGCGGGTACGAAACATTCGAGCGAAGGAAGGCTCCCCATTTTCATGACCAAACTGAAACGAATTCTCGTGACCGGCGGCGCCGGTTTCCTCGGCTCCCATCTTTGCGAACGTCTCGTCGCCGAACGGCACGACGTGATCTGCGTCGACAATTTTTTTACGAGCCAGAAATCGAACGTCGCGCATCTTTTGGAAAAACCGAACTTCGAACTGATCCGGCACGATATCACGATGCCGCTTTTTTTAGAAGTCGATGAAGTCTATAATCTGGCGTGTCCGGCCGCTCCGGGACATTATCAGTATAATCCGGTCAAGACAATGAAAACGTCCTTGGCCGGATCCATCAACATGCTGGGATTGGCGAAACGCTGCCGGGCGAAAATCCTGCAAGCGTCGACCAGCGAAGTTTACGGCGACCCGGAAGTTCATCCTCAACCGGAATCGTACCGCGGTTGCGTCAATCCGATCGGTCCGCGAGCCTGTTACGACGAAGGAAAACGAGCCGCCGAAGCACTCTTCATGGATTATCGCCGCATGCATCGCATGCCGATTCGCATCGTCAGGATTTTCAATACCTACGGTCCCCGTATGCATCCGTTCGATGGTCGCGTCGTCTCGAATTTCATTCGACAAGCGATCAACGGCGAATCCATCACGATTTTCGGAGACGGTCGACAGACCCGATCCTTCTGCTACCGCGACGATCTGGTCGAGGCGATGATCCGAATGATGAACAACGACGAAGATTTCATCGGTCCCGTCAATATCGGCAATCCGTCGGAATTTACAATCCGGGAACTCGCCGAAATGGTCGTCCAAATGGTCGGCAACCCCACACTGAAGCTCATCGAAAAACCGCTGCCGCCCGATGATCCGAAGCAACGACGCCCCGATATCTCCCTGGCCAAGGAAAAACTCGGATGGGAGCCGACCGTTTCCCTCAACGACGGATTGCGGAAAACCATCGACTGGTTTCGCTCCGTCGACTTCGAACAGTATCGGCCGCCGACGCCGGCGTATTGAAGATTAAGACCGGGACCACAGGTCGCAGCTCTTTTTGGAAATTTTCGTTTTCGGAAATTTCGTCAACCGTTATGTTTCACCGTTTCAACAATCTCTTTGAACGCGTCGAGCAGTTCGGGTTCCATCTCGGCGGCGATTTCTTTTCCCCGTTTTTTTTGTTCGTCCAAAAGGCGATTAAAAACGTCGAGCGGATTGAGGTCTTCCAATTGTTCCGTCGCCGTCGCCTGTAATCGGACCGTTTCGAATTCCCGTTCGTTCCGAATCCGTAAAACGTCGACGTGTTTCGGCGCCCAAACGTCGACCTTTTCCATCAGGTCGCCGACCGCTTCTTTGCCGTCGTAAACGACTTCGACGTAAGTTGCGATGTTCGTCGTCTCAAGGGTTTTCAATTCGGCTTGAATATCGTCGAGGTCGCCTCGAACTCGAACGATCCGCGACGTTCGGGGAACGGGAATTTTCCGAACGGTCGGCGTGCGGCCGTCAAAATCGACCAACAGGACGACTTTTTCCTGTTCCGTGTCGTCGAAATTCATCACCAAAGGCGAGCCCGAATAGCGGCGGGCTTCCGAACCGCCGACGAGTTGCGGAAGGTGAAGATGTCCCAGCGCCAGATAATCGATGCTCTCCGGAAACACGTCGGTTCCGAAACGTCCGAGATTGCCGACCTGCGATTCCCTGACGCCTTCCGAGGTTTGACCTCCGAGAACGAAAAGATGTCCGGAAACGACCAAGGGAATTTCCTTGCCGAATTCCGTCCGTAGCGATTCGGCGCGGTCGCAGAGTTCCCGGTAATGCTGCTTGAGTCCGGCGACGGTTTTTTGCTCCCGGGTTTCAGCGGACTCGCCGGCCTCGGCTCGCCTGAGGTCGTGATCCCAAAGGAACGGAACGGCTCCAAGCAACATCGTCGGCGTTCCCTGTTCGTCCCGAACGATGAGCAATTCTCGCTCCAATTCGGCGGCGCCGACGACATAGACATTGAACGATTCGAGCAGCGTTTTCGGGGCGTCCAACAGTCGCGGCGAATCGTGATTTCCCGCAACGACCACCGTTTGGCGGCAGCGTTTCGAGACTTCCCGAAGGAAATCGTAATACATTTTCTGGACTTCCGGCTTCGGCACCGCCGTGTCGAACACGTCCCCGGCGAGGAGAAACACGTCGACACCTTCCGTGTCGACAAGCTGGAGCATCCAATCGAGAAACGCCGCGAATTCCCGTTCCCGCGACCGCCGGTTCAGCGTGTGTCCGAGATGCCAGTCCGATGTATGGAGAAGTTTCATTGTCGATAAAACAAAACGGAGCCCGACGCGTCAGCGAGGGTTTTGAGCACAATCCCTCGCTTACGCTTCGGGCTCTGTTGCGGGCTCTGTGCGGGCTCAGGCGACGATTCGAAACTGCGAGTAAAGCTCGTGCAACGATTCCGGATCGATTTCGACTTTCGAGAAGTCGAAACCCGCTCTTTCGATCTCGGCAAGGGCACTAAAAATCGCCGTTTCCAGCGAGTCGGCCTCCCGTGCAAAATAAACTTCGGCGACTCCCTCCGAAGACGACGGCAGGCCGTCTTCGCAACCGGCTTCGAACAGCGCCTCGGCGATGTCGTCGGTCATCTCGTCGACTCCGGCGAGATAAACATGGAACCAATAGGTTTTCATCTTGTACCTCGTTTTCCCTCGCTTACGCTTCGGGCTCTGTTGCGGGCTCGGATTGCGGAGCGGTTTCCGCCGGAGTACCGGCTAAATGGTTGGGGGATTCCGGCGTTTCCGGTTCGTCGACTTCGTGGGGATCCTTTGGGATGCGTTTCACGGCGACCAGCGTGTCGTCGTCGTCGAGGTTCATCAGCCGAACGCCCTGCGTGTTGCGGCCCATCACGCGGATGTCCGAAACGGCAATTCGTTGGATTTGACCCTTCGCCGTGATCATCATCACTTCGTCGTCGTCCATCACTCGCGTGATGCCGATAACGGAACCGTTCCGCTTCGTCGTCTTGATGTCCTTCAAGCCGAGACCGCCGCGATGCTTTGTCGTGTAACGCAAACTCGAAGCGATCTCTTCTCCTTCGGCGGCGTCGCCGTCGACCTCGGGTTCTTCGGGTTCCGGGGTCTCGACGATCTGGTCCGTCTCCGGCGTTTCGTCGTCCAGCGGAGCCTTTTCGGCTTCCGGAGCCCCGTTCGGACCGATCGGCGTTCGTTTTCCGTAACCGTTCTCGCAGGCCGTCAACAAGGTCCGTTCCGGAGACGCAACGACCATTCCGACGACGAGATCGTCTTTTCGTAACCGAACCCCTCTGACGCCGCTCGCCGTACGGCCCATGGCGCGGGCGTCGGTATGCCGGAACCGGATCGCGTTGCCGCTGGCCGTCGACATGATGAGTTCGTCGCCGGGACCGACCACCGCGACGTCGATCAGTTCGTCCCCTTCACGGAGTTTGATCGCAATGAGTCCGCCCTTGAGCGGCCGGCCGTAAGCGGAGAGCGCCGTCTTCTTGACCAAGCCTTTTTTCGTTGCGAGAACGAGGTAATTTTCCGGAGCGTTGAAATCCTTGATCGCGCGGCAGTCGGCGATTGTTTCCCCTTCGGCGAGATTCAGCAAATTGACGACGGCCCGGCCTTTCGACGTCGGCGGAAGTTCCGGCAGCCCATAGACTTTGTGCCAGTACACCTTGCCGAAATTCGTGAAGAAAAGCAAATAATTATGTGTCGTTGTTACGAAAAGATGTTGGATCGGATCTTCTTCGGCGACCTTTGCGCCGATCCGGCCCCTGCCGCCCCGTCTTTGCGCACGGTAAAGGGAAACCGGCGTCCGCTTGATGTATCCGCCGCGCGTGATCGAGACAACCATCGTTTCCTCTTCGATGAGGTCCTCGATGTCGATGTCGACCGCTTCGTCGCCGGTAATTTCCGTGCGTCGCTTGTCGCCGTGCTTCGCCTTGATCGCGAGCAGGTCTTCTCGGATCATGTCGCGGATCATCTGTTCGTCGGCGAGGATTTTCAGGTACTCGCCGATTTCCGTGAGCAGGTTACGGTATTCCTCGCCGAGCTTTTCCTGTTCGAGGTTAACCAAATGTCCGAGCGTCATGCGGAGAATCGCGTCGGCCTGGACCGGCGTCAGCGTGTAGTTTTCCTTGACGCCGCGCTCCAATTGGAAGCCGCTGAACCCTTCGTCGCCGAGCGCCCGGTGGAGCATGGAGGACGGACATTCGATCAGCATGAGCCGCTGTTTCGCCTCGGCCTGCGTTTTCGAGTCGCGGATCGTCCGGATCACTTCGTCGATGTTGGCGTGGGCGATGATCAAGCCTTCGACCGTATGTTTCCGTTTGCGGGCTTTCGCCAAGAGGAATTGCGTCCGGCGGCGAATCACGGAAATTCGGTGTCGGATGAACTCCTCGACGATTTCCTTGAACGACATGACGCGCGGCTTGCCGTCGACCAAGGCGAGCAGGATGATCGAGAAGGAATCCTGCAGCGGCGTGAACTTGTAGAGTTGGTTCAGCACGACATCGGGATCGGCGTCCTTTTTCAGTTCGACGATCAGGCGGACCGGCTCCTTGAGGTCGGATTCGTTGCGGGTTCCGGAGATTCCCGTAACTTTTCCCTCGTTGGCGACTTCGTGAATCTTCTGTTCGACGGCGTCGCGGGTCTGCTGATAGGGAATCTCCGAGATGATGATTCGGTTCCGCTTGCCGGTCTCCTCGATCCGGGTTTTGGCCCGAACGACGAGGTTGCCGCGACCGGTCAGATAACCCCGATTGATGCCGCTCCGGCCGCAGATCACGCCGCCGGTCGGGAAATCCGGGCCCGGACAGATTTTGAGCAATTCCAACGGCGAAATTCCCGGATCGTCAAGCACCGCAATGGTCGCGTCGCAGACTTCGGCGACGTTGTGCGGCGGAATGCTCGTCGCCATGCCGACCGCGATTCCATTGGAGCCGTTGACCAACAGGTTCGGAAATTTCGACGGCAGCACGGTCGGCTCCATCCGGAGTTCGTCGTAGGTCGGAATGAAATCGACCGTATCGAGCTGCAAATCGTCGAGCATCAGGGCGGCAATCGGCGACAAACGGGCTTCCGTATACCGCATCGCAGCAGGGGGAAGACCGGCGATTGAGCCGAAATTGCCCTGTTTGTCGATCAACACCTTCCGGACGTTCCATTCCTGAGCCATGCGAACGAGCGTTGGATAAACGACCAAGTCGCCGTGCGGATGGTAATTACCCATCGTTTCGCCGCAGATTTTGGCACATTTCATCCGGCTGGAGCCCGGCGAAAGGTTCAAGTCGTTCATTGCGACCAGAATACGCCGCTGCGACGGTTTCAGGCCGTCCCGGACATCGGGAATCGCCCGGCTGACGATCACGCTCATCGCGTAAGTCAGATAGCTCCCCCGCATTTCGTCTTCGATGGAGAGCTGAATCAGCTTGGTGCCGTCAAGATTGGCAAGATGGGAAGCGACGGCAGGAGCCCCGTTAGCCGCCTCACCCTGCGAGACGTTGGCGTTGTTAGCCGCGTCGCCTTGCGACGCGCTGAGGTTCTCGGAAGGAATATTTTCAGGAAGATCGCCACCGGGGAGATTCGTGTCGGACATCATTCTTTTCGGTTAACGGAACTTCGTTCACGGCAACGACTTAACGAGTCTCCGCCGTCCGTCTGAAGCGTTTCCTCCATTATACCGAAAAACGGTCCAGCCGCAAGGACCTGCCGTCCGCCGCGAGGAGGATTGCAACGTCCGAATGGCAGCCGGAAGCGGAGGGTACTCTCGTAGCGCCCGGTTTATTTCGCCAATTGACGCGATGAACCGGGCGCTGCGCCAGAGTACTGACTTCGCTTCCGGCTGCCAAAAAAACGACGTGCAATCCTCGCGCGTCCGCCACGGCCCTTGGACGGCAGCCGGATTCGGATTCTGCAAGAAATCTCAAGAATTCGCGGTAAATAGATTGAAGAAACCAGGCAAAATTTAACGATATTAACGATAATAAGGCTTTCTTGCGGAAGGCCGTTGCTACTATCACCCCCTCTCCGTGCGATCCAATGGCGAAAAACTGTCCTTACGATCACGATAGTCTTTGTTCCAGTCGGGAGACCCGTTCCGCGAGTTTTTCGACGTTTCCGCCAACGGACACCAATTGGCTCGACGACAGCCGGAGCCCCTCGTTTCCCCGCCAGAGTTACGGAGAGGGCGAATTTCGAACGCCCCCGTTGGAGCGACCCGTTCTTTCCGCTCATCGGACGCAGACCGAGCAGAACGTAACGCTGATTCTCGCCCGGCAGGAGGAAATCGACCACCGTGAGAGCCAGTTGAACGCCCGGATGGCGCAGTTCGAGACCTTGGTTCGCAACACGAAACTCTCGCTCCAGGCAAAGCTCGACGAAGTCTCCCGCCGAGAAAAACAGCTTGAGGAAGCCGAAGAAACGATCAAAACGCAACGCCTGACGTTGGACGAACGAATCCGGAGCGAACACAACGCGTTGGAGAGCGAACGCATCGATTTGCAGTCGAGGAAAACCGAAATCGAGGAGCGGCTGGCTCGACGTGAACACGAACTGCAAGATATCGCTGCCGAACGGGAAAGGGAAGTCACGGCTCGAGCCGACGACTATCGACATCAGCTGGAAACCCGGCTCATGGACTGCCGAACCGACTACCAAAAGCGATACGAGAAAAAATGCAAGGAAGTCGAAGCGGAGTTTTTCCATCGCCTGAACGAGGAAAAGGCGACCTTGTCGGAAATCCAACGGAAGCACGAAGAAGATTACTCCAACCGAATCGGTCAGCTCGATCGCGAAGTCGAAGCGAAAAAAGAAGAGTTCGAACGCCGCTTCGTGAGCCGTTTCGAAGAACTCGAACGCCAGTTTGCCGGACGACGCCAAGAGCTGGAAGACAACATCGAACGCCGCGTCAAACGGATCGAAGAGGAGTATTCCTCGAAAAAAACGGAGCTTGAAGGCCGTTTGGACCGTCGCGACGAACAAATGAAGCGTCGGGAAGCGATCATTCAGCAGGCCGAAGAAGACTGGAATCGTCGCCGGGAATCTTTTGAGAGCCAATGGAACGAGTTCGACCTGCTCCGAAAGACGAAAACGGACGAATTGTCTCGTCGGGAAGCGAAACTGGAGGAACGCGAGCATTATCACACGGAACTCGAAGCGAAACTCAAACGCAAGGAAATCGAGTTGTCGGCCCTCGACGAAGCACTGAAGAGCCGAGAACTCCAAGTCGGCGTCGACGCCCAAAAATTCGCGAATCTCCAGCAATTGGAGAACGACGTGCTCGAACAGCAGGCGGAAGCCGGCCGAATTCGCGAAGCTTTGGTCCGTGAGCGACACCAAATGCAGAAAACCATCGAAGCAGAGCGAAAACGGCTCCGAGAGACGCAGGAACTCGCCCTTCGACGACTCGAAGACGAACGGCAGGAGCTCGCCCAGCAGAACAAGCGGATGGAGCAGATGCGCCTCGCGATGGACCGCTCCCGGGAGGAACTCGGCCGAATGCATCGGGAAACACTCGAAATTCGATTGGCGACGGAAGAACTCTGGTTGCGGCTCTCCGGCGACTCCGCGTCGGAAGACCTGAAAGAGTCGATTTGCCGAATCCGAACCCGATTGTCCGACCAGTATCACGACGCCGTGTCCCGTCTCGAATCGCAGAAAGCCGAACTCAAGGAGACCCGCGACCAAATGCTCCAGCAGCACGAAAAAATGCTGGCCCGTCGGGAAGAATTGGATCGCTGGACAGCCAAGAACGAGGAAACCCTGACGAATCGGGAAAAATCGATCAAAGAACGGGAACAGGAGCTCGATCAGCGGCAGCAGGTTCTCGACGAAACGGTCCGTCGTTATCGGGAAGAACGCGCCGAGATGCAAAAGGAAGTTCGACTTCTTCAGGAACAAATCGACAAAGCTTTCGAGAAAAAACGCGTCGCGTAGTCTTTTCGTTCGAAAGTTTCGTATCCGCTTGGCGCTCCGCTTGCGTTTTAGCCGCGAAGCGAGCCTGCTTTGCAATCCTCGTAGCGACGGAGCACCGAGCGCCGGATGTTGAAAGCCGATGCCGGACCGGATATAATCGGAATAACATCGGGACAACACCGGGCCGACTCGATATCCTTCTTACACGAGACAAACGCAATGTTCAATCGCAGAGATTTCCTGGCAACCGCGACGGCGACGTCCCTCGGTTTGTTATCGTTTCCGAATTTTTCCTCGGCCGCGGAGGAAAAACTGCCGCCGGTCCGACGGATTACCAAGGGACCGAAATTTCATTGGCGTGGATATTACGACGTTTATCTTTTCGATCCGACGAACCGACTCGTCTTGGCGAACGAAGTCGATTTCGAAGGCCGAACGCCGACGCCGGAAGACTCGATCCGCGTCGGAATGATCGACTTGCAGGACAACGACCGTTGGATCGAACTCGGTTCGACGAAAGCGTGGAATTGGCAGCAGGGCTGCCTGCTCCAATGGGTTCCCGGCACGGAATCGACCGTGATCTGGAACGACCGGGAAAAAGACCGGTTCGTCGCCCGGATGGTCGACGTCAAAACGAACGAAAAGAAAACGCTCGACAATCCGATCTATGCGTTGAGTCCGGACGGGAAATACGGTTTCTATCCCGATTTCCGCCGCCTGAACAGCACGCGGCCCGGTTACGGATATTGCGGTATCGACGATCCGAACGCCGACAACCCGGCGCCGGACGACGCCGGAATCTGGCGCAACGATTTATCGACGGGGAAATCGGAATTGATCGTTCCGTTCTCGAAGCTCGCCGCGATCGTTCCCCCGGACGGCGGTTTTTCGAAAAATTCGAAACATTGGTTCAATCATCTTCTCGTTGCGCCGAACGGCAAACGATTTCTGTTCCTGCATCGTTGGCGCGGCGAAACGGAAGGAAAGAGTTGGTGTACCCGGCTGATCACGGCGAACATCGACGGCAGCGATATTTTCGTACTGAATCCGCATCGGATGACGTCGCATCTCGTTTGGCGGGATCCGAACCACGTCTTGGCTTGGGCGCGGCATCCGTCGCACGGAGACAAGTTTTACGTCTTCACCGACAAGACGGAGAACGTCCAAATGGTCGGCGGCGACGTGATGACCCGCGACGGACATTGTACCTACGTCCCGAAAACGAACGACGATTGGATTCTCTATGACACGTATCCCGACAAGGAGCGCAACCAGAATCCGAACTTGTACAACATTTCCAGCGGCAAGGTCGTTCCGCTCGGACATTTTTTCCTGCCGAAGGAATACAACGGAGAATGGCGTTGCGACATGCACCCGAACGCCTCGCGGGACGGAAAATTCGTAACGATCGACTCCGTCCACGAAAACATGGGCCGACAGGTTTACCTCGTCGATATCCGGGGGATCGTCGGCTAAGGTTTCTGAAAAAGGTCGAGCACCGTCATCCCCGCGAAGGCGGGGACCTAGACGAAAGACATTGTTGATCGTTTGCATCCGTCGATAACGTATGCAAGAACTTATTGAAATCTGTTCTCTAGGTCCCCGCCTTCGCGGGGATGACGATCGCTTTGCAAAAACAATTATTTTACCATTATTAAATCCCGAATATCTTTTATGAAAAAATCTTCCACCCGTTCCCGTCGTCAGTTTTTCAAGACTTCCGGACTTCTCGTCGCGGGGCTCGCTCTTCCCGCCACCGTTGCCGAAGCCGACGACTCGGAACCCGAGCCGGAAAAAGTCGTCGAACTGCCGAGCCGTGACGCCGTGCCGGAAGCCGATACCTGGGATCTCTCGTCGCTCTTCGTCGACGACGCCGATTGGCGGAAAACCTTCGATGAACTCAAAGAGAAAATAAAAGAGTACAAAAAATTCGAAGGGCAGCTCGCCGATCCGACGCAACTGCTCGCCTGTTTCCAATTCGATGACGCCGTCGACAAGGACGTCGAACGGATCGTCGTTTACGCCCATCTCAAATACTCGCAGGACGTCGCGAATCCGCAATACCAGGAGATGCAGGGCCTCGCCGACAACTTCCTCGCGGAAGCCCGGCAGGCGACCAGCTTTATCCGTCCGGAATTTTTTGAACTTGACGAAAACCAGCTCCGGAAAATCCTTGACGATCCCGACTTGGCCCTGTACCGTTTGAAGTTGGAACGGATGCTCCGCCAAAAGCCGCATACGTTGGGCAAGGACGAGGAAAAACTCCTCGCGATGACGTCGGAATTTTCGAACACGGCGTCGCGGACCTTCGGTTTGCTGAACAACGCCGACTTGAAATTCGGTTCCGTGAAGAACGAAACCGGCAAGATATCCGAGTTGTCGACGGGGTCGTTCGTCGTCTTCCTGAACTCGCCGGACCGCGACGTTCGAAAGACTGCGTTCACCCAATTCTACGAGGGATATAAATCCCACGCCAACACGCTCGGTTCGCTGCTCGGCGGCTCGATCCAACAGGACGTCTTCTACGCCAAAGCCCGGAAACACCCGAGCGCCCTCGACGCGGCGCTGTTCAACGAGGAAGTTCCGAAAACGGTGTACGACAATCTCGTCAAGGGAATCCGCGACTCGCTGCCGTCGCTGTACCGATATTACGATCTCCGACGGCGGGCGATGAAACTCGACGACATCCACGCTTACGACGTCTACATTCCGATCCTGAGCGACATCAAAACGGATTATTCCTGGGACCGGGCCGTCGAGACGATCGCCGCCGCGCTGAAGCCGCTCGGCGAGGAATACGTTTCGACCCTCACGGCGGGACTCACGACGAAGCGTTGGTGTGACCGTTACGAAAACAAAGGCAAGCGCAGCGGGGCCTTCAGTTACGGCAGCTTTTCCGCGATGCCGTACATTTTGATGAACTACAAGCCGACCGTGATCGACGGCGTGTTCACGCTGGCCCACGAAGGCGGACATTCGATGCATTCCTACTACTCGGCGAAGACGCAGCCGTTCGTCTATTACGATTACGTAACGTTCGTTGCCGAAGTCGCCAGCACGTTCAACGAGGACATGCTCGCACGACATCTTTTGAAGAACACGGACGACAAGCGGATGAAAGCATGGCTGATCAACCGGCAGATCGATTCCGTACGGCAGACGGTGTTCCGGCAGACGATGTTCGCGGAATTCGAGCAGCGGACCCACGAGATGGTCGAATCCGGCAAGTCGCTGACCGCTCCGGTGCTGAAAGAGGAATACCGCAAACTGCTCGTCGACTATTTCGGTCCGAATTTCGTGATCGACGACGACTTGGCGTTCGAATGTTTCCGCGTGCCGCATTTTTACCGGGCGTTTTACGTTTACAAATACGCGACCGGCCTGATCGCCGCCCTCGCTTTGGCCGAACGGGTTTCCAGCGGCGGCGAGAAGGAGCGCAACGATTATTTGGCTTTCCTCTCCGGCGGCAGTTCGAAGACGCCGCTGGACCTGTTGCGCGTCGCCGGCGTCGACATGGAAACACCGGCTCCGATCGAATCCGCGATGAAACGATTTTCACGGCTCGTCGACGAACTCGATGCGTTGATTTAAGGAATAATAAAGCCCGTCATCCCCGCGAAGGCGGGGACCTAGAGAAAAGATTCGAATAGGCTCTTGCACACGTTATTGACGGATGCAAACGGTCGTCAACGCCTTCCGTCTAGGTCCCCGCCTTCGCGGGGATGACGATGTTCATGAAAAGAAGACGCGTTTCGCTTTGCCTTCTTGTCGCGGTAATTCACCGGGTTTGAACACGTCGCCCTTCGGCGAGAAACCGAGTCGCTCCTTGAGATGCTTCTCGACCATGTATCCCGTCACGCCGTCCTCCGCCTCGACGTTGACCCGGACGTCGCGGACGCCGTCGATTTCCTCGATCACGATCTGGTAATGAGGCAGCACGCCGGGAATCTCCAGCAAGGCGTGTTCGACCTGCTTCGGAAAAAAATTGACTCCCTTGACGATCAACATGTCATCGGTCCGACCCAAAATTGGCGAAATCCGTACGTGGGTCCGACCGCAGGAACACGAATTTCGTGAAACGATTTTCGTCAGGTCGCCGGTTCGGAACCGAATTACCGGCAACGCCTGTCGGGTCAATGACGTAACGACAAGTTCGCCGACCTCGCCGTCGGATTGCCGCCGCCCCGTCGCCGGATTGATGATTTCAACGATGTAGTGATCCTCCCAAACGTGTAAGCCTTGGTGCTCGCGGCAGTCCATGCCGAGCGTTCCGACGCCGCCGGTCTCCGTCATGCCATAGATATCGAACACCTCGATGCCGAGTTCCGTTTCAATGCGGCGCCGCATCTCCTCGGAAAAGGTTTCCGCACCGAAAACGCCGATCTTCAGGTCCGGCAACTCGATGCCGTCACGTCGCATGATTTCGAGAATCCGCAGCGCATAAGAAACGACGCCGCCGAGAATTTTTGTTCCAAAATCTCGCGCGAGCCAAACTTGTCGCTCCGTGTTACCGGAACCGGTCGGCAACACGAACAGTTCGGCTTTGCGAGCTCCGTGGTACATGCCGAAGCCGCCGTTGAAGAGTCCGAACGATGGCGTTACTTGAACCACGTCGCCGATTTGGGCGCCGCTCATTACGTAACAGCGAGCCATACATTCCGACCATTGATCGAGATCGGTCGCGGTGTACGGCATGACGACCGGAGTTCCCGTCGAGCCGCTCGACATATGCATCTCGCGGATTTCCTTGCGGTCGACGCAGCACATTCCGAGCGGATACGTCTTGCGAAAGTCGTCCTTGCCGGACGTCGGCAGCTTTTCCAGATCGTCGAGTCCTCGAAGGTCGGCGGCATCGTTCACGTCGATCGCCGCGAAACGGTCACGAAAAAAGCCGTTGGCCGTCATGCAACGGCCGACGGTTTCCTTGAGACGTTGTTCCTGCAGGGCACGGAGCGCGTCGGCCGACATCGTCTCGGCCGGAGGATTGAAATACTGTCGCATTATATTTGCCGGAGACCCCACAGACAATGATTAAGAGATACGATTCATTACTGAGTTCCAGAAAAAAATGGGATCGATTTCTTTCAGAGCCGCGCCCGTCAGGAAGGTCTTTGGCGGGCTTCCGCTTGCGCGAAAATAATATTTCAAATTGTACGAAATCAAGCCCGATTCCACCCCCGAGTTCCGGCGGAGTACCGCCTCCACTCGGGGCTCCTTTTTGATAGTTTATTTACGCGCACGTCCTTCCACTTCCTGACGGGCGCGGCTCCGAATTCATTTTTTATCTGAGATTCATGATGAAGTCCCGCGAAAACAGGGCATCCGGGGGCTACGGCGCCGTATTGCTTCTCTGGCCGCCTACACCCCCGGCTCTTTTAATGAGGACCATTTGAAATATCGTGTTCTAGAATCGCCAGCTGAAGCCGACGGTTCCGGCGTTGCTGCCGGTCTTGCCTTGACGGTCGAGATAAATGTCGCCGATGTAGTTCACGTAGAACATCGTGTTCCGCTGCTCGGTGATGTACCAATTGAATCCGACGTTCATGATCAAGTCGAAACGTCCGAGATCGGCACCGGCCCCCACGACGGAGCCGCCGGTCATCGGATAGAAAACTCTCGAACGCGGTTCGGTTTCGCCCCAGTTCCACGCCAATTGGATACCGGAGTTGACGTCGAACCTCCTCCAATTCTTTCCGAGTTCGAAACCGGCCCGGGTCAGGAATTGTCCGAGTTCGGAGCGTTCGTAGTTTCGATATTCATTCGACGTCGGATTCGCTTCGCAGGTTTCCTGTCCGCTGCCGATCCGCGCGACCGCCAAGTCGAATCCGACAAACGGACGAAGCACGCATTCCCGTTCCGTGATAAAGCGACGGCCGAACTCGACATCGAGATTGAACGTGCTGCCGTCGTAGTTCGCGTGGTAGAGATTTCCGTTACTACGGCGATCGAGCTTGTAATTCTGCCAGCCGCCGCCGATGTAACTCCGGACGTCGATTCCCGAATCAAAGGCGTGTCCGTAGTACAAGCCGAGATAATTGTCCTCGCCGCGAACTTCGTCGCTGGAGTTACCGAGTTGGCTCTCTTCACGTCCGTACATGATTCCGAAGGATGTTCGACAGTTCGAGAACAACGAGAAGCCGACCTGAACGCCGTACGACTGGAATTGATATTTGTCGTCGAAGTAATTGCTGGCGTATTGGTCGCCGCGACCGATGAAGTTCATCCAGGCCGCGCGATACAGTTTCGGCGACTGTCCGTTGATGCGACGTTGCGACGTCGTCGTGGGATGGTCCGGACAATCGCTGTCCCATTCGCGGGCGATCTGTTGGTACACGGAACGATACATTTTCGTTTCGGCCATTACGAGCGAGGTCGCGACAATGTCGCTGAGCGCCCGGGGCTCATGACGGAGGAATCCGTTGATTTTGACGTACCCGGCCTGCGAATAATCGAGTTCGAAATCGTAGTACGGATTGGCGGCGTTGTCGACGCCGGCAAATTGGTTGTTCAACGCGCCGCCGTAATGGAGAATTTTCCAACCTTCGAAATTGGCGAGCGATCCCAAGGTCGGAATGTTCGTGTTCGGACGAACGTAAACGTCGTTGCCGACCCGGACGCCGGAAACGGTCAACATGTCGGAATCCGCTTCCGATTTTCCGAAGCGCCAATCGAAGTAGGAACCGTCGCGGAAGGTCACGGTTTCGTTGACTTTTCCATTTCCGCCGAATCCGGCGCCGGCGTCGACCCAAACATGGCTCGCCAGCGATCCGTCAACGTAAAGTGTTCCCTGAAGAACTTCGGTCGGCGCGGTGTAGGTGCTTTTGCCGGTCAGGACGGCCACGGAATTCCCGGTTTTGTAGACGCCGCTGCCGGTTCCGGTGATCGGTGTCGCCAAGGAACCGTTGAAGTCCAGTTCAAGGGCTCCGACGTTGGGCGTTGCGCTGCCGAGGACGATTCGTGACGAACCGAGCGTCGCTTCGGCGTTCGTCAGTTTGAGGGTTCCTTCTTCGACCTTCGTTTCTCCGGTGTAGGTATTTCTTGCGGAGAGGACCAGTGTTCCAGGCCCCTTTTTGGTTAAGGTTTTTCCGTCCCATCCCTTTTGCCATCGGGCGGGGTCCGTAACATCTTTCAGGGAAACGCCGACGTCGTAGGATCCGTCGGGATTGGTCAACGTGAAGGTTCCATGGGCGTCGGTTCCGCTGTACCATCGGAGCGTCTGACCGATCTTGACGGCCTTCGGATCTTCGTAGGAAACGCCGAAGATCAGGTAATCGACGCCGGTACTCGGATCGCCGGCGACCGTAACGGTTCCGAACTGTCCGACGATGTTGTTATTCGATTGGATGATCGTCTTCGTTTCGGTTTGTGCGGTGATTCCGCTGATATTGATCGTCGAATCCTTTCCGAGTTCGACTTCTCCAGCGTGGATGGTGTTGCTGCCGACCGAAACGTCGAGGGTTCCGTCAATGGTCAATTTTTTCGTAACGTCGACCAAGGCCAACGGATTGATGCCGAACGTCGCGTCTTTCGAGACGGTCAAGTTTCCACCGACTTGGAAAACGGACGTCGTGGCGGAACTTTCTCCGATTTGCAGCGTTCCGAGCAAGACCAGGACGTCTTCGGAGAATTCGTAATACTTTCCTGCGAAAACCTGCTTTCCGAGGCCGTCTTTGACGAGGCGTTGTCCGTTACGAATTTGTCCGTTGAAGACGACCGGCGACGTCGCGGCTGTCGCCGTGTTGATCGTAAGCATTCGGTTTTGCATGTCGACGATTCCGTCACCCTCCAACGAACGGACCGCTCGTCCCTGGGTTCCGGCTTCGTAGGTTCCGCCTCCTTTGACGACCAGCGCCGTCATACCCGCGATCGTTCCTCGCAGCGTTCCCGCTTCGACGACGGTTTTTCCGCTGTAGGTATTCGACCCTCCGGTGAGGACGAAGAGTCCGTCTCCGGTTTTGACGAGGTTGCCGCCGCCCGCGAGTTCTCCCGAAAAAACGTTTTGGATTCCGTCGCCGGTATTGACGACGAAATCGTATCCCGCAGTCGTTTGAACGGTTCCGTCTCCGAGCAAGAGGGAGACGGTACGGTGCGAGTTTCCGGTGATATATTCGGTTCCCGCCGTGACGGTCAATTCGGTGTTGTCCGGAATGTTGTTGATCAGTCGGCCCTCTTCCACGACGGTACGACCGGTCCAGCCCGCCGCCGTGTTGATGGTAAGATCGGCCGCTCCCTTTTTGGTGAGATGGCTCTGCAAACCGGAGGCGTTCAGATCGGAATGCGAGATGCCGCCGTTTCCGTCAATCGTCATGTCTTGCAGGGTCTCGAAAATCGCGGTGGATCCGCCGTCGATGATGATCCGTTGTCGGAAGCTCGGATTCGCGGCGGTGTTTTGCAGGGTTCCGCCGCCGCGTTGGAAGAAGACACCGCCGTCGCCGAGATTTCCGGCCTTGGACGTCGTGTCCGTAAACGAGAGCGTTCCCCCCGGCGAGTAGGTTCCGTCGCCGTTGTCCAAGCCGTAGATGTAGGTTCCGCCGGTGTAGCTGCTCCAGCCTTTGAGCTTCGTCGTTCCGGTGCCGGATTTGGCGATCGCGCCGGTTCCCCAAATTCCCTTGTTGTAGTCGCCGTCGAACGCCAATTCGAGGATTCCCAGTCCACTGACTTCGACTTTTTGTTCGAGCGGTGCGTCGGCCGCGCCGGTTGCTTCGGCGTACATCAATTTCAGCGTTCCGTTTTCGACGCGGGTTTTGCCGCGATAGTCGTTCGGAATGACGGTTCCCACGGCATAGTCGAGCGTTGTGACGCTGCTGCCGGTTTTGAACAGGTTGCCGTCGCCGGTGATGTACCGCTCATAGGTTTGATCCCCAGTGAAATCGAGATACAGGTCGCTCGTCGTGGTGAGTAAGTCGACCTTGGTCGTTTTCCCGCTTGCTTCGGTATTCAAGAGATGCAAGGCGGCGTTCATTTCGACGGTCGTCGCTCCGGTGTAATTCGACGCCGACGGATGGGCGCCGGCCGTTACCAACTCGCTGTCCGATCTTTTTCCGTTGACATAAACGGTCGTTCCCTCCATGACCGCCACGTTTCCGGCGCCGGTGATGATTCGATTATAAGAATCGTCCAACGTCGCTTTGGAATCGCCCATGTTGAATTGCAATTGCGTTCCCGCAGCCAGAAGAACTTCGACGGTCTTTCCCGTGGCGTTGACGCTTCCCAAACGCAGGGTTCCTTCTTGAACGTCCGTTACCCCGGTGTACGTCGACCGCGCCGACGTCAGTTTGAGTACGGCGGAGTCGGTTCTCGGAGAATCCGTGTCGGGAAACGCCTTTTTGAGTACGGTTCCGGGACCGTGGATGGCGTTCGCGAAGGTTGCGACCAACTCCGTCGGATTCATCGACAAGGGATCTCCGGCAATATCGAATTGGAGCGTCCCGACCGCCGCGACGGTCACGTCGCCGGTTCCCAGTTGATCGATCGGCAGATCGGCGTTCAAGGTCCGCTTGACGACGATCGCTCCCTCATCGATTTGCGTGCCGCCGTCGAAAGTACTGCCGTCAATCGCGGAATTTTCGGTCAGGACCTGAACACCTGTCCCAAGTTTGCGAAGTTTTCCTGTATTCGTTCCTTTGATCGTTCCACTGAATGTATGCGACTCAGCGTCAAAGACCAGGGTGAGGTCTTGGTTCCCCATCAGGATGGTTCCCCCGTTGGGATCCGGATACGGCGTTCCATCGGGGCGAAGCCCGGTGGTGGGGCCGTCGCTCAATCCGGCAACCATGCGTTGCTGACCGGCCATATCGTACGTCGCGCCGAGGTAAACGGTCAGTAATCCCGCGCCGACGTTGTTGACCAAGGTTCCTTTTTCGACGACGGTATCGCCGGCGGAACTGAAATATCCCGGGCTGTCGACATGGAACGTGCCGTCTCCCCGTTTGACGAAGGTGGTTCCGGGCGCAGCATAAAAATCGTTCAGCAAATGGTCCGTCACGCCGGCATCGATATCGAAAACCAACGTTCCGCCCCCGGTCGCCGGGTCGTCGCGCACGGTCGTCAAATTGATCTGTCCGGTTCCCAATGATCGTCCGCTCTTGGCGATGACCGTGGCGTGGTTGGTAATATCCGTTCCACCCCAATAAGAGTTCGAGGAGTTGAACGTCACTTCGGTCGATGAACCGTCGACGATCACTTTGCCTTGGCCGTCGATGCCGATGACGCTTCCGGCCGCGTTCTCAAAGGTATAGATGCCGCCGACCACCCGCATTTCGCCGATTCGATCCTTGTCTGTCCCGCTGGCCTGAATCCCACCGATTTGGACACCGCCCGCTTGGACGGTGATGGTACCCCCTGTCAACCTGTCGAAAACAACGGTATCGCCATGCAAAAACGTGTTCACCGCAGCGTCGGCCGCATAGGTTTTGGTCCAGTTGGCGGAGGTCGCGTTCCAGATTTGATTCGCTGCCCCGGTCCAAGTCACAGTTCGAAGGTCGGAAACGAGATTGCTGATTTTCAGTGTCGTCGTCGGATTGGTCGCCGGCGGCGTCGGATCCTGATCCAAGGTTCCACTCAACCGTCCTCCGGCGGCGGCAACGACATCGGCCCATTTTTCACCACGAACGAGCAATTCGACGCTCGCCGGAATCGCGGGGTTTCTATCGTCTCCGGCGTAACCGATATACAACGGAGGCGGAATCTGGGCCGTTTCTCCCGGAGGAACCGTCGGCGTGTAGGTATAGGTAATTAAGGCAACCGTCTTCCCTTTGGGATCTTCAATGTCTGCGAAGCCGAGAAGATCGAGATTGATCTTGTCCGTAGGATTCGTCTTCGTGATCGAGACGCCGGAAATCGTCACGATCGGCGTGTCCAGAGCGACCCCTTTGTTAAAATCCGGGTCCATCACATGGGTCAGGTCGAAACCGAGCGTGCTGTTGTTTTCCAGGACCATTCTTCCAGCCGGCTTGAGCGTATTTTCTCCTCGAAAATTAAGCTGGGCGCCCGATTTGAGCGTAAAATCACTGAGCGCGGCTCCTCCCGCGAACGTTAAGTTCGTTCCCCGCATCAAATCGAGGAAACCAGCGGAAACGGCGAACGAGTTTGCCCCGGTTCCGGACCGCAGAATGTTGTCCATGGTATAGATCTGCGTCGTTCCCGTGGCATCATCATGGAGTTTTCCATCTCCCAATCGCCAAATTCCCAACCCTCTTTTCTCAACGTTCAAGTTGTAATTGACGTTTCTGGTATTCACCGGCGTGGAGTCCATCGGAATGGTATCCACGCGAAGAGCTTCCAGAGGGTCGACGGTGATCGTCAACGACACGGTATCGTTGTTGGCGACGACATTCGCGGCCGTGGCTGGTCGATTGAAGATGTCGTTCAACCCAGTGACGGTGGTCGCAGGGTAAGTGTTCGTAGCCGCAAAAACCGTCGTTTCCGTGAAGGAGACAACCAAGAGGCCGATCGACGAAAGAACAGAGAGAATGAGCAGTCTGCGAGCCATGGGAAAACTTCCTTGTTTCGCTCGGTTAATGCAGGCAGTATAGGCAATATGCGACGGCAATGCGGCGCAATGCTCCTAAACAGTATCATCCATCTTATCGACGCCCCTCCCTCGGGAGTTTAAGAATTCGTCCCGCTTGTTTTTCAACGCCGCGCCCGGCTGCCAAAGAACCGATCTGCAATCCTCCTGCGAGCGGACGGCGTCGCATTGACTTTTTTTGCTCCGGTTTTAGAATAAGGAAGCTTGCGCATCCAATCGGCCCTACGTTTTTATTTAAAAAAGGAGTACCTTACTTTGTTGCGTTCAAAGACTTGCGGCGAAATTCGAGCAGAACACCAAGGACAAGCCGTCACGCTGGCCGGTTGGGTTGACTCCGTCCGCGACCACAGCGGGATCCTTTTTATCAATTTGCGCGACCGATACGGGCTGACGCAGATCGTTTTCTCGCAGAGTTTGGCCGATACGGTTCGGTCGCTGCATCCGGAAGACGTCGTCCAAATCGAGGGAACCGTTCAACTTCGACCTGAAGGAATCGTCAACAAAAAGATTCCGACCGGCGAAATCGAAGTCAAAGCGGAAAAACTCACGATCTTGAATCGAACAGCGGTCGTTCCGTTCCAACCGTCCGCTCCGGAAGTTCCCGCCGAGGAAACCCGACTGAAATACCGATATTTGGACCTCCGCCGTCCCGCGATGCAGAAAACGCTGACGTTGCGGCACCGAATCTGCAAAGTCGCTCGGGATTATTTCGACGAAAACGGCTTCGTCGAAGTCGAAACGCCGATGCTCGGCAAGAGCACGCCGGAAGGAGCCCGGGATTATCTGGTTCCCAGCCGCGTCGCCCAAGGACAGTTTTACGCCCTGCCGCAGTCGCCGCAGCTCTATAAACAGATTCTGATGATCGCCGGATACGACCGATATTTTCAGATCGCCCGCTGTTTCCGTGACGAAGACCTCCGAGCGGATCGGCAACCGGAGTTCACGCAGCTCGACCTCGAAATGTCGTTCGTCGACAGCGAAGATATCATCGGAATGATCAGCGGCTTGGTCGAGCGGTTGATGAAGGAAGTTCTCGGTCGGGAAATCAAAGGGGACAAAATTCCCCGGATGTGTTACGACGAAGCGATGGAACGGTTCGGACACGACGCGCCGGACCTCCGTTTCGGCATGGAGTTGATCGATCTGACGGACATTGCGAAGGAAGTCGAGTTCCGGGTCTTCCGTGGTGTCGCCGATTCGGGTGGTCGAATCCGGGCGATCAACGCCAAGGGAGCGGCGGAAAAGTATTCCCGCAAGGATATCGACGGCCTGAACAATTGGGTGATCGAACAATTCGGAGCGAAAGGGGTTGCGTGGTTGAAAGTCGATACCGACGGCAAACTCGCCGGACCGATCGCGAAGAATTTTACTGAAGAGCAGCTCGACAAAATCGCAAAACGGGTCGGAGCGGAAAAGAACGACTTCATTCTTTTCTCGGCGGACACGTTTTCCGTAACGTGTAAGGTGCTCAACGGTCTGCGGCGACGGCTCGCGGCGGAACTCAAGTTGATCAATCCGAACGAGATGAATTTCTGCTGGATCGTAAAATTTCCGATGTTCGATTGGGACGCCGAAGAGAAGAGATGGGTTGCGATGCATCACCCCTTCACGGCCCCCTTGACGCAGGACCTCCACCATTTAGCCGGTACTCCGGACTCCAACCCCGGGGCGATTCGAGCCCAAGCGTACGACTTGGTGCTGAACGGTTTCGAAGTCGGCGGCGGCACGGTCCGAATTCACGATTCGGAAACGCAATCAAAGGTTTTCGATTTGCTCGGTTTGTCGTTGGAAACGGCGAAGCAGCAGTTCGGCTTTCTGTTGGAAGCGTTGCAATTCGGCGCTCCGCCGCACGCCGGAATCGCGTTGGGCTTGGACCGTTTGGTGATGTTGTTCGGCGGTTTGGACAATATTCGTGACTGCATTGCGTTCCCGAAGACGGCGAAAGCCGCCGACCTGATGACCGGCGCCCCGAGCCCCGTCGCGACGAAACAACTCGACGAGCTGGCGATCAAAACGACATTGAAACCGAACGATACCGTAGCACGGTAGGGCTTTTCCTTGAATAGCCTTCGGCCTCATCGCCGCCTTCCGTTGGTCGGCTTATTTTTCGACGGAATTTGACTTTACGAAAAAAGAAACGAAAAAAACATTTTCCCGAAATATCAGGCGAATGCCGTTTCACAGTAAAAAGAACTGAAAGGAGCCGATCGATGACCGCCGTGAAAACATTGCGTATCCGGATCGTCAATCCGAAAGCGGAACGCCTGATCGACGACCTCGCGTCGCTCGACCTGATCGAAATCGACGAGCCGGAATCCCCACGAAAATCAATAAAAATGCGGCTTGAAGACCTTTCGCGAAACATCGAAAAACATCAAGCGGATCACGGTAATCCCGAGCCGCCGTCCATGGAAGATATTGTCGCGGAAGTCAAAAAAGTACGACGGGAACGATATGCCAAAGCGAACCAGAGCAAATAGAATCGTCGTCGATACGAACGTGTGGATCAGTACGTTGATCTCACGGCGGTTGAACCGATGGATCCGGGAGGAATTCGATTTATTGTTTTCCGAAGAACTTTTCGAAGAATTGAAATCCACGTCGGCAAAGAGAAAATTTTCCCGGTACTTCGGGACGAAGGACGTCGATGCTTTGATTCGACTGCTTCGTGATGTCGTGGAAATGGTCGACGTTCGATCCAAAGTCGAGCTTTGCCGGGATCCGAAGGACAACTTTCTCCTCGCCTTGGCAAAAGACGGCGACGCCGATTACCTGATCACCGGCGACGCCGACCTGCTTGTCCTGAAAGAATTCGAGAAGACGAAAATCGTAACGTTGGCCGAATTCGAAGATCGTTGCCGTTGAAAAGATATTTCCATGACCACGGAAACGGAAAACCCGAAAGCCGAACCATCCGATGCGCCCCGTCGAAGCGAATCGCTTTGGTTGACGCTTGTCGCCTGGCTCTGCCTGCTGTGGGTTTTCGTTGCTTTTGGCGTATTTTTTGGAACGATTGACAACATCGACGTCGACGGTGCGACGAAAAAAGAATTCCTTCCTTTTGAACCCTTGATTGCCTGTGTGTTTTTTACCGGTTTGGCGGCGATTCCCATCGGGTTCGGATGCGGATTGTGGTCGTTGCTTTTTCGAAAACAATCTATATCGTTGTTGCCGACCGTGGTATTGGTTTTTTTGTTGGCTGCTATTTGCACTGTGCAAGTTACAAAACATCGAACATTGAACGAGGCTGGAGACTGTAGGCCGGAGGCTGGAGTTCCCGGTTTCCAACCGTTCCCTACGGTCTCCAGCCTCCAGCCTTGCGGCAGAATCAAGGTTGCATTCACAAACAACGCCGA